>JANNHF010000001.1:0-2292 GCA_031404235.1 Chloroflexota bacterium
GCGCTCGTGATGCGACACATGGTCAAGGCGTCGGGTCCGCGCACGATCGTGCTCGGCTCGACCGGCTGCATGTACGTCGCGAACACGACGTACTACACGACACCGTGGGTCGTGCCGTGGATGCACACCCAGCTCGGCGCAGCCGGCTCGGCCGCGCTCGGCACCGCCGCCGGTCTCAAGGTGCTCATGCGCAAGGGCAAGCTGAAGAACGAGAAGATCAACGTCATCGCGTTCTGCGGTGACGGCGGGGGCGCGGACATGGGCATCGGCGCCATCTCCGCCACGCTGACCCACAAGGAGTACGACTGCCTCGTGCTCCTGTACGACAACGAGTCGTACGCGAACACCGACATCCAGCTCTCCAGCCAGACGCCCTACGGCGCGGTCACCACGTTCTCACCGAGTGGCACCAGCAAGCGGCTCATGCA
The DNA here is from genome assembly GCA_031404235.1 of Chloroflexota bacterium. Taxonomy (GTDB): domain Bacteria; phylum Chloroflexota; class Limnocylindria; order P2-11E; family P2-11E; genus CF-39. The sequence goes on from JANNHF010000001.1 coordinate 429, forward strand.
CACGCGCTGGAAGAAGAACATGCCCGGCATGATGGCCGCCGGCCACCCCGAGTCCCGCTACATCGCGGCAGGGTGCGCGGCGTACGCGGTGGACCTGATGAACAAGATCCGCAAAGCTCTCGAGCTCGGCGGACCCACGTTCGTCCACACGCTCGACCCGTGCCCGAAGGGCTGGGACTACCACCCGCAGTACAGCCAGGAGCTCGGCCACCTCGCGGTCGAGACGGGCATCTGGCCGCTCTACGAGGTGATCGACGGCGTCTGCAACCTCACCGGCCCGAGCCGGCAGATCGCCGAGGGCCGCAAGAAGCGCAAGCCGGTCTACGAATACCTGAAGCGGCAGGGTCGCTTCGCGCACTTCATCGACGAGGACGTCGAGCACTTCCAGGCGCAGGTCGACAAGATGTGGACGGACTGGCTGATCCCGGGCGTGATCCCCTTTACCGTGCCGGCGAAAGACCTGGCCATCCTCAAGATCGACAAGAAGGCGAAGCCGCTGCACGAGGAAGCCAAGACCGCGTAATCGTTCGCATGCGTGGCTGACGAAACGGGGGCCGTAAACATCTGGCCCTCGTTTCTATCGGTGGAGTGGCGTAGTCTCCCGGCTGGGACGTAGCCGGTGTGGCGCCGGCGCGCAGCGCAGGGAGGAACTCTCGATGCTCACACGACGTCAGGTACTCCGCCGCGGAGCTGGCGCAGCCGCCGCACTCACCGCAGGACCATTCCTCGCTGCGTGCGCTCCGGCGAGCGCGCCTGCTGCGACAGCAGCTCCAACGACCGCTGCCACGACGGCTCCCACGCTACCGCCGCCCGAGACGACCTCGATCCGGCTTACGGCTGGGGCATGCGACAGCGCGATCTTCGGGGCCGAGCGCTTCCTCCGCGAGGAAGGTTTCACCGACGTGCAGTTCAGCGACATGGGCACACTTGCGGCAATCACGGCAGGGAACGCCCACATTGGAAACGCATTCCCGCAGGCGTTCTTCAGCTCGGTCGAGAGCGGCCCGAAGGTCGTCTCGCTCGGTGGGCTCCACCCCGGATGCGTTGAGATCTGGGCGCAGCCTGGCATTGCATCGGTGAAGGACCTCAAGGGGCGCAGCATCACCGTAACCTCCAAGGCCCTGACGAACCTGCCATACACCTATATCGCGATGGCACTTAAGCAGGCCGGGGTCGACCCGAAGGACGTGAACTTCGTCGTCCAGGCCGACGCCGACACTCTGAAGCTTTACCTCGAGGGCAAGAGCGACGCGGTGTTCGTGGCCACGACCGGAGCCGCTGCGCTCAAGGCGAACCCCGCGAACAAGGGAAAGGCCATTTACTCGCAAGTCATGGACGAGCCATGGAAGAGCAACAACTGCTGCTTCATCATCGCGAGCGAGCCCTGGTATCGCACGAACCCGATCGCCGCAAAACGTGCGATGCGTGCGATCTACCGCACAGCGGACGCGCTCCCCGCCGATCGCGCTGACGCGGCGAAGCTCGCGACGGACAAGGGGCTCTTCGGAGGAGCGGCTGCGCTCGCCAATGTGCGCGAGGCGGCGAACATGGTGCCACTCGACTGGCGGGCCTACGACCTCGACAAGGCCATCCGCTTCTACGCGCCCCTGCTCAGAGATGTGGGTTTGCTCACGGTGAGCACCGATGACCTGCTCAAGGCGGTCGACCTCAAGATCTTCAAGGAGCTGTCGAGCGAGCTGAAGAAGTAGCCGTCGTCTTGTCGCGACTTGCTCTGAGAGTCCTCTAACAAAGAAGGACCGGCCCGCCCGCGCGGACCGGTCTTCTTTCGTTGCGCCAAGCGCAATCTCTAGCGTGAGTTGTGGAGCGGCACGACGACCAACGACGTGCAGGATGCGGAATTGCC
>JANNHF010000002.1:0-22470 GCA_031404235.1 Chloroflexota bacterium
GGATGGTGCCGGAGACCCTGCGCGAGCTCGCGGGCGCGTCCGCGCGCGACGAGAGCGAGGCGGCCGCCGAGCAGCGCGGCGGGAGCGAGGTCGAGGTGGACGATGTCGTGCGCGGGTGGATCCGTACGACGCCGCCCGAGCAGCGCAACGGCCTCATCGCGGTGCTCGAGAGCCTCGGCCTCGAGCCCGAGCGCTACGCCGAGGAGCTCGAGTCCGCCGAAGGCTGGGACGAAGAGTTCGAGGAGCCGCCCGACTCCGGTACATAGCCGGGACCGAGCCGTCCACGAGCAGGGCTAGGTCGGAAGATGCGCGCGCTCGCGGCGCGCAAGTGCGCCGCCGATGGACTCCGGTGAGCGTTCGACGGCGGCGCTGAACTCGCGGCGCGCCTCCTCGATATCCCCCACCTCACGCAGCGCGACGCCGGCGAGATAGCCAAGGAAGGCGGCGTCGTGCGGCGTCGGCGTCGCGCGGCGCATCGCCGCAAGCCGTGCGTGAACGCCGGCACGGTCGCCCCGCCGCGCCGCCGCGATCGCGGCGACCGCCGCTGTCATCGCCGCGACCGTCGCGTTCTCGCTGCGCTCGACGTCGCCGATGAGCGAGTCGGCGAGTGCGGTGCCGCGGTCGCGGTCTCCACCGGTCGCGACAAGCTCGCTCCATGAGAGGGCCAGGCTGGCGAGCCGGTCTTCCGGCACGAGGGCCGCAACGCGACGCGCGTCGCCGCCGCGATTGAGCGCGGCGTACGCCGCGACCAGTCGTGGCGCGATCCGCGGAGCGCCAAGCCGCTTCATCGCGGACTCCCAGAGCGATGCGGCGGAGAGTGGATCCCCCGCGGCGTACAGGACGTCGGCGGCGACCTCCTGGACGAGAGGGAAGGTATGGAATCGGGCGAGCAGGGGCGCCATCGTCTCGCGCGCGCGCGGCAGATCACCGGCGTCGAGCGCCTCCTCGACCGCGACGAGGGTGGCGCTGAAACGGCGCAGCCGAAGCTCGTACGCGACGGACGCGCCTATGAGCGCCACCGTCGCGCCGAGCACGATCACCAGCGACGGGAGACCTGCGCCGAGGGCCAGGGCGACCAGGGCACCGGCGAGCACGACCAGACCGACGAGCCACGACACGGTGATCACCGGGTGGCCCCCGGGCGTGACCGCTCTCAGCACAGCCCACTTGTCCACAGTTTTGGCCACTTGCACGCGCCGGCGCGGGGGTTATCCACCGGATCGACTGGGTTATCCACATGCACCGGTCGTCGCCCGGCCGCTAGGTGTCCGCTAACAGCGCGCCAGCGATCACGACGCGCTGGATCTCGCTCGTGCCCTCGTAGATACGCGTGATACGGGCATCGCGGTACGCACGCTCGATCCAGAGCTCCCGCATGTAGCCCATGCCGCCGTGGATCTGGACGGCCGCGTCGGCGACCCGGCCGAGCATCTCGGTCGCGAAGAGCTTGGCCATCGCCGCGCGATCCGTGATGCGCTCGCCACGGTCGGCGCGCGACGCAGCGTCGTAAACCATCAGGCGCGCAGCGTGGATCTCGGTCGCGGCGTCCGCGAGCATCCACTGGATCGCCTGGTTGGCGCCGATCGGCTTGGCGAACTGCACCCGCGCCTTCGCGTGTTCGACGCACGCCTCGAGCAGCCGCTGCGCGGCGCCGACCGAGTGAGCCGCGAGCCCAAGCCGCCCGAAGTCGAGGGTGCGCAGCGCGATCTTGAATCCATCGCCTTCGCCGCCGACGAGCTGCGTGGCGTCGACGCGGAGGCCGCTGAAGTACAGCTGCGCGGTCGTCGATCCGTGCAGTCCCATCTTCTCGTCGTCCGGACCGATCTCGAGTCCTTTCGCGCCTCGATCGACGACGAAGGCGGTGATGCCCTTCGAGCCGGTGGATGGATCCGCGTTCGCGAAGATGACGAACACGTCCGCGATCGGCGCGTTCGTGATGAAGGTCTTCGCTCCGTCGATGACGTACTTCTCTCCGTCGCGGCGCGCCGTCGTCTTCAGGCTCCCGGCGTCGCTGCCCGCACCCGGCTCCGAGAGCGCGTAGGCGCCGACCTTTCGACCGCTGAAGAGATCCGGAAGGTATCGCCGCCGCACGTCGTCCGGCCCGCCAACAGAGATCGCGGTACCGCACAGACCAGCGGATCCACCGATGACGTTCCACAGCGACGCGTTCACGCTCGCGAGCTGCTCGACCGCGACGCAGTAGCCGAGCTTGCCGAACCCCTGACCACCCAGCTCCTCGGGATGGCCGAGCCCAAAGAGTCCGGCCTCGCCCATCTTCGTGATCAGGGCGCGCGGGATCTCGTCGTTGTCCTCGATCTCTTTCGCGCGCGGCGCGAGGACATCGTCGACGAATCCGCGGATCGTGCGCTGAAGGAGCCGGATCTCTTCGGGCAGCTGGGGGTCCATCTCTAACGGGCGGGTCGAGCGCCCTCGACCTCCTTAGCCCTCTCCAGGGTCTCGCGAAGGTCCTCGGGAATGCGCGTCGCGCGCAGCGTGGAACGGTCGATCATCACCTGAACAGTGGTCATATCGACGCAGTGGAGCCCGTCGGCGCGATCGACCGAGTACTCGAACGTCCACGAGGAGTGGCGGATCTGGGCCACGCGGACGTTGATGTCGAACTCGTCGTCAAATCGCAGCGGCGCGCGGTACCGGACGCCGACCTCGCCGATCGTGAAGTCCAGACCCTTGGCGACGAGATCGCCGTAGACCAATCCCAGCTCGCGAAGGTATGCGCTCCGTCCCACCTCGGCGTAGACGAGATAGTTCGCGTAGTAGACGACGTTCTGCATGTCCGTTTCGCTGAAGCGCACGCGCTGCCGGTAGCGAAAAGGGAATGCTTCCACGCCCGGCAGGTTAGCCGCTTGGCACGGTCCCTGCCTCCCTTCGCAGGGCCCGCCCGGGACATAGATCACTGCTCATCGGCGGGATCGATGAGCCAGTCGAGGTGCAGCCAGACCACGCGCGAGTACCGGAAGATGAAGGGCACGAGCGCGAGGTACGAGGTGTTGCCGATGATGAGCGCGATCACCGGATCGAGTCGGCCGATGATGATCAGGCTGAGGACGATCGCGGCGAGGATCGGTACGGCGATGGCGTAGCTGACGACCATGGCGCCCGCGAAATACCCGGACTCGCGGTCGAATGCGAAGCCGCAGACCGGGCAGGCCGGATTCATCGAGACGAAGCGCCGCCAGACGCGGCCTTTCAAGCATCGCGGGCAGCGAAGGGTGATCACCGCCGCGGCGCGGCGCACTAGAAGTACCCGAGGATGACGGCGGCAACGATGATCGAGACGGCCGCGCCGATGATGACGATGAGCGGCACGAGGTAGAAGAGCACGAGGGCGACGACGAGGATCCGCGTGGCGCGAGCGTTGTCGACGTCGTAGTACGCACGCACGCCGCGGTACGCGAGAACGCCGAGCCACACCAGGCACGCGAGGCCGATGAGCTGCGCGACCTGGGCGCCCACGGTGGCTCCTGTTCCAAGAGCCAGGGTCGCCGCGTTCGCCGGGATCAGCGCGAGGGCCGCGGCGTAGCCGAAGAACATGAGCAGCGGGAGATACGGACGGCGGATCCCGGCCAGCCTCGCGGAGGCCTGGACCGCGCTCGAGCCGAGGAGCCACACGAACATCGGCGTCACCGCGGTCGCGACGAGGACGGCATCGAACGAGCGCTGCACGAGGTAGATCACGACCGCCGTGCGCTCGGTGCCGAGCGTCTCCAGCATCGCGGTGATGAGAGGGTGGCGCGTCGCGCCGAAGAAGAGGTCATCGAGATAAGTCTCGCCCGATACGCGCACGGCGCCGAGGGCCGATACGAGCGTCGCCGCGAGCACGAGCAGCACCGCCGAGAGCAGCCGGCCGCGCGCGAGCACGATCGGCGTGCCGGCGCTCGGCGAGCGCCCGAGCGCGACGATCGGCTCCCGGCTCAGGTCCATGCCGCACCGAGCGCGTCCAACGTCGCGGCGTCGACGGACGCGTCGACGTGCGTCCGCCGATCTCCGGTCCACTCCGGCGGGTCGACATCGTGGAGCTCTGCGGGGACCGGCGCCCCGAGCATGATCAGGAACTCCATCGACCACGAGCGGCGCACCGCGTCGAGCGAGTACCCGCCCCCGCCCATCGCGACCCACGGCCACTTCGTCCTCGCGAATTGCCGCACGACGTGCTCGCGCGCCTGCGTGGACACCATGAGGTGCGTCAACGGATCGTCGAAATGCGAATCGATCCCCTGCTGCGTCACCAGCACGTCAGGACGGTAGCGCTCCAGGAGCGGAGGCACGACCGCGTCGAAGGCCCGCACGTACGCGGCGCCGTCCGTGTACGGGGGCAGCGCGACATTGATGCTGTACCCCGCACCTCTGCCACGGCCGCGTTCGTGTGCGAAGCCGGTGCCCGGGTAGAGCGAGTGTCCGGTCTCGTGCAGCGAGATCGTGAGCACCTGGTCGGTCTCGTAGAACGCGGCCTGAACGCCGTCTCCGTGATGCGCGTCGATATCGACGTAGGCGACCCTCATGCCACGATCGGCGAGGAGACCGCAGACGATCGCCGGGTCGTTGTAGATGCAGAACCCCGCTGCGCGCCGTCGCATCGCGTGATGCAGCCCGCCCGAGCCGTTGAACGCGACTCGCAGCCGTGAAGAGAGGACCTCCTCCATCGCGGCGAGCGTGCCGCCGGTCGTGAGAAGAGACACCTCGTGCATCCCGGCGAACGGCGGCGTATCACCCCACTCGGACAGGCCCCACTCGATGTAGTCGTCGTCGGGGTCGCGGGACGCCCGCATCACGGCCTCGACGTATTCGCTGTCGTGGATGCGCTCGATCTCTTCGCGGGTGGCCGGGCGCGGCGCGAGCACCCGCGCACCCGGACGTCGGAAGGCGCCCAGCCGTTCGAGAGTCTCGTGAACGGCGACAAGACGCTGCGGCTTGAGCGGATGGTCGTCGCGATAGACATGCGCCGCGACACGCGGGTCCCAGATGAATCCCGCGCCCGTTGCGCCGGTCACGCCACTACGCCTCGCGGATGCGCTCGAGCGTTATGAAGCGGAACGGGTACGCGTGCCGCTCGTCCGCGGTATGCGCGGTGTTCTCGAGGACGCGCCAGTCCGCCCCACCGAAGTCGAAGTACGTGTCACCGCCGACGTCCGCGTCGACCTCGGTGAGGTAGATGCGTTCTGCCATGGGCAGGAAGTGGCGGAATACTTCGGCACCGCCGAAGACGATGATCTCGGGGGCGTCGCCGGCGATCGCGAGCGCGTCATCGGCGGTGCGCGCGACCTTCACGCCTTCGGCGCGAAAGGCGGGATCGCGGGTGAGGACGATGTTCGTCCGGTCAGGCAGCGCACGGCCGATGGACTCGTACGTCCGGCGACCCATGATCAGCGGCTTTCCCACCGTCAGCGCCCGCACATGCTTCATGTCGTCGGGGAGCCGCCAGGGGAGCTTGCCATCCTTGCCGATGACGCCACGACGATCGCGCGCGACCACGAACGCGATCCGGGTCATACCGCCATCTTCGCTTCGATCGGCGGATGGAACTGGTACTGCTCGAGGCGCGCGATGGAGTCGAGCATCGGCCCGGGCTTCTCGCCAGCGCGGGCGCGTGCCACGAGCTCGCGATAGCGAGCGACGACGTCGTCCAGGCCCCGGAGGCTCGGGTCGAGCGCGAGCCGCGGCGAAGGGTACGGCGCTCGCGCGAGCTGCTGCCGCACGCCATCCATGTGATCGCGATAGATGTGCGCGTCCGCAAGGACGTGGACGAACTCATCCGGCACAAGGCCGGTGAACTGCGCGACGAGATGCAGCAGGACCGCGTACTGCGCCATGTTGAACGGCACGCCGAGGAAGAGGTCGCACGAGCGCTGGTACATCATGACGCTGAGCCTCGCCTCGTCCATCGGGCCGGCGCCGGGGGCGACGAAGAACTGGAAGAACGCATGACACGCGGGCAGGCTGGTCTGGTCGAGCTCGGCCGGGTTCCAGGCGGTCACCACGTGACGCCGGCTCGACGGTGTCTCGCCGATCGCGGCGATCACGTCGCGCAGCTGATCGACCCGGTCGCCGTTCGGTGCGATCCAGTCGCGCCACTGCTGTCCGTAGTTGCGTCCGGCGTCGCCCTCGAAGCGCGCCTTCGGTGTCCAATACGGCGCGTACGTGTTGCCGTCCCAGATGTGAGTTCCGAGCGCATGGAGCTCGTTCACATCGGAGCTGCCGGCGATGAACCAGAGCAGCTCGGCCAGGACCGAGCGGAACGCGAGTCGCTTCGTGGTGATCGCGGGGAATCCTTCGCGCATCCGGAAGCGCATGACCTCACCGAAGATCGCGCGCGTCCCGGTGCCGGTGCGGTCGTCGCGGTCGACGCCGTGGTCCAAGGCCTTGCGCAGGATCTCGAGGTACTGATGCACCGCCCTAGCTCCGGGTGCGTCGGTACACGCGGCCCCCGACGCGCATGTAGCGCACGCGTCCATCCGGCCCGCGGAGGAACTCGCCGCGCGTGTCCTTGAGCGGGCCATCGAGCAGTGTGAATCGCGCGTCGCTGGTGAACGCGACGCGCGACGGCGGCGGGTCCGGCGGTCTCGGCTGGACGTTGAGCCGATTGTGCGAGAACGAGCGATAGACCATGCCAGTGTCCGAGAGCTCGAGCTCCGCATCGGAAAGCTCCGCGAGATACCGGTCCGCGTACTCCGTGTAGCGCGTGCGGTCGAGCTCGATGTAGACGGGCTCCGGCACCTTGAGATCGAGCCGCTGTCGCAGCCACCAGGTGGTGACGTCCTGATGGAGCAGCCCGCCTCGCGCGGAGTTCGTCTGCACGGTCAAGGCCTCGCCGCGGTCCGGAGCGAGCATGAGCACGCCCTGCTGCCCGATCGCGACGCCGCCGTGGTACTGCAGCCGGACGTCTCCGACGCTGCGGACGAACCACGAGACGCCGACCTTGCGGTCGAGATCCGCGTCCGCGAGCGGCGTGCGCATGAGGTCGAGCGACGCGCGCGACAGGAGACGCGCGCCGTCGGGCGTCGTCCCATCTCCGAGGTGGAACCGGGCGTACCGCATGAGGTCGTTGGCGCTCGAGACGACGCCCCCGACCGCTGTCGTCGCGCGCGGGAACGCCCATGGCCGCGCGACCGTTGGCTTCTCGTCCACGATCACGTGGCCGATCGCCACCCGGTGCGTGATGGCCTCGGCCGCGGAGAAGCACGATCGCGTCATGCCCAGCGGGCGGAAGAGCAGGTCGCGCGTGGCTTCCTCGTAGCTCTTGCCGGTCACGACCTCGATGAGACGTCCGAGCAGCGCGAAGCTCGAGTTCGAGTAGTGCCAGATCTCCCCCAGCGGCGTGATCTGCTCTAGCTCGGCCATCGCCGCGACGTATCGCTCGAGCGCATCGTCGCCGCTCCCGTAGTCGGCGAAGCAGTCGCCGAGCCAGCCTCCGGTGTGCGTGACGAGGTGGCGGACCGTCGCGCGCTCCTGTGCCGCGGGGTCACGGAGGCGGAACGCCGGGATATATCGGCGGACCGGTGCGTCGAGGTCGAGACCGCCGCGCTCGACGAGCCGCATGATCACCGTCGCGGTCATGGTCTTGGTCACCGATGCGATCTGGAACAGCGTGTCGCCGTCGACGGGCAGTGGATGGTCGACGCTCGTGACGCCAAACGTCGCCACGTCGATGTTGTCGGCGCGCAGCATGCCGATCGCGACGCCGGGCACGTGAAAGCGCTTCATGGCGCCCTGGACGAGGGTGTCGAGCGTGGGATCCACTACTGGCGATGCTAGGACGTGGGCGCGCGCCTCGCGGGTGAGGCCGTGGCTAGGGCGTCGTCCCCATGATGCTGAGGCATCCCGCTCGCATCGCGACCTGGCGCACGGTGAATGGGAATCCGGCGGAGAAGTCGTTGAGGCTCTTCTCGACCGCGCCGCGGAGGCCGTCGAGCAGCCCCGCCGGCAACGGAGCCGCGGTCAGGCTGCGGACGCGCATCACGAGCTTCCCATCGACCGCGCCCACGCTGATGTCCATCGCGGCGCTGATCGTGATCACCGAAGCGCTGACCCCCGCCGCCAGATGCACGCCCGCGGAGTCGATCGCGGCGCGGAGATCGGTCACCGCCGCAGGCACGTCGCTCGGCACGCTGGCCTCGCCTGCGCTCGTCAGGTCTGCATCGGTCACAACGAACGAGACCGGCTGATTCCGATTGGTCTCCGCGAACGTGCGCAGCTGCGCGTACCGGTCCTGCACCGTCCCGCTCGCGAACACACGTCCGGTGGACAGCGCGCTGCAGATGCTCGTCACCACCTCTGCGGGCTCGAAGTCCGAGATCGTCTGGGGAGTTCCGGCGGCGTAGGTGAATCCGGAACGCACGATGTCGGTAGCGCCCAGGTTGCCCGTGAACGAGCGCGTCGCCTCGCGGGTCGTGCCACGGAAGGCGTCGACCGTCAGCGTTGCGGTCGGGGCACCCGCCGTCGTGGTGAGCATGAGGGCGTAACGGCCGGCCGGCGGCTCGCGCAGCGTGACGATGTTGCCTCTCGCGACGCAGCCGAAGATCTCCTGCTTGTTGCGACCGTTGCCGCACGTCGCGCCGGTCGACGCGGTCAGGGCGAACTCGAGACCGGTCGATGCGGTCAGGACGAAGCGCGGCGTGGGTGCCTGGGGTATCGCCTGCGCCGGGGCGGGTTGGTTGGTGGCGATGGTCACCTGCTGGTTCGCGCCCACCGCCACGCTCCCGCCCGCGTTCGCCGTGACCAGGATCTCGCCGTCGTCGACCTTGTAGGTCACCGAGTTCGTGCCGTCCGCGTTCTGCGTGACCATCGTCTCGAACGCCGTGCCGCGGACGGCCGCGATCGAGGTCGGCGTCTTGATCTCGAACTTCGAGTCGGGGGTCTTCAGCTTCGACACGGCCGCCCACGACCTGCCCAGCGTCTGCTCCACAAGGAGCTGGATGCCCCCGTTCTCGAGCCGATCGAGCGTGAGGACCTTCACCAGCGAGGCCGGGTCCACGCTGAGCGTCGATCCGTCGAAGAACGTGAGCACCGCCCGGCCGTCTTTGCTCGAGCGAACGAAGTCGCCGTTGCTGAGGACGTCGCCGTCGAGTGCCGGCGCGAAATCGCCCGATCCCTTTTGCGCGTCGATCGTCGTGTTGAGGACCGCCACCGTTGCGGCGTTGTCCGCGGCGGCATTCGAGCCGCGCGGCAGGTAGAAGTACACGCCTGCCGCGACGAGCAGGACGAGAACGAGGAGACATCCGAGGCGCTTCACCGGTCGTTCACCCGCCCGGTCGGAAGGCTAGCAGACGATCTCCGACGCGATCGGTCGCAGAGGCATGTCAGGCCGTCTGCGCGCGATCCCAATCCTCGCGCAGGACTTCTCCGAGCCAGACGTCGTGCCATTTCCCGCGCGTGAAGAAATGATCTCGGCTCGTGCCGATGGTCCGATAGCCGTTCTTCTCGAGCGCGCGTCTGCTCGCTTCGTTCGCGACGAAGACCTCGGTCATGAGCTTGCGGAGATTCAGCTCGCGGAACGCGTAACGAGTCCGAAGACGCATCGCTTCCGTGGCAAAGCCCTTCCTCCAATGCTCCTTCGCGCCGATCACGATCCCGGTGGTGGCATGCGCATTCAGCCAATCGATACCGTGGATGCCGGTCGCGCCGATGGCCTCGCCACCCGCCTCGATCACCCACCACACGTCATCGTTCGACTCGCCGAGCTTCTTCAGCATGTCGACCTCGTAGTAGTGCGCGACGGCCATCCGCCGCCCCAGGTAGCGCGTTACCTCCATGTCGGCGAACCAAGGAACGAAGCGCGCCGGATCGCTGTCGTCCGCGGGACGCAGCGTGACGTGATCACCGCGCAGGACAGGTCCGAACATGCGCACGCACAATAGCCAAAGATGGAATTGCAGTTCCTCGGAGCGGCCACGACGGTCACAGGTTCGCAGTTCCTCCTCACGACCTCGCGCGCGAAGGTGCTCATCGACTGCGGGATGTTCCAGGGCAACCCGCATGAGACGATCCGCAACCGCGTCCCCTTCCCGTACGACCCCGCGGAGATCGACGCGCTCGTGCTGACGCACGCGCACCTCGACCATTGCGGCTTGATCCCGCTCGTGGTGGCGCGCGGGATGCGCTCCCCGATCTTCGCCACCGGGGGGACCATCGAGCTGGCGACGCTGGTGCTGCTCGACTCGGCGAAGCTCCAGGTGGAGGCCGCCAAACGCGACGCCCGATTCGAGCGCCGGCATCCAGACCGCGCGGCGCGCGTGGATCGCGCCGCGGAACGAGACCTACAGCTGGCGAGCGACGAGGCAGCCGCCTCCAGCAGTGAGGCCGCGGAGGAGGAGCGCGATCCCGAGGTCGTGCTCCGCAGTCAGCTCCCGGAGATCGAGACCAGCATCGACGAGCCGCTGTACACCGAAGCCGACGCCCAGGCCGCGCTGCGCCAGTTCCGCTCCGTCGGCTACGGTCGGGAAATCCAGGTCGCTCCGGGTGTGCGCGCGACCCTGTACGACGCCGGCCACATCCTCGGATCCGCGATCGTGCGGCTGCGTGTCAGCGACGGCGACACCGAGCGCGTGGTCGTCTTCTCGGGCGACCTCGGGCGGCCTGGGACGCCGATCATCCGGGATCCCACGCCGGTCAGCGACGCGGACTACGTGGTCGTCGAATCGACGTATGGCGGACGCGAGCACGAGCCGCAGGCGGAGGCCACGCGGCTCCTCGCGGAGGTCGTGCGCCTCGTCGCGGACTCGCGCGGCGTCCTGCTCGTGCCGTCGTTCGCGATCGGACGGACGCAGGAAGTCGTGTGGCAGCTGGACCGCTTGCTGGACGAGAAGCGGATCCCGCGCCTCCCGCTCTACCTGGACTCGCCGATGGCCTCCAAGGCCACCGACATCTACCGCCGGCATCCGGAGTACTTCGACGAGGAGATGCGCGCGCTGCTTGCGAAACGCGATGACCCACTTGACTATCCCGGAGCGGTCGTCGCGAACGACATCGAGAAGTCACGCGCGATCGCGAGCGCACCGCGGCCGCACATGATCATCGCCTCGAACGGCATGCTGACCGGCGGTCGCGTGCTCAATCACTTTCGGAATCTGGTCGACGACCCCCAGGCCGTACTCCTGTTCGTGGGCTACCAGGGCCAAGGCACGACCGGCGCGCACCTGCAGTCGGGCGCGCGCCAGGTGCGCATCGACGGCGTGCTGCACGATGTGCGGTGTCAGGTCCGCTCGATCAGCGGCTTCTCGGCGCACGCGGACGAGTCGGAGCTGCTCGGTTGGCTCCGCAACTTCGCGAAGGGTCGCCGCCTCCGGCGGGTGTTCGCCGTTCACGGCGACCCCGATGCGCAGGCCGCGATCGCGCCGAAGATCCGGGCGCTCGGGTACGACACGCATATCCCGAAGTGGCACGAACGCGTGACTCTCGACTAGTCAAGGCCAGAGGCGCTAGCGCGGCTGCTGCGTGAGTGCGGCCTGCAGCAATACTTCGTCGCCGCGCTTGTCGGCGACGTCGAGCTTCGCGCGGATGCGCGTCAGGTGCACCCGCAGCGTGTTCGGCGAGATCTTGAGCCGGGCCGCCAGCGCGGCGCGATCGAGGCGCCTTCCCTCACGCGAGAGCTGCTCCATGTCGCGGAGGATGCCGATCTCTCGCCAGGTGAGTCCCATGCTCCGCAGCCCGAACGTCGCCTCGTCGAGCGCCGATGCGCCCACGGCCGCACCGGCCTCCGTCTTCGCGCGCCGCTGCGCCGCCTCGGCGCGGGCGCGGATGGTGCGCGCGAGTGCCAACGAGTGCCCGTCACGTTCCGCCGTGCGGCCGAGCCAGGCCGCGACATCCGGCAGGTAGTAGGCAAAGCCCTCGCCGCCGCGCGCGGCGATGTCGCGCACGATGTGACCAACGCGCGATGTCCCGCCCCCACGGACGACCGTCTCCCGCCAGAACGCGGCGTGAACGGCGGCGCCGATCGCCCAGTGATCCATCCCGCGCGACTCGAACTCGCGCGCGGTGTCGTCGAGCATCCGTATCGCGGTCCGCGGATCGCCGCGCTGCGCCCGGACGAGCGCGCGAACGAAGTCGCGGAACTGCTCGTCCTCCGGGAGGCCCTTCGGCGCTCGCGTCAGGATCAGCTCGGCGACCTCGGCCTCGCCGCGCAGCAGCGCGATGTGTCCGTGATCCTCGGTGGCGCCGGTCGCGCTCTGACGCGCGAGCCGCTCGCCCTCGCTCAGCTCTCCGCGCTCGAGCTTGGCGCGCGCGAGACAGAGGAGCGTGTGGCGCCACACCGAGGAGCCGTACTGGCGCAGGCCGAGCTCCGCACGAGTGAACTCGTCGACCGCGGCGTCGAGCCGTCCTGCGAACCAGTCGACGAAGCCCGCGGTGTACGTGGCCCACGCGACCTCGGCCGGGTCCCCGACGCGCGCCGCGTTGCGCACCGTCGCCTCGGCCGCGGCTGCGGCTCCGACGTAGTCACCTGCGTGCGAGAGCAGGTGCGCGAGCTGACGCTGGACGCGCGTCGTGACAAGATCTCGCGACCGATCCCGCGGCGCGGTCGCGAGCGCGTCGGCGGCGCGGCGTGCATCGTGCAGCGCTTCGCGCACGTCGTTCGCCGCGGTGTGGACGATCGAGGATCCGAGCCGAAGTTCGGCGAGGATCAGCGGGTCTCTGGCCGCGGGCGCCTCTGCCATCGCGGCGAAGCGGACGGAGTCTTCCCGGCGCACTAGGTAGTAGGAGAGATGGAGGAGATCGACGGCGACGCGGGCGAGCAGGAGCGGTTCCTTCACGAGCGGCAGCACCGCGTTCAGCTCGGCCCACGCGAGATCGAACGACTCCAGGTACTTGAGACATCGCGCGCGAAGCACGCGGCGCTCGAGCGTTTGGCGTCCGGTCGAGAGCTCCGGCAGGAGACGCTCGGCATCGACGCGCGAGAGCGGCGCGAGCGCCTGCTCGCGCGAGGCGGTCATGCGTGTATTACGCCACGACTACGAGTTAGGTTCCCGGGCCGCCCGCGGGTGTGATGTTTGTCGCTCGGTGAGCAAGCGACAAAGCGAGCCAAGCGCCGCTCGGGCGTTACCCCCTCGGGGGGAACGCGGCGGCGAGCTCCGCGGCGTGCTCGTGGCCGTGGCGCGCCTGGTACGCGCCGAAGTGGCCCGCGTCGAGCTCGCCGTGCTCGGCATGCATACCCGGGCGCGACCGGGCGCTCCCGCCCACGAGCAGGCGCACGATCTCCGCATGCGCGACGCTCACGCGCCGCGACAGGTCCATTGGGTCCCGTTCCGCGTTGCGGCGCTCGGCGGCCAGCGCGTCCTGGTCGAAGGATGGCAGCGTGGGACGGTCTTCCGCGATGCAGCGTCGTACGCGCTCGGCAAAGATCTCGGCCGAGTCGGCGATGTGTCCGATGACCTCCACCGCCGTCCAGTAACCGAAGCGCGCGGCGCGCAGACGGTCGGCGCTGGTCGTGCGCACGATCCGAGCGAGCGTCGCGGCGTCATCGGCCAGGGTGAACGCGCTGTCCTCGTCATACCGGAGACGCTCCACGGCTAGCGGCTCATGGAGCGATAGCGGAGCACGCCCAGTGGAGCGAAGATCGCGACCAGCACGACGACCCAGATGACCGTGAGCTCGATCGGGTGCTCCGCCGGGAAACCTGACGCGGCGAAGGGATTCGGGTTGCCCCACAGCTGCCGGGTCGCCGCGGTCAGCGCGCTCACCGGATTCCACTCGGCGACGGGCCGAAGCCAGTCGGGAAGCGTTTGCGTCGGGACGAAGACGTTCGACAGGAAGGTGATCGGGAAGAGCACGGTGAACGAGAGCTGCTGTGTGGCCTCCGGCGTCTGCACCGCGAGGCCGAGCCACACGCCCATCCAGGCCATCGCGAACGCGAAGAGCATCAGCAGCCCGACGCCCCCGAGGAATGAGAGAACGTCCGTGTGCACGCGCCAGCCCACCGCGAGGCCGGTGAGCATGAGCACGATCAGGATCCCGCCGTTGTAGACGACATCGGCGAACGTGCGTCCGCTGAGAACGGCAGAACGCGCCATCGGCAACGAGCGGAAGCGATCGATGATGCCCTTGCTCAGGTCGTAGGTCAGCGTGATGGCCGTCGTCGCGGCCGCGAACACGATCGTCTGGGCGAAGATGCCGGGCATGAGGTATTCCGTGTACGAGCCGCCACCCGGGAGCGGGATCGCGCCGCCGAACACGTACGCGAAAAGAAGCACGAACATGATCGACTGCAGGATCGCGAAGATCCAGAGCTCAGGGATGCGCGGGACGCGCTTGAGGTTGCGCCAGGTCATGATCAGCCCGTCCGATACTTCCTGACGCAGGCCGCTGTTGGTGAGGCGCGCTCGTGTCGCGGTCGTCATGTCTTCGTCTCCGCTCCCGCCTTGACCGCATCTTTCGCGCCGGGCGCTGCGAGCTCGGCGGAATGGCCGGTCAGCGAGAGGAACACGTCATCGAGCGTCGGTCGGCGCAGCGCGATGTCATCGATGGCGATGCCCGCCTCGTCGAGATCGCGGACGACCTGCACCAGGCTGCGCGCGCCGCCACGCGCGGGCACGGTGATCCGACGCATGTGGTCATCGAGCGCGTGCTCGCCCTCGGTCGCGCGCGTGAGGAGCTCGATCGCGCGCGGGATGTCCTCGCGGTGATCGACCACGACCTCGATGCGCTCGCCGCCGACCTTCGCCTTGAGCTCATCGGCGGTGCCGCGCGCGATGATCCGGCCGTGATCCACGACGGCGATCTTGTCGGCCAGCTCGTCGGCCTCCTCCAGGTACTGCGTTGTGAGGAGGAGCGTCGTGCCCTCGCGAACGAGCCCGCGGATGATGTCCCACATCCCCAGACGGCCGCGCGGGTCGAGCCCGGTCGTGGGTTCGTCGAGAAAGAGGATCCGCGGCTGGCCGCTGAGCGCGCTCGCAAGATCCAGACGGCGGCGCATGCCTCCGGAGTAGGTCTTCACCGTGCGGTCGGCGGCATCCGCGAGCTCGAACTGCTCCAGCAGCTCGGCGGCGCGCCGGCTCGCCTCGGCCCAGGTGAGCTGATAGAGCCGGCCGAACAGCTGAAGGTTCTCGCGGCCGGTGAGGTTCTCGTCGACGGCGGCGTACTGGCCCGACAGGCCCATGATGTGGCGTATCTCCTGCGCTTGATGGACGACGTCGAATCCGCCGACCGTCGCGCGTCCGGCGTCCGGGCGCAGCAGAGTGGTGAAGACGCGCACCGCGGTCGTCTTGCCGGCGCCGTTCGGGCCGAGCAGTCCGAGGACGCTCCCCTCCGCGACCGTGAGGTCGAGTCCATCGAGGGCGCGGACTTCGCTCTTCCGGGAGCGATAGACCTTGACGAGGCCTTCGGCGACGATGGCGTCAGGTATGAGAGGACCTCCGGTGTGGGGTCACCACATCATTTCATGATTCGCGAGGCTTCACTGCATCGCGTGACGCACAACGGGCGGCCCTATGCCGTCTCGTCCTCGAGGCTGGAGAGGCGTTCGGCCTCGTCCTGCGCGGCGAGCGCGTCGATCATGTCGTCGATGTCGCCGTCCATCCGCCGCTCGAGGTTCGACAGGTTGTACCCGAGCCGCTTGTCGGTCAGACGGTCCTGCGGGAAGTTGTAGGTGCGCATCTTCTCCGAGCGCTCGCCGCGGCCTATCTGCGCGCGGCGCGCCGTACCGGTCTCGAGCTCACGCCGCTCCTGCTCGCGCGCGAGAAGGCGCGCGCGCAGCACGGCCATCGCCTTCGCCCTGTTCTTCAGCTGTGACCGCTCGTCCTGGCACGTGACGACCTCGCCGCTCGGGATGTGGGTGATCCGCACCGCCGAGTCGGTCGTGTTCACGCCCTGGCCGCCCTTGCCACCCGCGCGGTACACGTCGATCTTGAGATCGCTGTCGGGGATCTGGATGTCGATCTCCTCCGCCTCGGGGAGGACGGCCACGGTCGCGGTCGAGGTGTGGATGCGACCCTGTGCTTCGGTGGCGGGCACGCGCTGAACGCGATGGACGCCAGATTCGAATTTGAGCTTGCTGTATGTGCCCTTGCCGGCGATGCGGAAGATGATCTCCTTGAAACCACCCTTCTCCGCGTCACTCTGTGAGAGGACCTCCACCTTCCAGCGGTGCCGCTCGGCATGGCGCGCGTACATCCGATACAGATCGAGTCCGAAGAGCGCGGCCTCTTCCCCGCCCTCTCCGGCCCGGATCTCCACGATGACGTTCTTCTCATCAAGGGGGTCGCGTGGCACGAGCTGGGCGCGAAGACGGGCGAGCGATCCGTCGACCTGGCGTGACGCGTTCGCGAGATCCTCGCGCGCGATATCGCGCAGGTCGACGTCGTCGGAGTCGACGAGCTGACGCGCCTCTTCCAAGCGAGCCTCGGCTTCGCGCAGAGAGCGGACGGTGTCGACGACCGGCGTGAGCTGCGATAGCTCCTGGCCCACTTCGCGGATGCGCTCGTGGCTCGCCGTCGTCTCGGGGTCGCTCATCAGACGACTGAGCTCGTCATATCGCTCCTCGACCTTCGTGAGGCGACGACGCAGCCCGGGTGTGAGCGTCTCGCTCACGTGGTCTGCGGCTTGCCGGCGACGGCCTCGGCGTCACCGGCGAGCGCCTCCTGAAGCGAGGCGATCGCGACGTCGATCATCCCCGGCTCCGGCCGCCGCGTGGTGATCCCCTGTAGCAGCAGTCCCGGCGCGACGAAGAGGCGCATCAGTGGATTGGTCTCGTGTGCCGCGCCAAAGCGCAGGACCTCATACGAGATGGAGGCGACCGGGACGATCAGAGCGAGCCGAGCGACCAGATCCACGAAGATGTTCGTCCGCGGCAGAAAGGCGAATAGCGCGATCGAGACGACGACCACGAAGAGCAGGAACGCGGTACCGCAGCGCGGGTGCGCCGTTGGGTACGGCTCGACGCGCGCGGGCACGAGCTCCTGCCCGTGCTCGAACGCGTGGATGGTCATGTGCTCGGCGCCGTGATACATGAACACGCGGCGAATGTCCGGCATGAACGAGATGGCGAAGAGATAGCCGAGGAACAGGATCATCCGAAGGACTCCCTCGGCGATGTTCAGCACCACGGACGACTCGATGACCTGGTGGGCGGCCTGGGTCGCGAAGTACGGGATGCCGACGAAGAACGCAAGGGCGGCGACGAGCGCGACGCCGAAGACCACGGCGTTGCTCCCGCTGCTGATGGAGCCTTCGCCCTCCTCGAGCTGCAGGTCGGCTGACTTCATCAGCATGCGCGAGCCGTACGAGAGCGATTCCCAGAGCACCACCAGGCCACGCACGAACGGCGCGCGCGCGACGCGTGACTGGAGCAGCGCCGACCGCAGCGGCTCGCGATAACGGTAGATCTCGCCGCTGCGGAGCCGGCACGCGAGGCCGATGGTGCGGCGACCGCGGATCATCACGCCCTCGATGACGGCCTGCCCGCCGTACGCCGTGGGCGGGTTCATCCGTCGTTGGCCGCCTGGGTGGGCTGCGCGGCGCGCCGCGGAACCTCGTGGCAATTCCGGCAGCGCGCTTCGTACGCCTCTGTCGCGCCGATGACGATGATCGGCTCGTCGTAGAAGGCCGGCACGCCGTCGACGATCCGCTGCGTTCGGGTCGCGGATTCGCCGCAGACCACGCAGATCGCCTCGAGCTTGTCCACCTTCTCGGCCAGCGCGAGCAGTGTCGGCACCGGGCCGAACGGCTCGCCGCGGAAGTCGAGATCGAGGCCCGCGCAGATCACGCGGTGCCCGCTCGCGACCAGCTTGCGCACGACACCGACGATCGCGTGGTCGAAGAACTGGACCTCGTCGATGCCGACCACCGTCGTCTCCGGGGCCAGGACCTGCAGAATCTCCTCGCCCACGAGGACCGGCCGCGCCTGGAACGAGTCGCCGTCGTGCGAGCGCACGACCTCCACGCCGAAGCGGTCATCGAGCACGGGCTTGAAGACCTGCACCGCGCGGCGCGCGATGACCGCGCGCTTCACACGACGGATGAGCTCCTCGCTCTTTCCGCTGAACATCGAGCCGACGATGACCTCGAGGCCGCCGTGGCCCGAGGTTCTCACCGGCGGCAGCTAACGGCCCGGAGCGGCCTCCGCCTTCGCGGTCGGCTGCTCCGCCTGCTTGGTCCCGTACCGCTTGTTGAAGCGATCGACGCGACCCTGGATGTCCAGGAGGTGCTGCTTGCCGGTGAAGAACGGGTGGCACTTCGCGCAGACCTCGACGTGAAGCTCGGGCTTGGTGGACCCGGTCACGAACGTGTTGCCACAGCCGCAGGTGACCTTCGCCTCGACGTAGTTGGGGTGGATCTTTTCCTTCATCGGGTCCTTCTCTCTATGCCGCGGGGATGACGTTGACTTTGCGCCGGTCGTCGCGGGCGGGGGTGTATTTCACTTCACCGGCAACGAGCGCGAACAGCGTGTGGTCCTTGCCGACGCCGACGTTCTGTCCGGCGAGCAGCCGCGTGCCGCGCTGACGGACGAGGACGGTGCCCGCCTGGACCTGCGAGCCGGCGAATTCCTTGACGCCGAGCCGCTGGCCAGCGGAGTCGCGACCGTTGCGGGTGGAGCCTGCGCCCTTTTTGTGTGCCATTTCTCTTAAGCCTCGATCTTCGTGATCCGGAGCGTAGTCTCCGACTGGCGATGTCCGCGACCGACGCGTTGGCGGGTCTTGTTCTTGTAGCGGAGGATGTGGATCTTCGGGCCCTTGCCATGGGCAACGATCTCCGCCGTCACCTTTGCCCCGCCGAGCGCCGGCTGGCCCGCCTTCACGTCGTCGCCGTCCGCTATCACGAGGATGTCGCCGAGCGTGACGGTCTCACCGACCTTACCGGCGAGGCTGTCGACGCTGATGAGGGCTCCCTCTTCGACGCGGTACTGCTTACCGCCGCTGCGGACGATGGCGTACATCGAAAACTCGGACCATCCGGACAGAAAAAGTCGTCGCGCGCGTGCGCGACGTTATGAGAAGTATACCGGACGGCCGGGTCGCCCCGACCGTCCGGTACCGAGCGGCTAGGCCCGCGTCCGCGCGGGAGAGGCCGCTGGCGCGCCCATCAGGCGCATCAGATAGGTGGCGACGCCAAGCAGGGCCGACAGACCCATGATCGGCGCGACGAAGGCGACCGGGTGTGTGAATGCCCCCTTGCCCTCGCCCGACCCGACGACGATCAGGACCGCGATGAACGCCGCGGCGCCGACGTTGAGGCCCCAGAAGATGACGTGGTCGGCCCATGGCCAGGTCCGCGGACGACCTGCCGTGGTCACGAGGACAGCGCCGAACAGGATGTTCGTCATGACGCCGATGAAGTAGGCGTGATCGAGCGCGTGCAGCAGTCCGATCGAGATCTTGGTGAAGTCGCCCTGCGCGGCGATGAACTGCTGCACGAGGATCGCCTGCAGTACGACGGCGAGTGCGAGGAACGGCACCGCGATCGCGATGTGACGCGTGCCGGTCGCCGCCATCCAGGGAGCCGCGATCGCCGCTCGTCCGAAACGGACCGCGACGATGATGATGCCGGCGAGAGTCAGGAGAGTCGCGATCCCGGGAAGGGCTTGCGACAAGGCCTCGCCCAGGACCGATGCCAGCAGCAGGCTGACCGCGAGCACGAGGCCACCGACGAACAAGAGGTAGACCTGCGCCAGCCCGAGCGTGCTCCGCTTGCCGCTACCGCTGAGCTGCCATTCAGCGAAGCCCGCCGAGATGAGGACGAGGTAGCCACCGGTCTGCGCCGAGGCGTGCGCCCCAACGAGATCGACATTCGTCGGTAGCGCGTTACCGGTCGCAAGCAGCACCTGGACGATGACGCCCAGCGTGGAACCGATCACGAGGGTCGTCAGGCCGAGGAGGACCGAGAGCCGAGGGATGTCGAGGCGCCCGAGGCCGCCTTGCGCCCGGGCGCGGGTGTACACGAACCACCACCAGTACACGATGATCCCGAGCTCCGCGAGGCCGAACACGCCGCGGAGGATGAACACGCCGGACCAGAAGGCCATGACATATGCGGCCGTGCCGAACGCGCTGAGCATGACCGCGGCACCGAGATCTTCTCTCTCGCGAGCGAAGATCCAGATCGCGATGCCGATCACGCCCATCGTGATCCAGCCAAGGGTCCCCGAGTGAAGGTGCGTGAGCAGCGTGTTGCGATCGAGAGCGCCAAACAGCTGTGTCGCGTTCGCGAGACCGAGAAGAGCAGTGAGCGTGAAAATGATGAGGCCGTACTGGAACGCCTGTCCGACCTCAGGGCGTGCGCGCATGATCGTCCCTCCCTCCGCGTCTGGCGTGGGAGCCTAGGCCTACCGCGCGCGCGAGTCGAGTGCGACGACCTGGACGTTCTCCGGCAGCGAGCTGCGCGTGACCGACAGCTTCGGCACCGGCGTAAGCTCCTTCACCCCGAGCTCGTGTAAGAGGCGCTCGAAGGGGCTGTCCTTTTTCTGAACTTCGCGGTCGTAGGACATCGGCACGACCACCTTGGGTTCGAGCTGATGGATGATCTCGGCGGCCTTCGCGGCTGAGAGGTTCGTGTCCGCGCCGGAGATCGGGACGAGCGCGATGTCGATGTCGCCGAGGCGCTCCAGGTCCGCGGCGGCCAGCGCATGACCGAGATCGCCGAGATGGCAGATGACCAGGTCATCGAGACGGATGGCGAACACGGTGTTGCGACCGCGTGTGGCTCCCTTGTCATCGTCGTGGAACGTGCCGAGCCCGGTGACCAGGACCTCGCGGACCTCGTACTCACCCGGTCCGCGCAGGACCACCGGCTCGCCCGCCACCGACTTCAGGCTGGCGTGACCGGCGTGGTCGTGCGAGATCGTCACGAGGCCAGCTTCCGTTCGTGGGATGGCGTGGCCGGACTTCGGATCAGGGGGGTCGGTGAGAACGATGCCTTCGCGGCCGCGCATACGGAAGCAAGCGTGTCCCAACCAAGTGAGGTCCATCGGGGGCACCACAATACGCGAAACACCCCGAAAGGCCTCCGGGTAACCGGCTTAGGAGGGCCTCGGGTATCAACGGAGGCCGCTGGCTGACGCGCACCGATCAAGAGGTCGTCCAGCGGTGCCTCGCCGGCGACGCCGATGCCTTCTCGCCCCTTGTCGAACGTTACGGAGGCCGGGTGTACAACATCGCGCTGCGTATCACGTCCGATCCCGACGCGGCTTCCGACTGCGCGCAGGAGGCGTTCATCCGCGCGCATAAGGCGCTCCACCAGTACGACCCGACGCTGCCGTTCGGCCCGTGGATCTTCCGCATCACCACGAACGTCAGCCTCAATCACGTGCAGCGGTGGCACGCGCATCAGACGCAGGTCGACGAGCTGCCCGAGTTCGCGGAACCTGAGGAATCGGGACCGGAGGCGTCGGCCCTGCGGCGCGAAGCCGTCTCGGAGGTGGTGGCGGCGATGTCAGAGCTGCCGCCGGCGTACCGCGCGGCACTCACGCTGCGTCATATGCAGCAGCTGTCCTATCAAGAGTTGGCCGACACACTTGGCATCCCGCTCGGCACCGTGAAGACCCACCTGCACCGGGCACGCGCGGCGCTGAAGGCGCGACTCGCCGCGCGAAAGAGGGAGACGCAAGCATGAACGAGCCGCGCGGACCGTCCGACCTCGCGCCTGAAGAGCTGGATCTGCACTACGTCCTGAGCGCCGTACCCCCACTCGCGCCGCCGCTCGGTTTCCGTGACGCGGTGATGCGCCGGGTGGCGGAGCGGCGCGTTGGTTGGGAGCTGCTCGTGGCCGCGCTGCTCGCGCTCCCGAGCCTCGCCTTCCTCGCGCGTCAGCTCGCGGAGAGCGGCGAGGACTTCGTTGCCGCGCTCGCGGGCGTCCTCACGGCGGCCTCGAGCGACGCCGCGAACGCGTCCTTCTTCATCGATGGCCTGACCGTTCTCGCCGTCGCTCTCGTCGGCGTCGCCTGCGTGCTCGCCGCGCATGCGCTCATCGCGAGCACGCCGCAGCGCCGCCGGTTGATCCGATGACGCGACGCGACATCGTCGTCGTGCTCGGCACGCTGGTGGTCGCGGTGGGCCTGAGCGCCATCCTGTTCGTCGGCGCCGCCGCGACGTCACCGGCGTCCGCTCCCGAGCCGGCGGCGCGACCGCGCGTGTTCTTCGGCCCGCGCACCGGCCTTCCGCCCGGACGCACCGTCGTCGATGCGCAAAGGCGCGTCGCTGGTCCGCTGCAGGCGATCGTCCCACTGCAGGGCAGCGTCTCCGACACCGCGCGTGACGCCGCGGGCCTCCTCCTCGTCCTCCTGCTGACCGCTTCGACGCTCGTCCTCGCGAACGACCAGGTCGTCACCGTGTATCGCGCGTCGCTGGGTGGCTGGCGATCGCAGGCTCGGGTCCTCGCGGCCGGATTCATCGTCCTCGGTCTCGCGATCTCCACCGCCGCGCTCGCGTGGGTGGTCTTCCTCAGCTTCGTGACGGGCGCCCTGCGTGACGCGCCTTTCGGGGCGCCGGCGGCGCTTCAGGTCGGCCTTACCGCGTTCGCGGTCGTGTGCGTCTT
>JANNHF010000003.1:0-8858 GCA_031404235.1 Chloroflexota bacterium
GCTGCGCACGGTGTCCGCCCGCACCGTTCCGGTTCCAGTCAGGTCCACCCACACAAGCTGCGGCACGGCGTTCGGATCGGTACTCGCCAGGATCCGGCGTTCGTTGAACCAGTGACTCGGATTGACGACGACCCCGTGCAACGTGTCCGCAGCACCCACTCGCTCCTGGGAGATGATAATCGTGGCAGGTGGTCCAGGCGGATCGAGCGTACCCACCACGACTCGCCGACTGTCCGGGCTCCAGCGTGGATCGGCGAGCACCGCTGCGCGCGCCCATTGGAATCCTTCCCCCGTCAACATGTCGTGAACCCAGAGTTCGTTCCCATCGACAGCGACCTTCACAACGGCAAGACGACGTCCATCGGGACTGACGTCGAACTGGGCAGCCGTCATCGGTTCGATCGGAAGTTGCGTCGGCGGCCCCGTTCCATCGTTCCGCACAAAGTGACCGGAACCATTGAACGATCCCGGCACGTAGGCGAGGGCGCCCGACGTCGAGACCGCGGCCTGACGGTAACCGTACACTCCCTCGACGCGTATTCCACTGTGTATGACCGTGCGCTGCCTGACGATTCCCGTTTCCGGCGACCACCGCGCGCCGATCACCGAGCCGTCCGGCGCCGAGTAGATCACGTGCTCGCGGTCGATTCTCTCAAAGGACCTGCCGCTCACGGCGATCCGGGAATCGGTCGATCTTCCTGAACCGGCCACCGTCAGGCTGATCACGCTGTCCGCCTCGAGGTCGACGAGTCGAGTATCGCAAAGGACCGAGCGCTCCGAGACCGCCCACGCTGACGGGCAATCGCCCTCGTCGAGTTGCGCCGACTGTCCGCCAAGCCGGTCGAACTCCATCAGCCCGAGGTCGGAATCGCCAACCAGCACGCGATCGTTCGTGCGCCAGGTAATTCCCTCGGGCCGACGGACCGTTCCCAGCTCCCGTACGCCCTCGCCGGTGAGCGATGCCAGTCGCACGCGATTCTCGGCGATAAAGGCGACCGACCCGCCATCAGGACTGAGCGCGAGGTAGAACGCCCCGCTGGTGCCCGGGAGCGGACGCGCGATGGTGTCCACGAGACTGCGATACCAGAGCTCGTTCGTTCCACCGCGACTGGCCATGTAGACCACGAAATCCCCACCGGGTGCAATGGCCAGCGCGGTGGAACCGTCCAGCGCGATCGGCGCGCTATCAGGGAGGACGACATCGTATTGCTTCAGTGGGGTCGCGAGGCGCGACTCGCTCCTCGCGCGCACAGCCGCGACGGTCGAGAGAATCGCGAGGAGTGACGTCGCGGCCGCGATGCCGGGCCACCATCGCGCCGAGCGACTGATGGCGACGCGGGATCGACCGGGGGGCTCGGAGGTCGGCATGCCTAACGCCTCCGTCGTCGGCCTCACGAGCGCGTCGGCGAACTGTGCGGCACCGGAAAAACGATCCGCGGGGATTTTGGCCAGGGCCTTGAGCACCGCCGCCTCGACGTGGAGCGGCACCGTCTTTCGCAGCAACGTCGGACGTTCCGGCTCGGACGAGAGCACCTTGGCGACAACCGCCTGTACCGAGCTTCCCGTAAACGGTGGATCGCCAGTCAACATCTCGTACGTCACCGCCCCCAGCGCGTACAGATCCGCCGCCGGCCCGACCGTCTTCTCGCCCATCGCCTGCTCGGGACTCATGTACTGCGGCGTGCCGAGACTCAAACCCGTCTGCGTGAGTCGCGTCCCGCCGGCGTGCTGCACCGCCAGTGCAATGCCGAAGTCCGCGACCAGCGCATGCCCACCCTGCAGCAGGATGTTTTCCGGTTTGATGTCCCGATGCACCGTCCCGTGTCCGTGCGCAAAGGCGAGTGCGTCGGCCACTTCTCTCGCGATCCGCATCGCGTCCTCGATGGGAAGCTGCGTCTCCCGCGTGAGCCGGTCGCGGAGCGTCTCCCCGTCCACGTACGGCATCACGTAGTACAGCAGCCCACCGGCTTCACCAGAGTCCAGCAGGGGCAGGATGTGCGGGTGCTGCAGTTTCGCCGTGGTCTTGATTTCGGCCAGAAAACGTTCCGGACCTAACGTGGCGCCAAGGTCTTCGTGGAGAACCTTGATTGCGACCTGACGGTCGTGGCGCTCATCGTGCGCGAGGTAGACGGTCGCCATGCCGCCCGCACCCACTTCACGCTCGATCGCGTAACGACCGGAGAGGGCGGTCCGAAGTTTTTCCTGGCCGTGTGTCGTCATCGCGATGTCGGGATCACACCGCCGGTCGCAGCGACTTGCCGGTCATACGAGTCCCACGTTGGCCGTCTCGCAACGCGACGGCTCCATTGACGATCACAGCCTTCATGCCACTCGGATACTGGAACGGCTCTTCGAATGTGGCGCGATCGGCCACGTTTACGGGGTCAAAGACAACGACGTCGGCAGCCAGCCCCACGGCAAGACGACCACGATCGGCGAGGCGAATACGCGAGGCTGGGAGCGCCGACATCTTGTGTACCGCTTGTGCGATCGTGAGCGCCTTTCGATCGCGCACATAACGACCAAGAACCCGCGGGAAGGTGCCGAGTCCGCGCGGGTGGGGACTTCCGCTCCGCGTCGGACCCTCGATGGCGAACGAGCCGCCATCGCTCGCGACCATTCCGCGAGGATGCGCGAGGATGCGATCCAGGTTCTCCTCGCTCATCGCGAAGCCAACCATGCCAATGCTGCCGCGGTTCCGACCCAGCATGGCGATGGTGAGGTCATACGGATCGGCGTTGATCGACTTCGCGTAACTGCCGAGCCGCTTCCCTTCGGCCGCACGATCTTCCGGCGCGCGGACCGAGGAGATGTGCACGTTCTCCCAACCGCCGATCAGGTCGACCTTGGCGAGCGTCTCGGCCTTGACAGCGTGCTCGCATGTGCTGCGCGATTATCTGCCAGCGCTCACCCATTCTGAGGCGGGTTCAAGCACATGCGACGCGCTGGCGGACATTCGGACGCAGCGAGAGCAGTGATAGTAGTCTAACGCAGGCTGAGCAGTATCTCTCGTGCGACGCGGCTACCGTGTTTCGGCTACAATCGGATGCACGGAAGGGCTCGTTTCGTTCCCAGATTTCCATAGATTCCAGAGTTGATGTTTCACGTGTGACAGGGGGCGAAATGACGGTCCTCGTGGTGAGCAATCAAAAGGGTGGGGTGGGGAAGACGACGACCGCGATCAGCCTCGGCGCGGCAATGGTGCAGCGCGGCCAGCGTGTCCTGATCGTCGACCTCGATCCCCAGGCCAACGCCACCAGCGGTCTCGGAATCAGCAAGGAGCGGGCGAATGGAATCTATGGAGTGTTACTCAGGGAGCGCCCTCTTGCGGAAGCCGTCGTCCCGACGGAGCTCCCAGGTCTCGATGTCATCCCGTCCGGTCCCGATATGGCCGGCGCCGAAGTTGAGCTCGTGCCGCTGATGGCGCGCGAGTACCGCCTCCGCGAGGCGCTGCGCGGCGCCACGGAGTACGACACGGTCATCGTTGATTGCCCGCCCTCGCTCGGGCTGCTGACGGTCAACGCCCTCGCCGCCGGCGACGGCGTCGTGGTTCCGGTGCAGTGCGAGTACTACGCGCTCGAGGGTCTGGCGCAACTTCTCCACACGATCGAGGCAGTCCGCGCGCGCCTCAACGAGAAGCTCGAAGTCCTCGCGATCGTGCTCACGATGGAGGACAGGCGGAACCGGCTCTCCATGCAGGTGATCGACGAGGTCCGCAGACATTTCCCGAAGCTGGTCGCCCGCGCGCGCATCCCGCGGACCGTCCGCCTCGCTGAAGCGCCCAGTCACGGCAAGCCGATCAGCTTGTACGACCCGCAGTCCCGGGCCGCGAAGGCGTACGACGAGCTCGCTCGCGAGATCCTCGGTCGCCTCAAGGCTCGCGAGCCGATCGCGCTCTCCGGAGCGATCGCCTGATGGCACGGACTGGTCTTGGACGCGGCCTCGACGTGCTCCTTGGACAGGCACCTGGCACGACGACGACCGCGGCGCCGACGACGGCCGGCACCTCGGAGATCCCGCTCGAGCGCATCAAGCCGAATCCACAACAGCCGCGCACCAACTTCGACGCCGACGGGATCGGGGAGCTCGCCGCATCGATCAAGCGGCACGGCGTGCTGCAACCAATAGTGGTTTCTCGTGACGGCGATGGGTACCAGCTGGTCGCCGGCCACCGCCGCGTGCTTGCAGCGCGCGTCGCGGGGAAGACCACGATCCCCGCTGTCGTGCGTGAGGACGTGCGCGATCGTCTCGAGCTCGCGCTCGTGGAGAACCTGCAACGCGCCGATCTGAACGCGATCGAGACGGCGCGCGCCTACAAGCTGCTGATGGAGACCTACGACCTCACGCAGGAGCAGGTCGCCGAGCGGGTGGGGAAGTCGCGGTCACAGGTCGCGAACATGCTCCGGACACTCACGGCCCCGCAGCCGCTCCAGGACGCGGTCATGGAAGGCAAGATCAGCGAGGGGCACCTGCGGGCTCTTTTGCCGCTACCTCTTTCGGATGCGCTGACCGCACTCGCCACCGTCATCGCACGGGAGCTCTCGGTGCGCGACGCTGAGGCGCTGGTGCGCAAGATGGTCCATCCTCCGCGACGAGGGCGTCCTCGTCCGCGCCTGCGCGGCGGCGATCCCGACCTCGCACAAGTGACGAGCGACCTGCGTTCAGCGTTGGGAACCAAGGTGGAGGTCCTGCGCGGGCGCAAGGGCGGACGCATCGCGATCGACTACTACTCCGACGAGGACTTCGAGCGTCTCTATGAGCTCCTGGTCCGCGCCGGTCGCGCGTAAAGAGGGAGAGCACGTGCCGGTCAGGAAGGACGACGACGGCGTGAAGACGCGCGGCGGGGAGAAAGCTCCGACAGGCAATGGCAGTAAGGCGCCCGCGTCATACAGCGCCAAGGACATCCAGGTCCTCGAGGGACTGGAGGCGGTGCGCCGTCGCCCCGGGATGTACATCGGCACCACCGATCTCCGCGGACTCCATCACCTGATCCGCGAGGTCCTGGACAACTCGATCGACGAAGCCATGAACGGCACGTGCGATCGCATCGACCTGTGGATCCACAAGAACAACGACGTCACCGTCGCCGACAACGGGCGGGGGATCCCCGTCGACAAACAGCAGCAAACGGGTAAGTCCGCGCTTGAGGTCGTGCACACGATCCTTCACGCCGGCGGGAAGTTCGGCGGCGCGGGGTACAAGGTCGCCGGCGGACTGCACGGCGTCGGCGTCTCCGTGGTGAACGCGCTGTCGACCGAGCTCGTCGTCGAGGTGCATCGCGACGGCAAGGTCTGGACCCAGACGTACGAGCGCGGCAAGCCCACCGGCGCCGTGAAGACCGTCGCGAAGCCGCAACTGCCGCCGCCGCCGAGCATCGAATGGCGTGAGCGTTCGCGGCTCACCGGGACCGTCACACGCTTCACGCCGGATCCGCAGGTCTTCGAGGTCATCGAGTGGGACGCGGCGATCGTGGAGCAATGGCTTCGAGAGACCGCCTATCTCAACAAGGGCCTGTTCCTGACGCTGCGCGACGAGCGGAAGGACACCGAATCCAACTACTACTTCGACGGCGGGATCATGTCCTTCGTCCGCCACCTGAATCGGTCGCACGTGGCGCTGCACGCGAAGCCCGTCTACGTCGAGAAGGCCTACGAGAACGACACCGTCGTCGAGGTGGCGCTCCAGTACAACGACACCTTCGCCGAGCGCGTGTACACGTTCGCCAACAACATCAACACGATCGACGGCGGCGCGCACCTCACCGGATTCCGCAACGCCCTCACGCGCACGCTCAACGCCTACGCGCGCAAGAACGGGCAGTTGAAGGAGGCCGACCCGAATCTGACCTCCGAGGACGTGCGCGAGGGCCTCACCGCGGTGATCAGCGTGAAGATCAAGGAGCCGCAGTTCGAGGGCCAGACGAAGACCCGGCTCGGCAACGCCGAGGTCGCCGGGCAGGTGGCTGCGGCCGTCAACGATTCGCTCGGTCAGTACCTCGAGGAGAACCCACCCGACGCGCGCCGCATCGTCGACAAGTGCCTCACCGCGTTCCGCGCGCGCGAGGCCGCACGCAAAGCTCGCGATCTGGTGTTGCGCAAGGGCGCGCTGGACGGCTTCTCGCTGCCGGGCAAGCTTGCGGACTGCCAGGAGCGCGACCCCGAGAAATGCGAGCTGTTCATCGTCGAGGGCCCCTCGGCCGGGGGCAGCGCGAAGGGCGGCCGCGATCGGCGCACCCAGGCGATCCTCCCGCTGCGCGGCAAGATCCTCAACGTCGAGAAGGCCCGCGCCGACAAGATGCTCGGCAACGAGGAGATCAAGGCGCTCATCACCGCTCTCGGTACGGGGATCGGCGACTACTTCGACATCAAGAAGCTCCGCTACGGCCGCACGATCCTGCTCTGCGACGCGGACGTCGACGGCTCGCACATCACTACGCTCTTGCTCACGCTCCTGTACCGGCACTTCCGCCCGCTGATCGAGGAGCGGCGCATCTATATCGGCCAGCCGCCGCTGTACCGCCTACAGCTCGGCAAGGAGATCCGCTGGGCGTACTCCGACAACGAGCGCGACAAGGCCATCAAAGAGCTGAAGCAGCAGGCGAGGACCAAGCGCGACGATCGGAAGAAAGCCGCGGCCGAGAAGGCTGACGCCGAAGGCGGCGACAAGACGACCTCGCGCGCGCGGCGACGCGCGGCCGAGGAGACCGTGGATGCCGAGGCCGACGCTCCGGTCAACAGCGATGAGGGCACCGACGACGGCAAGGGCGGACGAGAGCCCGCGATCGCGCGCTACAAGGGTCTGGGCGAGATGAACGCCGAGCAGCTCTGGGACACCACGCTGAACCCCGCGACGCGAACGCTCAAGCAGATCACGCTCGAGGACGCCGAGCACGCGGATCTCGTGTTCGACGAGCTCATGGGCAGCGAGGTCGAGGGCCGCAAGAAGTGGATCATGGCCAACGCCAAGAAGGCGGCACTGGACATCTGATGGCGAGACTTTCCGAGCTCGGCGTCGACTTCGAGCACTGGTGCTTCGCGTGCGGCCGCCTCAACGACAGCGGCCTGCACCTTGATTTCGACGTGTCGCGCGGGCGCGCTGAGGCGACCTGCGTGCCGCAGCGGCGGCACCAGGGCTACGAGGGCACCGTGCACGGCGGGATCGTCAGCGCCCTGCTCGACGAGACGATGGGCTGGGCGATCTTCCACCAGGGCATCTGGGGCGTTACCGCGCGCCTCAACGTGACGTTCCGGCAGCCCGTGCCGGTGGGTGCGGAGCTGCGCGTGGTCGGCGAGATCGTGCGCGAGCGGAGCCGCTCGATCGAAACGCACGGCGCCGTCTCGCGCGCGAGCGACGGGGCGGTCCTGGCGGAGGCGGACGCGGTGTTCCTCCTGATGCCCGACGAGCGCAGACGCGAGCTGGAGCGTCGTTACTCGCTGACCCATGAGACATTCGCCCGCGTGCGCGCCGCGGTGGCAGCGGAAGAACGCGTTAGGGAGCACGGCAGGACGTGATCGAGGAACCGAAGAACGACCGCGTGATCGGCATCGAGCTCGAGCACGAGATGCGCCAGGCGTATCTCGACTACTCGATGAGCGTCATCGTCGCCCGCGCGCTGCCCGACGTTCGCGACGGCCTCAAACCGGTGCAGCGCCGGATCCTCTTCTCGATGCACGAGATGGGTCTGCGCAACGATCGCCCATTCCGCAAGTCCGCGAACGTCGTCGGCGAGGTGATGGGGAAGTACCACCCGCACGGTGACGCCCCGATCTACGACGCCCTCGTGCGTCTCGCGCAGGACTTCGCGGCGCGTTATCCCTTGGTACAGGGTCAGGGCAACTTCGGCTGCTTCGCCGGCGATACCAAGGTCGAGCTCTACAACGGCGAGCAGAAGACGCTGGCCGAGCTCGTGGACATGGCCCACCGCGGTGCGCGCGTCGACGTATTCACGCTCGATGGACACCGCAATGTCCGGATCAAACCAATGCGCGCGCCGCGCCTGGTCCGCAGGAACGACCCGGTCGTGAAGGTGACGCTCGAGGCCGGCGCTGAGATCGTGTGCACCCCGGACCACCGCTTCATGCTCCGCGACGGGACGTATCGCGAGGCGCAACAGCTGAAGCCAAAGGATCAGCTCATGCCGTTCGCGCGCTCCTCGATCCCCGAGCGGCTCCACCGTACCGGCGCATTCCCGATCCCGGCGAGCCTGGCGCAGAAGGTCGCGAAGGTCGAGCCGGCCGGTCGCGCGGACGTGTACGACCTCACCGTCGACGTCACGCAGAACTTCGCGCTCGCCGCGGGGATCTTCGTCCACAACTCCATCGACGACGATCCGCCAGCTCACATGCGCTACACGGAATCGCGGCTCGCGGCGATCGCGCAGGAGCTCCTGGCCGACATCGAGAAGGACACCGTCGACTGGGTGCCGAACTACGACAGCCGGCACATGCAGCCGACCGTCATGCCGGCGCGGCTCCCGAACCTGCTCGTCAACGGCTCCGCGGGCATCGCCGTCGGCATGGCCACGAACATCCCGCCGCACAACCTGGCGGAGGTCGCCCTCGCGACCAAGCGCCTCATCGATGATCCGGAGCTCACGACGGACGACCTCTGCAATACCGTCCTCGGCCCGGACTTCCCCGGCGGTGGCCTGATCTACCGCTTCGAAGAGGTGAAGAACGTCGAGACCGGCAAGGCGGAGCGCATCGATGCGATCCGTCGCGCCTACGCCAACGGCCGCGGCAGGATTCTCATGCGCGCGAAGGCCCACGTCGAGGACATCCGCGGTGGTCGCCAGTCGATCGTCGTCAGCGAGCTCCCGTACGCGGTCAACAAGGCGTCGCTCATCGAGAAGATCGCGG
>JANNHF010000004.1:0-16451 GCA_031404235.1 Chloroflexota bacterium
ACCTCTTCGAACTTCTGGGCGCCGTGGGCGGACTTGATCGAGAGCTGCTTGGCGAAGTAGTGGTGGAGACCGACGTGGTCGCCGAAGAGCGTGTCGGGCCCGAAGGCGACGTGGTCGATGCCGACGAGGTCGGCGCAGTACTCGAAGTGCTCCATGAAGCTCTCGATCGAGTGCTTCGGGTGCTGCTTGGTGAGCGTCGTGTGCGGGGCGGCCTCGATCCCGATCACGCCCCCCTTCGCGGCCATCGCCTTCAGGACCACATCCGGCTTCATTCGCTTGGTGTCCCACAGGCCACGCGCGCCGGCGTGCGTGATGAAGATCGGCTTGTCGCTCGCCGCGATCGTGTCCAGGCAGGTCTGGTCGCCGGAGTGGGAGATGTCGATCGCGATCCCGAGCTTGTTCATGCGCCTGACCGCCTGTTGTCCGAACTCGGTGAGACCGCCGTCCCTCGCCTCCTTCAAGCCACTGCCGAGCGTGTTCGCCTCGCTGTAGGCGATGCCCGACGACCGGATGCCCAGGCCATAGAGGATGTCAAGGCGGTCGACCTCGTTCTCGATCGCTGTCGCGGCCTCGAGCGACGCGATGAACGCGATCTGCCCGTTCTCCTTCGCCCGGCGTACGTCGCCCAGCGTCTCTCCGCGGACGATGAAGTCCTGGTGCGCGATGTCCGAGAGGCGCATGCCAAGGTCGTAGATGATGTCGTCCCACTTCCAGCCGGCCTTCGACGTGATCGTGGCCGTGCCGTCCATGAGGCAGTCGAACACGGCGTCGAGCCCGGACTGGGCCATGCCGGCGTAGCCGGTGAAGTCGCGACCCTGGCGCCGGTATTCGGCCAGATCGGCGAAGTCCGCGGGCACGATGAAGCAGTGGTCGTGGAGCGAGATCGCGAGATGCTCGTCGAGCAGGCGTTGGACGCGCTGCTCCTGCGCGCCCGTGACCTCGACCTTGCGCGATGGGACCCGGTCGAGCTCCTTCGCAAGGGCGAATTCCCGGTAGTCGGTGCCGCCTTCGAGGTACTGGAAGCTCGAGTACCCGGAGTACTTCGTGCGCTTGCCGACGTCGGCTGTCTTCATCTCGTCCTCCCCTGCGCCTAGGCGCCGATACTAGCGACGGCGGCGAGGGTCGAGCGCGTCGCGCAGCCCGTCGCCGAGGAAGTTGAACGCGAGCACCACCGCGGTGATCGCGAGGCCCGGATAGAGCGCCAGCGCGGGCGCCGTGAACACGTACTGCTGCGCGCGCTGCAGCATGTTGCCCCAGGACGGCAGCGGCGGCTGCACCCCGAGCCCGAGGTAGCTGAGGGCCGACTCGGTGAGGATCGCGAAAGCGACACCGAGCGTCGCAGAGACGATGAGCGACGGGATCGCCTGGGGGAGGATGTGCCGCGTGAGCAGACGCGGCGCGGGCACGCCGAGCGATACCGCCGCCACGACGAACTCCGCCGTCTTCCACCGCAGCGTCTCCCCGTAGACGACACGCGCGACCGGCATCCACGACAGCGCGCCGATCACGAAGATCAGCGTCCCGATGCCCGTGCCCAGGACCGTGATCACGACGAGGATGAAGAAGAACGCCGGCACGGCGAGCATCCCGTCGGTGAAGCGCATGAGGAGCGCGTCGAGCCAGCCACCGTTGAAGCCCGCGACCGCGCCGACGATGATGCCGATGAGCAACGCGGCCAGCATCGCGGCAACGCCGACGAGGAGCGTCACGCGGCTACCGTGGAGCAGCCGGCTCAGGACATCACGTCCGAGCTCGTCGGTGCCCATCGGGTGCGCCGCGCCTGGGGCCGCGAGCCCGATCGCGGGGTTGGTCGCCTCGGGCGGGATCGTCCAGAGGAGCGGCCCGATGACGGCGAGCACCATGGTCACGGCAAGCGTCGCCAGCGCGGCGTATCCGAGCCGCGTCATGCGAGCCGGATCCGCGGATCGATGCGCGTGTAGGCAAGGTCAACGAGCAGGCTGGTCGCGACCGCGATCGCGGCGACGACGACCGTGAGGCCGGTGATGAGCGGGTAGTCGCGCCCCTGCGCCGCCTCGAGCGCGAGGCGGCCCATACCGGGCCAGCTGAAGACGGCCTCGGTGACCACCGTGCCGCCGAGGAGGCGCGGCACGAGCGCGCCGATCGCGCTCACCACCGGGATGAGCGCGTTCCGCAGCACGTGGCGCGTCAGGACGAGGTGGGGTGGGAGGCCCTTCGACGCGGCGGTCCGTATGTAGTCCTCGTGCAGGACGTCCATCGCGGCGGAGCGCATGAAGCGAGCGACGGTCGGAAGGACGGTCGTGCCGAGCACGACCGCCGGCAGGACGAGGTGCCGGAACCGATCGAGGAGCGTGTCCTCCGCGATCCCCGTGACGCCCGCGGACGGGAGAAGGCGCAGTGAAACGGCGAAGATCAAGATCAGCACGATCCCCAGCCAGAAGACGGGGACCGAGAGCCCGATGGCGCTCACGAAGCTGAGGACGTGATCGAGCACGCTCCCGCGGCGCAGCGCCTGGATGAGTCCGATCGGGATGCCGAGCGCGACCGAGAGCGTCAGAGCCGCGCCGGCGAGCGTGAGCGTGTTCGGCAGCCGCTCGCCGATGCGCTGTATGACTGGCTCGTCGGTGAGCAGCGATCTGCCGAGGTCGCCGCGAACCGCGCCGGCGACCCACACGACGTAGCGCTGGGCCACCGGCCGGTCGAGGCCCATGCTTTTGATGAGCGCCTCGCGCTGCTCGGCGGTGACGTCGAAGCGCATGACCGAGGCCGGTCCACCCGGCGCGAGGTTGACGAAGAAGAAGGTGAGGGCGCTCGCGAAAACGATCACGAGCGCCCCCAACGCTATGCGCTGGAAAAGGAAGCGAGCTACTTCTTGGCCAACCACCATTCGCCGATGTAGTGCATGGCGTCGCGGAGGCCGAGCTCCGGCACGCCCTGGAGCGCCGAGCTCAGCACGTCGATCTCCTGCGGGTACCAAAGGAAGAGATACGGCAGCGTCTCGGACGTGTACTGCTGAAGCTGCTTGTACACGGCCTTGCGGGCCTCGAGGTCGCTGGCGCCCTGGCCCTGCACGAGGAGGTCGTCGAGCCTCGGGTCCTGGTAGCCGGGGATGTTGAAGCCCTTACCGGCGGCGCTCGAGTGGTAGTAGGGGAACACGTCCGGGTCGCTCGGGTAGGTCCACCAGTTCACGCTGGCCGTGTACTCGCGGCGGACCACGACCTTCTGGATGTAGGCGTTCCACTCCATCGTGTTGAGATCGGCTACGACGCCCACCCTCTTGAGGTCCTGCTGGATGAGCGCGTTCACGGGCTCGAGGACGCCGCGCTGCCCCACGTCCATCGTGAAGCGGAAAGGCTTGCCGTCCTTCTGGAGCACGCCGTCGCTCCCGGGCGTCCAACCGGCTTCCTTCAGCAGTGCGGTCGCTTTCGCCGGGTCGTATGGGTACTTCGACGCTAGCGACGGGTCGTAGTACGCCGCCAGGGCGGGCGTGATCGGGCTGTTCGCGATCGAGCCGTATCCGAGCTCGACCGACTTGATGATGGACTGACGGTCGATGGCGTGGACGAACGCCTGACGGACGCGCACGTCCGTGAAGCGGCTATCGGTCTGGTTCAGTGAGAGCCAGTAGTACTGCACGAGCGGGCGTGACACGACGGTGAGTCCCGCCGCGCTCTTCACGCGCTCCACCGCCGCCTTGTTGTCCAGGATCATGATCTGCAGGTCCCCCGAAAGCACTTGCGCGATCTGCGTGTTGGGGTCCGCCACGACGGTGAAGACGACCTTGTCGAGGTACGGCTTCGGACCGAAGTAATTCTCGTTCCGGACGAGCGAGACGCTCTGACCTGAGGTGTACTTCTCCACCTTGAACGGGCCCGTGCTGACGGGGATGCCCTTGTTGAAGGACGTGGTCTTGAGGGGATCCGCGGACAGCACGTGCTTCGGCACGATACCGGCGTTGTAGGCGAGGAACGACGCCAGTGCCGCGAACTTCCGGGTGAGGTCGAAGCGGACGGTGGTCGGGTCGACCACGGTGACGCTCTTGACCGCCGAGTAGCTGGCGCGGTTCTGCGCCCCGAGCTCCGGTTTGAGCACGATGTCGTTGAACGTGAACGCGACGTCGTCGGCCGTGAACGGCTTGCCGTCGCTCCACTTCACGCCGCCGCGGAGCTTGAACGTCCAGCTCAGGCCGTCGGACGCGGTCGTCCAGCTCTCGGCGAGATCCGGCGCCGGCGCGAGGTCCTTGCCCGGCTTCGTTAGCCCATCGAACAGCGCTCGATTGATGAGTAGCGACTCGATAAAGGCGTTCGGGCTCCAGGGGTTGAGCGTGGGATCCGCGCCGATCGGGATCGTCACGGTCCCGCCTGCCACCGGTCCCGCCTGCGCGGACGGAGCGGTGGATGCCCCCGGTTGAGATGAGCTCGTGCAGGCGATCGCGAGCGTCGTGACGAGCATGAGCGAGGTGAGACGGAATAAGAGCCTAGGCAGGCTTGGTTTCATGACATCCCTCCCGCGCGGTGTAGCGCGGAGTTTAGGCCTCCTGCCTACTGGACACTCCGCCTAGTGCGCCGGCGGCGGTACGCCGGTGTGCGGGAAGGCCACGACGTACACGATGAACGCGGCGTAGAAGAAGCCGAGGGACGTCAGCTCGCGTCCGGAGATGGCGCCGCCGGTGCGCAGGAAGATCTGCAGGAGGACGCCTGCGAGGATCGCGACCACCGCGGACGCGATCGCGAACTCGTTGAGCACCCACGGCGTGAACCACAGGCCGACGGTGACCGGGATGCACGACTGGAACACCATCGCGCCGCTGATGTTCCCCATCGCGAGCGTGTCCTTGCGCTGACGGATCCAGATCACGCTGTTGAACTTCTCCGGCAGCTCCGTGGCCAGCGGGGCGATGATGAGCGAAAGCACCAGGGGGGGAACGCCAAAGAGCGTGGCGAAGTTGCCGATCTGGTCCACGAAGAGGTTGGCGCCGAAGATGATCGCCGCGAGCGCCACGAACACCTGCAGCAGGATGGCGCGGGTCCGCGGCGTATCGAGCTTGCGCTGGAAGTACAGCGGGTTCTTGCCCTCATGGCTCTCGGTCCGCGGATCGCTCGCCGTCTGCTTCACGTACAACACATACGCGCTCACGAGCGCGATGCCGGCGATGACGCGGAGCCAGAAGGGCTTCTCGAAGAACGGCAGGCCGAGCCCGATGGCGACGATGTACATGGCCAGGAAGAACGTGAGGTCGCGGGCGACGACGACCTGATTGATGGTGAGGTGCGCCTTCCGGCGACCGCTCCGGCTGTACGCGAGCACCGCGACGCCGCTGACGAACATCGCCGCGGTCGAGAGCATGAACGGCGCCCCCAGGATGGCGCCGATCCCGACCTCCTCCGAAGCGGCGGTGCCCACGAAGATGATGGCGATGATCGGGATCATGGTCTCGGGCAGCGCGGTCCCCACCGCCGCGAGGACGCTTCCCACCATGCCCTCGGAGAGCCCCAGCCTCTCGCCCAGCCACTCGATGCCGTTGGTGAACAGCTCGGCGCCGGCGAGGATGACGACGAACGCAGCGAGGAGCACGAGCAGATCGGTGAGGACCTCCATCAGACGGCCGTCGCGTTCGCTCGCCGGCGCTCCAACAGCGTGCGCACCAGCGGCAGCAGCAACAGGACGATCGCGAGGATCATGAGGATGGCGGCGAGCGGGCTTGCGAAGAAGATCGTCGGGCTGCCGCCGCTCGCGATGAGCGCCTTGCGCAGCTCCCGCTCGGTCGAGTCACCGAGGACGATCGCGACGACCAGCGGCGCAAGCGGGTATTTCATCTTTCGCAGCCAGTATCCGATGAAGCCGAAGGTGATGGTGATGAACACGTCGAACATGCTGTTGTTCAGCGAGTAGGAGCCGATGATCGAGATGATCACGATGAACGGCGTGATGATCGCGTAGGGGACATGCATGATCTTCGCGAGGAGCGGCACCGCGAGCAGGCACATCGTGAACGTGATGAGGTGCCCGAGGTAGATGCTCGCGGTCAGGCCCCAGACGAAGTCCGGATGGTCGATGAACAGCAGCGGGCCCGGCTGCAGGCCCCAGATGAAGAGGCCGGCCATGATGACCGCCGACGTGGGCGAGCCGGGGACGCCGAGCGCGACCATCGGGACCAGCGACCCGACCGCCGATGCGTCCGCCGCGGCCTGCGGCGCCATGATGCCGGTGATCTCGCCCTTGCCGAAGTTCGCCTTGTTCTTGGAGTACTGGCGCGCGAGGCCATAGCCGAGGAAGGAACCCGCGGTCGCGCCGTGACCGGGGAGGACGCCGAACCAGAAGCCGATGACAGAGGTGATCACGACCGTCCAGATGCGCTTCCGGAGCTCGCCCAGCGTTTCGCGGATGTCCTTGAGGCCGACCTTGGCGTTCAGGCGCTCGACGAAGCCGATGCCCTGCTCCTCGGCGGACGCGAGGATCTCGCCCATGCCAAAGAGGCCGATCGTGACCGGGACAAATCCGATGCCCGACAGGATCTCGATGCGGTCGAAGGTGAGACGCGGGGCGCCGGTGATGGTGTCGAAGCCTACGGCCGCGAGGAGCAAGCCGAAGCCGATCATCATCACGCTCTTCGCAGGCGACTCCGAGCCGAGCCCGATGAGCGTCGCGAACGACATGATGAACACCGCGAAGAGCTCGGCCGGGCCGAAGGCGAGCGCAACGTCCGCGAGCGCTCGCGCGAAGAACGTGAACAGGACCGTGGCGATGAACGCCCCGATGAGCGACGCGAAGAACGAAGACGTGAGCGCGAGCGCCGGCTTTCCCAGCTTTTTCGCGAGCGGGAAGCCGTCGAAGAGCAGAACGACGGACCACGGCTCGCCCGGGATGTTGAACAGGATCGAGGTGATCACGCCGCCGAACAGCGCCCCCCAGTAGATGCCGGCGAGGAAGATGACCGCGCTCGTCGCGCCGCCCGGCCCGGTGTTCGCGATGAACACCGTGATCGGCAGGAGGATCGCGACTCCACTCGTGCCCCCGAGGCCCGGTAGGACGCCGATGACGAGGCCAAGGAAGCACCCGATGGTCAGGAGCAGGAGGTTGAATGGCTGCAGCGCGGTGCCGAATCCGCCGGCGAGGCTGCCCAGCGTGCTGGTGAAAGCGGTGAAGATCTCCATCTGTCTCTGGCGCTACAGGGGGAAGCCCTGGTCGTAGAAGAGGCTCTTGGGCAACGAAACGCGGAATCCCTTCTCGAAAGACAGATAGATCAGCGCAGGGAACGTGATCGCGATGACGATGACCGAGATCCAGCGGTAGCGGCCGATGAACCGCGCGAAGAAGCCCATGTACAGCGCGGTGACGAAGTAGAACCCGAGCCATTCGATCAACGCGACAGCGACGATCATCGGAAGCGCGATCTTTAGCGGGGCGGCCCAGGCCTCCCGCTTCGCGAACACGCCCTCGCCCGTGTCCGCGGCTAGATACCAGCGGTAGACCACGACGAGCGCGGCCCCGGCGATCATCGCCGCCGACCAGAACGGATAGAAGCCCGGTCCGAGTCCGCCCGGGAACTTCCCGGTCGTGTCAGGGAGGGCCGACGCGCGGCTGTCGAACATGGCGACGGCGGCGATCAAGATCATGACCGCCGCCGTCGCGACCTGGTACGGCTTCACGCCGTGGGGATCACACCCACTTGTTCTTGGTCGCGATGTCGAGGTGCAGCTTCTCGTAGTTGTTGATGAACGAGCGGAAGTCGATTCCCGATCGGAAGTCCGGGTTCAGAGCGTTGGTGTCCATGAAGGTCTTCCACTTCGCTGACTCGAAGACCTTCCTGAACACGTCGACCCAGAACGTCTGCTGCGAGGCGGACAGGCCGGGCGGACCCATGACCGCCCGCATGATGTAGTAGTCGTCGATCTCGAGACCCTGCGACTTGCATGTCGCGAGGCCCGAGTATGGACCGGACGTCGGGCTCGACGGCGTGAACGCGCAGAGGGGGCGCAGCTTCTTCTGCTGGTAGAGCCCGAGCCCCTCGCTCGGGTTGTTGACGGTGATCTCAACACCACCTTGGTGGCCGGCGAGCGCCGTCGCGACCGCGCCGCCGCCGGACTGCGGGATGATGCGGAACGGCTTCATCTTCGCCAGCGCGGCGATGCGGAGGAACATCACGTCGTCCTCCTGCTTCGATCCGGTGCCGGACGCGACGAGTTCTTTGTCCTGTCCGGCCTTGATGACGTCGCCGGCGTTCTTCCACGGGCTGTCCTCATTCACCCACAAGAAGAACGGGTCGAGCGCAAGGTTGGCGATCGGCGTGAAGTTGGTCGCCTTGTAGGGCAGCTTCTGCGTGATGATCGTGGTGAAGAAGCTGTTGAGGGTGATCATGATGTAGTGCATGTCAGCCTTCTTCTCGAACACGTAGGTGAATGCGACCGCGCCGGATCCGCCTTCCTTGTTCGTTGGCTGCACCGGCTGAGGCGACAGCTTCTGCTCTTCGATGATGGCCTGCATCGCGCGGGCGTAGATATCGGATCCGCCGCCAACGGCGGTGCTGATCACGAACTCCACGTTGCGGGTCGGCTGCGTCACCGTTGCGACGGAGGGCGATCCGGCGACAGTCGCGCTTGGCGATGGTGCCGCTGCCCCGCCGCCGCATGCCGTCGCCACGAGCATCCCGGCGCCGAAGACCGCGAGAAGACGCCTACTCGTTAGCTTCCACATACCTTTACACCTCCACGGACTCGTACGCCGCTCGTCGGCAAATGGCTCAATGCGGTCTGACCGGCGGCATCGTAGCCGTCTGCCGGGGAACCGTCACCGGCTGGCGGTAGCGCCGTGTCACAATGCGAGAACGAGGTCGGCACGGGGCGTGCCGTCGACTGCTCAGCGGTCGCCCTGGGCGACCGGCAAGGAGTGGGGCATGGTCCAGGAGCTTGCGCGACCCGCCAGCCTGCCCAAGGGCGCCGCGCCGGATAGCGCGTGGGCCTTCTTGGACGGCAAGTTCGTTCCCATCCGCGAGGCGAAGATCTCCGTCATGACGCACGCCTTCAATTACGGGACGGGCGTCTTCGAGGGGATCCG
The DNA here is from genome assembly GCA_031404235.1 of Chloroflexota bacterium. Lineage (GTDB taxonomy): Bacteria > Chloroflexota > Limnocylindria > P2-11E > P2-11E > CF-39. The sequence goes on from JANNHF010000004.1 coordinate 9,034, forward strand.
GGCGTACTGGAACGCCGAAGAGGAGCAGCTGTACGGCCTCCACCTGCGCGAGCACTATTCCCGGCTCCTGCGCTCGGGGAAGATCATGCGGATCAGGGTGCCGCACACGGCCGATGAGCTCGTCGGGATGACCGTCGAGCTGCTTCGGAAGTGCGGCTACCGCGAGGACGCGTACGTGCGGCCGGTCGCCTACAAGTCCACGCCGGTCATCGGCGTCCGTCTGCACAACCTCGACGATGGCTTGACCATCTTCGCCGTGCCGTTCGGCAACTACATCGAGGTCGACAAGGGCGTCGCTTGCCACGTGTCGTCCTGGCGGAGGATCGACGACAACGCGATCCCGGCCCGCGCCAAGATCACCGGTTCGTACGTCAACGCCGCCCTGGCCAAGAGCGAGGCAGAGGAAGCCGGGTTCGCCGAAGCGATCGTCCTGACGCAGGAAGGCCACGTGTCCGAAGCGAGCGCGGCGAACCTGTTCCTGGTGCGGGACGGCAAGCTCATCACAACGCCGGCCACGGACAACATCCTCGAAGGGATCGTGCGCGGCGATGTGATGCGCATCGCCGCGGACGTCGGCGTGCCGGTCGAAGTGCGGAGCATCGACCGCACCGAGCTCTATATCTGCGACGAGATGTTCATGTGCGGGACCGGTGTGCAGATCGCGCCGGTGACGAGCGTCGACCGTCGCGATGTCGGAACGGGCGAGGTCGGAGCGATCACGAAGCGCATCTCGAAGATCTACTTCGACGCGGTGCGCGGCAAGGACGCGCGCTACCGAGACTGGCTCACGCCGATATACAGATCAGCGAGCTGAGTCGGTCGCGAAGCTCCTGAAGTCGTTGCCGATGCGGACGACGATGTCGGGTCCCCCGGTCCCGTCGGCCGTCTCCATCGGCAGCCCCAGCTGCGTGCGCAGCTGCTCAGCCGTGTAACGCTTTCCTGGATTCCGGAGGACCACCACCGAACGCGCCGAGGCGCCGTCGGTGACAGCGCTGACGCCGAATGCCCGCGCCTCGAGCCTGTCCGCCACCTCTCGCGCGACACCGCTGCGCGCGCCCGCGTTCTGGACCTCCACGCGCGCGCCTTCCTGACGTACTTTCGGGTCGTAGAACACGGACGCCGCAAGGTCGCGGATCTTGGCCGCGTCCGGTATGAGATAGAAGCCGCCCTCGTTGTCGAAGGTGAGCTCGCAGTGCGGGTAGTCACCGCCGCACGGGTACAGCACGTCACTCGTGATGTCGCCGCTCGCGATGCCCGAGGCCGTCCGCGCCAGCGGTAGGACGCTCCCCGGATCGAAGTCGGTCTCGATCGTCGTGCCCACGCCGGCCATGAGGGAGGGGAGCGCGCGGAGCGCCTGTGGCTGCGAGAGCTTGGCGCGAAGCGCGGCGAGAACGTCCTGCTGGCGCCGCGCGCGGCTGTAGTCGTTGCTGTCGTGGCGCGAGCGGGCGTATTTGAGCGCGCCCTCGCCGAGCATCAGCTGCGGTCCGGGTGTGATGTCCACACGCTCGACGCCGTAGTCGACGGTCGGGTAGCGCTCGTCCCGGACAGGGCGCTTCACGTCGACGATCACGCCACCGACGCCATCGACGATCCGGTTGAAAGCTTCGAAGTTGACCAGCGCGTAGGCGTGGATCTTGATCCCGAGGAGGTCGCTGGTGAGCCGTCGCACGAGATCGGGACCGCCGAACGCGAAGGCGCCGTTGATCTTGCTCTGGAACGTGCCTGGCTTGTTGATGTAGATGTCGCGCGGGATCGAGAGCATTGCCGCGGTCTTGTTGAGCGGATCGAGCGACAGAACGATCATCGTGTCGGTGTTCTGCGTCGAGCGGTCGCCCTCACGCGTGTCGATCCCGAGAAGCAGCACGTTCAATCGGTCGTTCCCGCTCCACACCGGCGCGGGCTCCTCGCCCACGGGCGTCGGGAGCTGCACCCGGGCGATCGGCGCGAAGATCCGGGTCACGAGCGCCGCCCAGGGCGTCGACTCCCGGTAGATCGTCCCGTACGTGACGATGAGCGTCGTGGCCACCAGCGCGAGTACGGCGTAGTCGATGACGTGACGACCGCGGAACCGGCGCAAGCGCCCTGCGAACGCGTCGATCACCACAAAGAGGTGGTACACGAGTGCGGTCGAGATCACGACGAACGTCACGTACGTCGCGTTACGCAGAACCCACGCCGTGAGCGGATCCGCGTTGACGATGAACGCGCCCGCGAGCACGAACGCGAAGAGCGGAAGCAGCAGCATGAGCGCCGCCTTGACCCAGCGGTCCTGATAGGCCTGACCGAGGCCAGGGAGGAGCGCCGAGAGGAGTGCCGCGAAGCCGGGAGATCCGAGCGACGGTCCCGCTGCGAGCATGAGCGGGCGCTGCCGACTCCCCTCATTCGACATGGACCACATAGCGTAAGAGACTCGCCAGCCGTGGAACGCCAGCCCCACGTGAGCACGGCGACCCTAGGTGGTGCCCGAGCTGTCGGCATCGCCTGCGCCGTGCTGTTCTTCGCCCCGGTCGTGCTCTCGCTGGCGTTCCCTGGCTGGTTCCTCTTCGCCCCGTATCACCGCACCTACGAGCGTCTGGTCGGCACGATCCTCGGTGCGCTGGGCCTCGGGCTGCTCCTGGCGCTGCGGGACCCGGCGCGGAACGCCGGCGTCTTCGCCGTCGTCGGCCTGACCGCCGGCTCGATCGGAGCGGCGACGATCTATTCGCTCGTCTTTGACGGCGCCGCGCCGTCCCACTGGCTCACGACGGTGCCGCTCCTCGGCGCGATCGCGGTCGCGCTGGTCGTGACCTACACGCGGCTGCGGCGGCCGCACCCGCTCGTCGTGCGGATCGTGATCGCCGCCGTCGTGCTCCTGCCGGTCGCGCTATACATCCACGATGCTGCCTACCGTGCTTTTGTGAGACCGTGATGGGACTGATCCTGCCCACCGTGAGGCTCTGACCTGGCGCCGATCGTCTCCGTCCGTGACCTGCGCAAGAGCTACGGTCAGATCAAGGCCGTGGACGGCGTCACCTTCGACGTCGCAGAGCGCGAGATCTTCGCCCTGCTCGGTCCGAACGGAGCTGGAAAGACGACGACGGTCGAGATCCTCGAAGGCCTGCGGGAGGCGGATAGCGGGACCGCGCGCGTGGCTGGGGTCGACGTGCGCAAGGACCCGTCCGGCGTCAAAGAACGCATCGGCGTACAGCTCCAGCAGAGTGCGTTCCCCGAGAACTTCGTGGCGCGTGAGATCGTCGACCTCTTCGCGCTCTTCTACCGCAAGCGGGTGGACTCCATGGCGATCCTTCGATCCGTCGGTCTCGAGGACAAGGCGGACCAGAAGCAGGAGAAGCTCTCAGGGGGCCAGCGCCAACGCCTCTCCATCGCGGTCGCGCTCGTGAACGAGCCGCAGGTGCTCTTCCTCGACGAACCGACCACGGGCCTCGACCCGCAGGCCCGCCGCAACCTGTGGGAGCTCGTCCGAGCGATCCGCGCTCGTGGCACGACCGTGTTCCTGACGACCCACTACCTCGACGAGGCGGAAGCGCTCTGTGATCGCGTCGCGATCATGGACGGCGGCCGCATCGTCGCACTCGACTCACCGCCCGCGCTCATCCAGGCACTGCTCGGGCGCGGCTTCTCGAAACCGATCGTCCAGCAGCAGGCGAACCTCGACGACGTGTTCCTCGACCTCACCGGTCACGCGCTGCGGGAGGAATAGTGGGACAGATACTCGGGTACACGGCGCTGTTGCTCCGCGCCTACACGCGTGACCGCACCGCGCTGTTCTTCGGGTTCCTCTTTCCGCTCCTCTTCATGGCGCTGTTCGGTGTCCTGAACTTCGGCGGATCGGTCCGCGTGGATCTTGCGGTCGTCGACGAGGCAAAGAACGACCAGAGCGCGTCATTCATCGCGACGTTGCAGAAGATCGAAACGCTCCGGATCACGACCGCCGGCGAGCGCGATGCCGAGGTCGTGAAGCTGACCGCGGGGGATCGCGATCTGGTGCTCGTCATCCCGAGCGACTTCCGTATCGCGCCCGCGCGGCCGGGGGCCACCGTGCCGACGCTGACGTTGTACGAGAACAGCGCACAGGCAGAAACGGGGGCGGTCGGCAGAGCGATCCTGAGCGCGGTGGTCAACGAGCTGTCGTTCGCGGTCACGCAGACGGCGCCGGTCGTCAGCGTGAAGCGCGAAGAGGTGACGGGCCGCAGCCTGAAGTACGTCGACTTCCTCACGCCCGGGATCCTGGGGATGACGATCATGCAGCTCGGCATCTCGAGCGTCGCGTTCGCGTTCGTTGCGGAGCGGCAGCGCGGGGTGATCCGCCGCATCATGGCGACGCCGATCCCACGGCGGAACTACATCGCGGCGCACGTGCTCCAGCGGCTGATCCTCGCGGTCGTGCAGGTGCTCATCCTGCTCGCGGTCGCGGTCTTCGCCTTCAAAGTGACGGTCGTGGGCGGGCTCGGATCGCTCCTGCTGGTCGCCATCCTCGGTGCGGTCGTGTTCCTGTGCCTTGGCTTCGCCGTGACCGGACTGCTCGCCACCGAGAACCAGGCCGCGGTCGCCACGCAGATCGTGACGCTGCCGCAGCTGTTCCTGTCGGGAGTGTTCTTTTCGCGCGACGCGGTGCCGGCGTTCCTGAAGCCGGTCGCCGACTACCTGCCGCTGACGTTCCTGAACGACGCCCTGCGCGACATCGCGACGACCGGAGCCACGCTGGTCGACGTGGGCGGCGACATCATCGGCCTCGTCGTCTGGGCGGTCGTCTCGTTCATCCTCGCGTATCGGCTATTCCGGCTGGACTGATCCCGAAGGCTCGTGGGCGCCGGCGACGGGCTCGAGTGCGTCGGCGACGACGCGATGGGCGATCGCGCGAAAACGTCCCCACTCCGCCCAGCTGCCGCCGATACCCCTTTTCCCTTCGGTGATGAGGCCGTCGAGCGCATCTGCCTGCCCGCGCAGGTCCGCAGGCGCCATCTCGCGCCAGTCCTCGATCTGCTCGTCCGTATCGAGCGCGCCGAGCGTGCCGCTCAGCTCGTCGAGGAGGAAGGCGAAGGTATGAAAGAGCGGCGGCGCGGCGGGCGAGGAGCGCCCGCGATACGCGATGGTCGCGAGGAAGCGCCGTACCGCGGTCTCGAGTCCCGTCTCCTCCTTCGTTTCGCGCAGCAGCGCAGTGTGGATCGATTCACCGTGATGGATGCCGCCGGTCGGTAGGCGGTATGCGCCGCGCGGGTAGAAGGTCTTGATCGCGACGAGCAGCTTGCCGTTCGGCCTGCGTACGGCCATGAGCACTTCACCGAACCGATCCTTCCGTCGGATCGGATCGTCGAAGCCGTCGTGGATCGTCGCGTCCATCACGCGCGGTTCGCCGTAGCGGCTCGCCAGCTCGGCTATCTCGCCCTTGGTCTCGGCGGAGAGCTCCATGTCAAGCAGTTCCCGTTGTGCCAGTGACGCCCGAGGGGCGGGGTCCGCTCGCCCGCCCCCGGCTCGACGGAAGACCCAACGAGACGAGCAGCGCGATCAGGCAGACCCCGCCGGCGACGGCCGCCATCTCGGCGGCGATCCGCGACGTGAGGCCGAGCCCGGCGTCGAGCAGTCGCTGCGCCTCCTGCAGGCCGATCCCCGCGAACGCCTCGGGACCGAGAGCGGCCCAGCGCCGGACGCCGTAGGTCGTCAGGGCGCTCACCGCGACCATCATCCCGACGAGGCGGAGCACGATCACGACCGCCGCCGCGCTCCCGCGGCCACTCGGCGCCGCGGCGTCAACGACGATGGTCGCGAGCGGCGCGACGGTCAGTCCTAGACCCACGCCGGCGAGGAGGAGCGCGACGACCATGCTCGCGAGCTCCGGCCCCGCAGCTCCGGCGAGCGCCTGGCGCGCGGCGTCCGGGCGCGCCTGCGTGAGGAGCGCGAAGCCGACGCCGGCGAGCGCGAGCCCTCCGGCGGTCAGGCCGCGTTCGCTGGCGCGCCCGGCGAGCGCGCCACCCGCGAGCGCGGCGATGGCCAGGGGGACGGTCAGCGCGGAGAGCAGCGCGGCGCTCGCCAGGGCCGCCGCGGCGCTCGCCCCGGCGGCCGCGGCGTTCACCAGCAGCGGGACGCTCACTAGGCCCACCATGAGCGCCACGCCGACGAGCCCGTTCGCCGCGACCGCGAGCGCAACGCGCCCGGCGAATGGCCGCAGGTCGAGGAGCGGGTCGGCCGAGCGGCGCTCGAGGATGACGAAGCCGACGAGCGCGGCTGCCGCCAGGACGAGCCCCGGAAGGACGTAGGCGGGCGCGCGGTCGGGGACGCCGAGGCCCGCACGGCTCGCCTCGTTGCCGGAGAGCGCCAGGTTCAGGCCAGCGAGCGCGACGGCCACGAGGGCCGCACCAGGCCAGTCGAAAGCGCCGCGGCGGCCGTGGGGGCCGGGCCGCGGCAGCGACCGCCACGCGACGGCGATGGCCACGGCCGCGATCGGGAGGTTGAACCAGAAGATCGCCTGCCAAGGAAAGACCTTCACGACGACCCCGCCCCACAGGTGCCCGAGGACCCAGCCTGCGGTGTCTACCGCGACGACGAGGCCGAGCGGGAACGCGCGGCGTCCTTCCGGAAAGAGGTCGCCGACGAGCGCCATTGCCACCGGCACGAGAGCGCCCGCCGCGAAGCCCTGGATCGCGCGTCCGGCGATCACCGCGTAGAGCGCGGCGACGCTCGTATCCGGCCGGCCACCGAGGGCGCGCACGGCATCGGCGGCAAAGGCCGCAGGCGTCTCGCGGGCGATCGCGACAGCCCACGAGCCAAGCGCAAAGAGCGCGAGCGCGCCGACGAACGCGGCGCGGCGGCCGACGAGGTCGGAGGCCCGCCCGATGAGAACGATCCCGAGCGCGTACGAGAGCAGATAGCCGCTGACGACCCAGCTGGCTTCGCCGAGGCCGCTTTGCAGCGGGATACCGAGCTCGAAGATGATCGCGGGCAGGGCGGCCGACACGACCGTGAGGTCGAGCGCGCCGACGAAAACCGGCACGCACACCGCGGCGAGGACGCGCCAGGGCACGCTCGCTATGGCGCCTTGATCTCGACCGGCTTGTCGGATCCCGACAGCTCCAACCGCCAGCCCGCCACGCCACCCGGTTCCGTGTCGACGAGGCGCACGATCTGCGACGTCGCGACGTCGATCCAGAGGTCCACGGTGTGGGTCCCGGGGACGATGATCCCGCCAGTGAGGGCCCGCAGCTTCGCGCCATCCGCTTCGCCGCGGATGTGGTACGCGTCGGCTGCGCCGATCTTCTCCGTGCCGACGAGCGCGACGCTTCGCAGCTCCGAGCGGAGCAGGGCCGGGATCTCGTTCCGCAGGAGCGCCGCTGGATCGAAGCCTGGGGCGGTCAGCTTCTCGAAGGCGCCGGTGAACGGGTTCGAAGAGTAGAAGCCCTCGGGGAGCCAGAGCATGTCCACCG
>JANNHF010000005.1:0-11048 GCA_031404235.1 Chloroflexota bacterium
CGCTCGAAATCGCGGACGCCCTTCCCGACGTGCTCGTGCAGATACGAGCTGTGCGTGAGCGCGGTCGCGAGCAGCTCCGCGTCGCGGAAGCGGTATCCGGCGATGTCCAGGGCGGCCCTCTCCTCCGACAGAAAAGAAGAGGCAGGGGCGTCAACGCCCCTGCCTCCCCTACTGCCTTCGCGCGTGGTCTGTATTTGTTGTGTTCTCGCTACGCGACGTGCTCCTCGATGTATTCGGCGGCGTCGCCAACGGTCTTGATCTTCTCGGCTTCCTCGTCGGAGATCTCCATCCCGAACTCTTCCTCGAGGCTCATGATGAGCTCCACGAGGTCAAGGGAATCGGCGTTCAGATCCTCCACGAAGGACGCTTCAGGCTTGACATCGCCTTCGTCGACCCCGAGCTGCTCGACGACGATCTTCTTGAGCCGCACGTAGGTTTTGCCCTCCGCCAAACCGGCTACCTCCTCCGCGCGTGCGCTGCCCGCCCGTCCGCCCCTCGGCAGCTCAGCGCAAGTGTCGGTGGGCGGAAAGCGCCCGTCAATCCGGCACCCGGCCGGACTAAAGGAACGAGCCCCCTCGCGACTCGTTGAGTTGGCAGATGACCGACGGTTGGCGCGAGCTCTATGACCGCGAGTACCCACGCCTGCTGCGGGCGCTGCTGGCCATCGGGGGAGACCCCGACGCGGCCGAAGACGCGGCACAGGAGGCGTTCGTGAAAGCGCACAAGCAGGGCCTAGCGACCCTCGAGCGACCCGGAGCATGGCTCCTCGTGGTCGGCACGCGCGAGCTGCTGCGGCAGCGTCGCCGCCGACGCGTCGAGCACGAGCGCTGGGCCGAGCGGGGCACCTCCGAGACGTCCGCGTTCGACGCGGTCGCGGACCGCGTCGACCTCCTCGCCGCATTGCAGCAGCTACCCGAGCGCCAGCGCACGATCGTCGTGGCCCGTTACTACTACGGCCTCAGCTACGACGAGATCGCCAGCCACTTCGACATCAAGAGCGGCACCGTGGGCGCCACGCTCCACCAGGCGATCGAGAAGCTGCGTCAGACCCAGATCGCCGGCCGCCTTGCGCGAGGAGCGATGCGATGAAGACCGACGAACCGCAGGACGACGAGATCCTCGGCCGCGCGCTGTCGCGCGCGATCGAGACCGCCGAGGTCAACGAGACGCCGTACGAGAGCTCGCGGATGGCGGTGCGCTCGGTCAAGCGCGGCACGTCGTTCTGGCGTGTCAGCGCGCTCGCCGCGTCCATCTTGATCGCTGGTGCGCTGGGCTCGACGCTCCTGGAACGGCCCGCCATCGACGGGCCGGTGGCAGCGTCGCCGACGGCCTCAGCGGGATCGAGCTCGCCGGTCACGACGCCGGGTCCGGCAGTGGCGACTCCGGCTCAGGATCAGATCTGGGTGTATTTCGCGCGAGATGGGCTCCCGCCGAGCGGCGGATTCGCCACGGGCACCTTCGACGACGGCCGACCTGAGTCCAGGATCCTCTCACGCCTCAATGCGCTTCGAATGGCGAAGGCATTACCACTAGGAACGACCAACCCCTTTGCCCCGCCGACGCCGACGCAAAGTGGGTCGAGCACCTTTGGCATGTCCATCTCACTGATTCAGGGTGATCTCGCGACCGTCGAGTTCGATCTCTCCAACGGGTGGGATGTTCGCGGCAGCGCGCAGTCGCTCGCGCTGCTTCAGCAGCTCGTCTACACGATCACCGAAGAGCCGGGGGTCCGACGCGCCCTCATCGCCGAAAAGGGCAAGCCCAACGCTGTCATCGACCAGCTCGTGATCGACAAGCCACTCACACGCGAGGACGTGTTCGGGTACGCGATCGCAGCCACGCCAAAGTCGATCGAAGACGCCGGAGACGGAACGGTGGCCGACATCGTTGACTGGCGCGCCTCCGTCCATGAGGTCGCGCCGGGCCTGGGCCGGTTCGTCGTGGAGCTGAAGCCCACGAACTCTACCGAGCCCCGTCCCTACCCCAAGTTCACTGCGACGCTCGAGCGACCGACCCAGGAGAAGCGGACCGATGACGGCAAGTGGGTCATCCGCGTGGAGCTCCCGGACGCCATCTGGCAGCAGGCTCAGGGCGAGGCGTTCCATTGCTGCCCGCTGAAGCTGGTCGGCAAGACGCCGATCCGGCAGGTCGCTGCCTATCCGCTCGGCGCGAATCCCACGCCCTCGCCCGGGCCAGGAGCGCTGGGCGGCGGCGCCTACCGCGGAGTCGGTTTCGGAATCATCCTCGACGACGCGCGGCCGTGGCGCGTTGGCGTCCTCCACAACCCGCTGCGCCTGGTCGTTGACGTCGGCGGGACACCGCAGGCGACCAGTGACAGCGTCGCGGTGTACTCGCCCCGCGCCGGCGAGACGTCGCGGACGGTCACGATCAGTGGATTCGCGCGAGCCTTCGAGGCCAATGTCGCCTGGCGGATCAAGGACACGGCCGGGCGTGAAGTCGCGAAGGGTTTCACCACCGCGAGCATCGGGACGAGTCCCGTCTGGGGATCATTCCAGACCACGGCGACGATCCCCGCGACGGTGTCGGGCAACGTCACGCTCGAGGTGTTCTGGCCAAGTCCGCGCGACGGCACAGATACAGGACTGGTCCAAGTCCCGCTGACGGTCCGCTAGGCCGAGGGCTCTCTCCGCCCGCCCACGGCCGTCGCGAGCACGCCGTTGACGAACTTGGGCGACGCCTCGCTGCCGAACATCTTCGCGAGCTCGACGGCCTCGTCGATGATCGCGGCCGCAGGCGCGTCGCCCAGGACGCGCAGCTCGTAGAGCGCGATCCGCAGCACGTTGCGATCGATGCGCGCCATCTGCTCGATCGGGAACTCCGGCGCGAGCTGGTGGATCTCCTCGTCGAGCATCTTCCGATGTTCGAGCACGCCCTCCACCAGCTGCCACGCGAAGCTCGCCGCCTCGTCGGTGAGACCGGTGCGGAACGAGCCGCGCTGCCAGGTCTCCTTCGCGTCGGCGCGGTTGAAGTCGATCTCGAAAAGTGTCTGAAGGGCGACACGACGCGCCGGATGGCGGCCGGCCCGCGGCGCTCTTTGCTTCACGCCGCGGTGGCCGCGCTGGAGCCGATCGCCTCGACCAGGCGTGACGAGACCGCGCGCTCGGCGACCGCGATGGCCCAGCGCATCATCCCCGCGCGTGCGCGACCGTGCGTCACGACGGACACGCCGGCGATGCCGAGAAGCGGCGCGGAGACGTACTGGTCGTAGTCGAAACGATGCCGGAACTTCCGGATGCCTGGATAGGCGAGCATGGCCGCGAGCTTGCCGAGCGGTCCACCAAAGATGTCGTTCTTGATGCCGACCTGGATGACGTCGAACGCGCCTTCGAGACCCTTCGCCAGGACGTTGCCCGTGAATCCGTCGGAAAGCGCGATGTCGGTGACCCCGCGAAGAACGTCGCGACCCTCGATATTGCCGTAGAAGTTCAGGTCGCTCGCGGCGAGCAGCGCGTGCGCCTCGAGCCGGACCTTGTCGCCCTTCTCCGGCTCCTCCCCCACGTTGATGAGTCCGATCGAAGGCGTCTTCACGCCGTGGACCTTCTCCATGAACCACGTCGCCATCCGCGCGTACTGGAGAAGGTTCTTCGCGTCGGCATCCATCGTCGCACCGGCGTCGAGCAGACACGTAGCGGGCCGCTCCCCCAGGACCGGCAGCATGCCGCACAGCGCCGGACGATCGATGCCGCGAACGCGACCGAGGATGAGCAGCGCCGCCGCCATCGTCGCGCCGGTGTTCCCGGCCGACACGACCGCGTCGGCCTCGCCCTTCTTGACCAGCGTCGTGGCGACGCCGATCGACGTGTCGGCACGACGGCGGAGCGCGTTCGCGGGATGCTCGTCCATCGCGATGACCTCGGCGGCGTGGTGGATCTCGATCCCCGCGTGCGTGCCGCCCAGCAGCGGACGCAGACGGTCCTCCTGCCCGACGAGCACGACGTCGGCGGTGCCGCCCTTCTCCCGATACAGCAGCGCGCCCCGGACGATCTCGTCCGGGGCGTGGTCGCCACCCATGGCGTCGACGGCTATGCGCACGGGACTACGCCGCGGCGCGTTTCGCCTTGATCTTGAGGACCTGGCGACCGCGGAACGTGCCGCAATGCGGACACACCTGGTGTGAAGGCTTGGGGCTCTTGCATTGCGGACAAGGCACGAGATTCTGCGCCTTCAGCGCCAGATGGCTGCGACGCGCGCCCTGCGCAGCATGTGGGGTGCGTTTCTTGGGAAGAGGTGCCAAGGCTTGATCTCCTTTTTATGCGACCTCATTGTATGGTCCGGCCAGGTGCTCTTCGGGCGCTAGTCGCGCTCGGCGTGGAAGTCGCGGAGCTTTTCGAGCACGGCGAGGCGCTCGTCGACCGCCGTCTCGTGCCGGTGGGGGCTCTGGTTCAGGTCTTCGCCGCACACCTCACAGAGACCTTTGCAGTCCGGTCGGCAGAGCGGCGCGAGGGGCGTGGCGAGCATCAGCTCCTCGCGTAGCAGTGGCGTCAGGTCGATCTTGAAATCCGAGCTGATCGTCTTCGCATCCGTCGGCGCCTCGCCCAACGACTCACCCGACATCACGCCGAAGCGGGCGTAGTACTGCTCGGCGAAGTCCGCGTGGACCGGCGTCTCGATCGGCGTCAGGCAACGGCTGCAGGTCGCTTCGAGGCTCGCATCGGCCGCGCCCTCCAGATACGCACCGGGGTTCGTGTGCGTCGCCACGATGTCGGCATCGATCGAGACGGCGCCTGCCTCGCGCAGACCGGCGTTCTCACCCGCCGGGTCGATCGGCGACTCCGCGACGTGGTAGTCGGCTTGCGCGCCGATCGCCTCTTTCAGCAGCGGCGCGACGCTCACGATCATGTGATTAGCTCTCGGTCGGCTGCGGCCTGCGCTCCTCGATGACCTCGAGGCTTCTCTTGATGATGGACAGCGACTTCACCAGATCGCTCTCGAGACGCACGAGGACGTCGGCGGCGTACTGATCGGCGCCGCGCATCGTCTCCTCCGCCTTCGCCTGTGCTCCTTCGAGAAGATCCTGTGACTTCATCTCGGCCTCGCGCAGGATCGATTGGTCCTGCAAGAGGAGCGCCGCCTGCTCCTGGGCCGCGCCGATGATCTGCTCGGCCTCCTCGCGGGCCTTCGAGAGCACGCGGTCGCTCTCTTGGTTGATGCGGCGCGCCTGACGCACCTCTTCGGGGATGGCGACGCGCAGCTGATCGATGACGTCAAGGATCGCCGCCTGCTCGAGGATGATCTGGCTCGTCATCGGGACCTTGCGTCCGTTCACGACGAGCGATTCGAGGCGTTCCACGAGGAACTGGATGTCCAACGTCACTCTCCTCCGCCGCCGCCATCGTACCGTAGGAACAGGAGCGTTTCCTCGCCGATCTGCTTCACCCGCTGCGCGCTGACCCCACCCGGCAGCCTCGGCTGGTGCTTTCTCAGCACCCGCGCGATGACATACGCCTCGGGCGCGAGCGCGGTGGCGAGACGCGGATGAGCCAGCGTCGCCTCGAGGAGCGCCACATCCGCGAAGGGCGGGTCACAGAACACCAGGTCGTACGGGCCGACCGCGGACTGCTCGAGAAAGGCCAACACGTTCGCGCCGACGACCTCGGAGCTCTCGGCGAAACCTGTCGCAGCGAGGTTCTTCCGCAGCGTCTTCAGGGCCTCGGGTGACCGCTCGACGAACGTGACGCTCGTGGCTCCCCGCGAGAGCGCCTCGATCCCGAGCGTGCCCGCTCCCGCGAACAGATCGAGCACGCGCGCCTCGCCAAGGATCGGATCGAGGATGGCGAAGAGCGTCTCGCGGATGCGGTCCGTCGCGGGCCGTGTCGCGCCGCCGCGTGGCGCGTCGATCGTTCGACCTTTGGCGCTCCCCGCGATGACTCTCACGCGAGCGCGTAACGGCGCCACAGGTCGGCGACGGCCTGCTCGAGCGACGCGTGCTCGGGCCGCTCGAGCTGCGGATCGGCGGCCAGGATGCGGTCGGCTTCGACCGTCGTGTCATCAAGAAGCACCGGATCGACGTCGGCCATGTCCACGATGCGTAGCTCGTTCCCTTCCCCGCTCTGCTTCTTGCCCAGGAACTCGCCGGCGCCGCGGATCTGCAGGTCACGCTTCGCGAGGTCGAAGCCATCCAGCGGCTGATCGGTGCCGGGCTTCTTCTCGGTCATCGCCGCCAACCGCTCCGACTGGTCTGCAGCCTCGCTGACGAGGATGCAGAACGCTCGCTGCCCGCGCCGGCCGACGCGTCCGCGCAGCTGATGGAGCTGGGCAAGCCCGAAGCGCTCGGCGCCGAGGATGACCATCACGGTCGCGTTCGGGATGTCGATCCCGACCTCGACGACCGTCGTGGCCACGAGCACGTCCAGCTCGCGCGCGGCGAACTGCCGCATGACGTCGTCGCGCTGGCGTGCCGGCATGCGTCCATGCAGCAGACCGACACGCACCCCCGCCAGGTCTTTCGCCTTGAGATCGCGGAAGGTCGCCTCAGCGCTCGGGATGTCGTCCTCCGGATCCTCCTCGATGCGCGGCGTCACGACGAACGCCTGCTCGCCGGCTTCGACGCGTTCTTTGACCCACGGCCAGACCTTCGGCAATGCCTCGCGCATCCGCACCTCGGTCCGGATGGACTGACCTCCGGACGGCATCTCGTCCAGCACGGAGATGTCGAGGTCGCGGAAAACGGTCTGCGAAAGTGTCTGCGGGATCGGGGTCGCGGTCGTCAGCAGCAGGTGCGGATCTACGCCCTTCTCGCGGAACGTCGCGCGCTGCCGCACGCCGAAGCGATGCTGCTCATCGACGATCGCGAGACCGAGGCGCTTGAAAGAGACCGTTTCTTCGACGAGGGCGTGCGTACCGACGACCACATCGATCTCGCCGGAGGCGAGGCCGGCGAGGATCTCCTGACGCGCCGGGCCGGTGACGCTCGAGGTGAGCAGCGCGTGACGCGGGCCGCCGGCGAACAGCGTCGCGAGCGAACGGTGATGCTGCTCCGCCAGCAGCTCGGTCGGCGCCATGAGCGCGGCCTGCGACCCCGCAGCCACCGCGATGCGCGCGGCCAGCGCCGCGACGACGGTCTTGCCCGATCCGACGTCACCCTCGAGCAGCCGCGACATCGGCACGCGCCGGCCGAGGTCCTCGCGGATCTCGTCGAACGCGCGCAGCTGCGCGGCGGTGAGCGCGAAGGGGAGCGCGGCGATCCACTGCGCGACGTCCGCGTCGTCGGCGCGGAGGGGCAGCGCCTTTGCGTCCCTGGTCCAGCGCGCGCGCCGCTGGCCGAGCGCAAGCTGGAGCACCAGTAGCTCGTCGAACGCGAGACGACGCCGAGCGCTGAACAGGTCCTTCCACTCCGACGGGAAGTGCACCTCGCGCAGCGCGTCCTGTATCGGCACCAGCGACCGGCGCGCGCGGACCGCCTCCGGCAGCGGATCCGCGACCTCGCGCACGACCGGCGTTCGCTTGGCTCCGCCCATCACGGCGGTGTGGAGCCAGCGCCGCAGATGACCCTCCTTGAGGCCCTCGGTGAGCCGGTACATCGGCACGATGCGGCCCGTGTGCACGGCCTCCGCCGCAGCGCTCTCCATCTTCGGATTGGAGAATTGCAGCGAACGGCCGAAGAATTTCACCTTGCCCGACAGCCGCACGAGCTGCCCTTCGGGATAGCGCTCCTTTATGAACTGGCGACCGAACCAGGTCGCCCGCACGTTCGTGGGCGACCGGTCTCCCGGATCGAGCAGCTCGACCTCGGTCATCAGCTGCCCACGGGCGGTCCGCCGCTGGCCGATGCGACCAAGGATCGCCTCGACTGTCTGCTCCTGCTCCGCGCGCACGCTCTTGAGCGGGGTGAATTTCGAGAAGTCCGCGTACGTTCGAGGCAGATGCCACAGCAGATCGCCGATGGTGCGGATCTCGATCCGCTCGAGCAGCTTCGCCGAGTCTTCTCCGATCCCCGGCAGTGCCGTGACCGGAAGCTCGAGCGAGCTACTCGGCCGCGACGATGAAGGGGTAATGCGGCTGACCGCCATCGACCACCTCGACCTCGACGCGAGGACATGCGGCGCGCAGGCGCTGAGCGGCGTGCTCCACGCGCGATGCGTCAACGTCGGCGCCCGAGTACAGCGTGAAGAGCTCGGCATCGGTCAGACGCTTCGCCGCATCGACCAGCACCGCAACCTCGTCCTCCCCATGTGACACCACGCGACCGTCCAGGAGCGCGATCGCCTCGCCGGCGAGTACGTCCTGCCCGTCGACGTGCGTGGAGCGGCTCGCGCGGGTCACCTCGATGCCGTGCGCACGCTCCGCGACCTCTTGCATCTCGTCGGCGACCTGCGCCGGCTCCTTCGCCGGATCGAACGCAACGAGTGCCGCCATACCCTGAGCCACCGTGCGCGTCGGGATCACCGTCACCTTCACGTCGGCCAGCTTCGCGGCGGACTGCGCCGCAAGGATGACGTTCTTGTCGTTCGGGAGAACGATGACGTGACGCGCGTTCGCCTCCCGGATCGCAACGAGCAGCTCCTCGGTCGATGGGTTCATCGACGCGCCGCCGCGCAGCGGCGTCGCTCCGAGCGACCGCGCGACCGTCGCGAACCCCGACCCGGGCACGACGGCGACGACGCCGATGGCGGCGGCCTCGCGGTGCGGCGGCTCGACGACGATCCCCGTCGCCGCCTCGTGTTGCGCGGTCATCGCGTCCAGATCCTCGACCACCTCATCAGCCAGCCGGCCGGCGGTCATGCCGATCGCGACGATCCTGTCCGGCTGAAGCGTGTGGACGTGGACCTTCATCACCGATTCATCGCCCACAACGAGCACGCAGTCGGCACCGAACTTCGTCATCTCCGCGCGGATATCCTCGATCGGTCGCGACGGATGCTCCACCAGGAACTGGACGTCGTACGCGCCCGCCCAGGACGAGACCTCGGTCGCGACCGCGTGCGCCGGTGCCGCCTTCGACCGGGTCGCCGCCGCGGACATGCTCGGACTCCGATCCTCCAGAGCGGCCAGTGCCCCATCCAACAGGTACCAGAGGCCCTTGGCACCGGCGTCGACGACGCCGGCGGCCTTGTTCACCGGGTTCTCCAGGCGCGTCCGGACGACCGCTTCAGCACCGGCGTCGACGACGCGGCGGAGCATTGCCGTGAGGTCGCCCGAGTCGTCGGCCGCAGCATCCTCGGTCGCGACGGTCAGGGTGAGGATCGTGCCCGGCGCCGGCGCCGTGACGGCATCGTGCGCGTGACGGCGGCCGAGGGTCAGCGCCGAGCGCAGCTCGCGATTGCCCATGTGCTCGGCGCTCGCGAGCGCGTCCTTCAGGCCGCGGATGATCTGCGAGAGGATCACCCCGCTGTTCCCACGCGCGCCCATCAGCGCGCCATGCGCGGCAGCCGCGCTTACCGCGGCCAGGGTCGGCTCGGCGGCCCGAGCATGCTTCAAGGCGGAACGGACCGTGTGGACCATGTTCGTTCCGGTGTCACCGTCGGGCACCGGATACACGTTCAGCGCGTTCACTTCATCGACCGCACGCTCGAGACGATCGGCAGCGGCTTCGAGAACGCGCAGTAGGGCGGTGCCGTCACATTGCGTCGCGATGGGCGCGACAGTACCATTGAGGTTCAAACTTCCCCATCTGAGGAGATGCCGCCGATGCCACGCGCCTGCGCGATCTGCGGGAAGACCGCGGCGTTCGGATCGAACGTGAGCCACTCGAAGGTCCACACGAAACGTAGATTCGACGCGAACCTCCACAAGTCGCTGATCGCCGGCGAGAAGCTCCTCGTCTGCACGCGCTGCCGCCGGAATCAGACCAAGGACGCGCGCATGGCCAAGAAGCGGGAGCGCGCGAAGGCCCGCTAGGCGCCCGACCCGGCTCCCTGGACGACCCCCGTCGCCGCGCGACCCAGGGGCAGGGGCCCCTGTTTAGCGAGCCGAAGCGAGCGTAGGGACCTTCAGCTGACCACAGCCCGCGGCGATGTCCTGCCCCTTGCTGATGCGCAGGGTCGCGGCGATCTTGTGCTCCTGAAAGATCTCCGCGAAGCGCTCCATCCGGCGCTCCGACGGACGAGCGAATCCTCCGGGCCCCTTGTTCACCGGGATGAGGTTCACGTGGTAGTTGGAGGTAGGGCCCAGCTGCTCGATCCGCTCCGCCAGCTCCGTCGCGTGCGCCTCGGCATCGTTCACCCCCGAGAGCAGCACGTACTCGAAGGTCACGCGTCGTTTGGTCCGCGCGACGTAGCGCGCGGACGCCGCGAGCACCTCGTCCATGCCCCAGCGCTTGTTCAGCGGCACGATCGCGGCGCGGATCCGGTCGTTCGGCGCGTGCAGCGAGACCGCGAGATTCATCGGCAGGTCAAGGGCGGCCAGCTGATCCATCTGCGGCACCACGCCCACCGTCGAGATCGTCACGCGCCGCGGGCTGATGCCGAAGAGGCGCGGATCGATGAGCATCCGCACGGCGGCGACCGTCGCGTCGAAGTTCGCGAGGGGCTCCCCCATCCCCATCGCGACGACGTGCGACACGCGCTCGCCGCTCGCGACCAGCTCGCGCTGCCAGTGCCTGACCTGATCGACGATCTCGCCGACGGTGAGGTTGCGGATCAGGCCCATCTCGCCGGTCGCGCAGAACGCGCAGGCCATCGGACAGCCCGCCTGCGTCGAGAAGCAGACCGAGTTGCGCGCGCCGTGGTGCGGCATCAGCACCGACTCGATGTGATGCCCGTCGTGCAGCCGCAGCAGCGCCTTGCGCGTCTCGCCGTCCGCGCTCGCGATCTCCGTCTCCGGCTCGACCGCGCTGAAGCGGAACGAGCGTGCAAGCAGATCGCGCAGTGGCTTCGGCAGGTCGGTGAGCCCATCCCAGCCCGCCTCCGTCCCGCGCGCGATGTGTCGCCGGATCTGGGCCGCGCGATACGCGGGCTCCTGACGGTCGTGCAGCCACCCGACGAGCGTTCGCTCGTCGACGTCGCTGATCGCGCCAAATTGTCCTATACTTAGGGCCCGCCCCCCTTCCCAGTACGACGAGCACCCGCGGACCCCGTCAGGCAGTAGAA
>JANNHF010000006.1:0-2154 GCA_031404235.1 Chloroflexota bacterium
GCCGGCCCGGGCTGGCCGCTCGCGAGCAGCGCGGCGCCCGCCACCGTCACGAGGAAACCCGCAACGGTGACTGCATTGGCGCTGACCCCGAGTGCGTGCAGTCGGCGGGCGACAGGCGCGATGCCGCCGCGGGTCGCTTTGGCGAGGGGGTCCGGTAGAACGCTCACGCGACGCGGTTCACGAGCGCGCGGAAGCTCCGCTCCTGCATCTCCGCGAAGCGCTCGCGATCGAAAGAGCACCGAACCTCGCGACCGACGCGTTCAGTGCGGACGATGCCCGCCCGCGTCAGTCGTCGCAGGTGCCACGACATGAGCGGCGCGCTGATGCGGAGACGCCGAACGAGCTCCGAGACCGGGAACTCACCCTCGGTCGCAAGGATCTGCACCACGCGCAGGCGCGTCACGTCACCGAGAGCGCGGTGGAACGCCTTGAGGTCGCGGAGGTACGACTGACTGAGCATCGCTCCCCCTAACGAACGTCATGATGGCCGCCCGAGAAGTATGTTAAAGAAACGTTGAAGTGTTTGCTAGCGGGGTTGCTCGGTACGTTCCGAGGCCTCCGGAGCCAGGAAACCCTGTGCGAAGGCCGCGCCCATCGGCCATCCGGCCAGACGCAACGCCACGAGGAACCATGACAGTACGATCGTCCCGCGCAGCAGACCCGCCACGCTGTCGAAGCGCGGGTCGCTCAGAGCGCCGACGCTCGAAACGGTGCCCGCGACGAGCGTGACGATGATCGGAAGCGTCATGTACGCGCCCAGCAGGGTGATGCGCCGGTAGTCAAGGCCGAGGCGTGAGGCGTACGCGCCCCCGGCCAGGGGTCCGGCAAGGATGAGCGGCAGCGACAAGACGGCGGTGACGAGGTCGGTGTCTCCGAACAACTGCGACAGGAACGGCGCTGGCCAGACAAGACCGGCGATGGTAGCCACCACGAAGGCGATCCCGGCCGCGCGCACCAGGCGTTCCGGAGCCCGCCTCGGCATACGCGGATGGAAGCCGCGCGCGATGAGGCCGACCGCGGTGCCCAGGACGAGCGCACCGACCAGGAGGGCGAGCGCGAGCGGCGTGAATACGAATGCGTCCACGGTGCCGTCGCCCGGCGTGCGGCCGCTGATGGCTACGCCGAGGATGCGGTTGAGGACGAGGGCCGCATGTGCCGCGAGGCCAAGGAGGGCCAGTCGGGTGAGCTCGCGGCGCGCTCCTGTGCCGAGCGCGGCGACGATCACGGCGGCGGCAATGCCGACGACGAGCGATTCCCCGCTCGGATCGAACCGCACATTCCCAAAGCGCAGCAGACGGCCGACGACCGCGAAGGCGATGTTCGCCAGCGCGCCGACGCCGATCGCGTACAGCAGCGTCACTTGCGAGCGGTGCTGAAGATCTCCGCGAGTTCCTTTACGGTCTTCTCCGAGCGTCCCTGGCGACCGCGTCGGCGACGCTCGCGATGACGTCCTTGGGGCTTTCTTCGTTCACGACCGAATCCTAATGCGGCGTGCGCGACGCCCACGGGGGATCCGGTGTCAGAATCGGCTCGTGGCAAAGGGGGAGCCGCTCGCCTCGCGCATGCGGCCGCGGGATCTGGATGAGTTCGTGGGCCAGCCGCATCTCGTGGGCGAGGACCGGATGCTTCGCCGCGCGATCGACGCGGGCCAGGTGCCGTCGATGATCCTCTGGGGGCCGCCGGGTACCGGTAAGACCACGCTCGCGGCGATCACAGCGAAGAAGACCAAGGCGCGCTTCGTCGCGATCTCGGCGGTGTCGAGCGGCGTTGCGGAGCTGCGGAAGCTCATCGAGGAGTCGCGGAAGCTCCGGCAGCTGACGGACCAGCGCACCCTGTTGTTCATCGACGAGATCCATCGCTTCAATAAGGCGCAGCAGGACGTGGTGCTGCCGTTCGTCGAGAACGGCGACGTCATCCTGCTCGGGGCGACGACGGAGAACCCGTCGTTCGAAGTGAACTCGGCGCTGCTGTCGCGCTCGCGCGTCTACGTGCTGCAGCCGCTGTCCGAAGAGGATGTGCGCACCATCGTCCGGCGCGCGATGGAGGACGAACGCGGACTGGCCGGGAAGGTGTCGCTCACACCCGAGGCGGAGAACGCTCTCGTTGCGGTGTCCAACGGAGATGCGCGCGTGGCCCTGAACGCGCTCGAGCTCG
>JANNHF010000007.1:0-9267 GCA_031404235.1 Chloroflexota bacterium
GCCCTCGACCTCGATGCGATCCGCAGCAGCCCGGGGAAGCGCGCCGTCTGCGCCGAGTGCGGCGAGGACGTCATGAACGAGCGAGAAGTCATCCGCGACGGGACGGCGTTCTGCCAGGCGTGCGCCGGCGACCGCTACTACCTCCCGGCGGGGTAGCCGAGCGCGCGTTCGAAGGGGCGATCCCTCGACCGTTGTGCACTTCGTGATCATCCTGTCGACCCGTTCAACGATCGGCTGCTGCCCGAGCATCGCCGGCAGTCCGGGAGGGATCGTCCGCACCGGCTGCCCTTCGCCGCCCTCATCGATGCCGAGCAGCAGCGTGCCGCCGCCGCTGTTCGCGAACGCGGTAGCCGCCTTCACGACGAGGGACTGCAGCTTGTTGACCGGATCGATTCTCGGATCTGGCCACAGATGCGGGTCTGCCTTGTAGTCGAGTCGCTCGGACTCAACGATCCCTTCCTCGATGAATGCGTCGACATCCTCGTGGCGATAGGTCTCGCCTCGCCGAGGGATCACGACAGCGGCTCGCTCAGTGCCGCGATCTGCCGCTCTCGAACCACGAGGACCACACTCCGGGCTCCGGCCAGATGTCCTTCAGTTCGTACGTTTGATTCAGCAGCTTGCTGCCGACCCACGCGAGGTGGTCGCATAGCAGGTAACTCCGGCCGTCACCGCTGTGGATCGGGCGGTGCAGCCTGCACCAGCGCGACACCGCGTCCCAGGTTTCCTCCCTGACGTCCTCGTGCCAGACGTCGGCCCCTCGTTTGAGGGCGATGGGATTAAAAGTCCCCTGCTCTACCGTTGAGCTACGGGCCCTAGGAGCCAGCCATTTTCTCACGGTCGGCGCTGCAGCGGCGGTTCTGAACTCGATGATCCTGCAGGTCTTGCACTCGCTCACGGCCGTGGTGGTAGAACATGAACATCACCATTCTGATCGCGGGACCGCAGGACGATGGCCAAGGGTAAGGTCCTCGTCGTCGATGACGAGCCGGGCGTCGCGACGTCGATCAAGGCCATCCTGCAACTCGACGGCAACGAGGTCACGAGCGTCACGAGCGGCAAAGAGGCGCTGGCTCAGCTCCGCGAGCACGAGTTCGACGTCGTGCTCACCGACCTGCAAATCGACGACCTCGACGGCATCGAGATCCTCCGTGAGACCCAGAAGCTCTGGCCAGACACGGTCGCAATAATGCTCACGGGCAACGCGTCGCTCGAGTCGGCGGTCGCCGCGCTGCGCAGCGGCGCGTACGACTACCTCATCAAGCCGACCGACGTGAACGATCTGCGCGCGACGATCGGACGCGCGCTCGAGCGACGCCAGCTGCGCAAGCGCCTGGTGGAGCTGGAGCAGCTTGACAAGCTCAAAACGCACTTCCTCTCGATGGCATCACACGAGCTGCGCACGCCGCTCACCGCCGTGAGCGGCTTCCTGCAGATCGCGCGGAAGCGCATATCGCGCCTGAGCGGGGCGACCGACGTCGGTCCTGCCTGGCGCGAGGAAGCGCAGAAGGCCAACGAAACGCTGGAGATGGCGTACCGCCAGGCGAAGAAGCTTGCGCGCCTCATCGAGGAGCTCCTCGACGTGTCCCGGCTGCAGCAGGGTCGGGTCGAGTTGCGGCTGGCCGAGATCGAGCTCGCCGAGGTCGTTCGTGACGTCGCCGAACGCATGCTTCTACTGGGCAAGGGCCACGCGATCGAAACGAAGATCGAAGGAGCAGCCTTCATCATCGCGGACCGCGATCGGATCGAGCAGGTCTTCGAGGACCTCGTCGGCAACGCGATCAAGTACTCGCCGGACGGCGGCCGCATCGAGATCTCGCTGCACGCCAGCGGCGCGAACGCGGTCGTCTCGGTATGCGACGCGGGCATCGGCATCGCGCCGGCCGAAGTCGAGAAGATCTTCGGACTCTTCTACCGGTCACCCGACCCGCGCGCCGACCACGTCGGCGGCCTCGGACTTGGCCTCTACGTCAGCCGCGAGATCGTGTCACGGCACCACGGCCGTCTCTGGGCAGAACCGAATCCCGACGTCGGAACGACCTTCCACGTCACGTTACCGCTCGCACAGGTCAGATCCCGCGAAGAAGCGCGGACAGCGTGACGTCGAGCCGACGCGCGAAGTGCGCCAGCGCGGCGAGCGACGGCGCGACCCGGCCGGTCTCCATCTTCCACACGTACTGCCGTTCGAAGTAGACGCGGCCGCGCTTGTCGGAGCCGAGCTGCGCCATCGTGAGCCCTCGCTTGCGCCGCAGCGCCCGCAGTCGTTTGCCGGTCCGCTTCAGCAGCAGTGGTTGGCCGGGTACGTCGGGATTGACGCGGGCCGGTATCACATACCTCGGGCCGTCATCCGCTGACGCGCGCCACGAAATCGACGATGGCCTCCAGCGCTTCGGGTCCGTAGGGCGCCGCGAACATCCCGCGGGAATGCTCCTTGCCGCCGAACATCAGCAGCGTCTTGGGCCTGTCGACGATGTCGAAGCAGCGCAGGACGTGCGGTGCGGCGCCAAGCGTATCGCCGTCGGCGCACACGAAGAGCTTGCGTCCCGTGACGCGCCGCGACAGCTCGTCGGGGACGGCGACGACCGGTGCCGACACGGAGACGATGCACTCAACATCCCCCTCGAAGCTCGAGGCGAGGATCGCGTGCCCACCCATCGACGCGCCGACGAGAGCGATCTCGCGTGCGCCTCGCTCGCGCAGCAGCGCCTTCGCGGCCTCGAGGTCGATCACCGGCGACCACAGCGCAGGCGACGCGTAGTCCGTCGTCTTGCCGGTGGAGCCGTCGTACCCGCGCAGGTTCAGCGCGAGCGTCGGGACGCCGCGCGCGGCGAAACGCAGGGCCACGTCGCGCCACCCGCTGGCATCCCAGTCCTGACCATGCACCAGGATCGCGGCGCGACGTGACGGAAGGTCGCCGTACAGATCTCCCTGGAGCGTCTCGCGCTCGCTGGAGATGCGCACCGTCTCGGGCATGACGCGCGGGCCGCCGCTCACGGCGTGAATGGTGCTACAAAAAGCCCTGTGGCTCGCACAACGGCGCCATCTGGTGGCGCCACCTCCGAGGCCCTGCGCCTCTTCACCGACTCCGCGTCGGCCTTCCCGCTGTGGGAGGTCACGAAGGACGTCGTCGACGAGTTCATCGATCTCTCGCTGAACTACCGGCAGAGCGGACATCCGGGCGGCTCGCGATCGAAGGTGCACTTGTTGCTCGCGCTCATGCTGTCCGGCGCGATGCGCCACGACGTGTTGCGCCCGTGGCGGCCGTTCAGCGATCGCTTCATCCTGTCGGCCGGTCACACGGTGCCGCTCATCTACGCGACGCTCGCGACGCTGAACGAGGCGATGCGCGTGCGACACGAGCGCACCCGCGATGCGCGCTTCGCGTTCCCGCTTGAAGGCAAATTCGCGCTCACCTGGGAGGACCTGCTCGGTCTGCGCCGCCACGGCGGCCTTCCGGGACACGCGGAGATGGCGGGTAAGACGCTGTTCCTCAAGTGGAACACGGGCCCCTCGGGACACGGCATGCCGCCGACGGTCGGCGAAGCGGTCGCGCTCAAGATCGCCGGAGCGGACCAAGTCAAGGTGTTCGCGGTCGAGGGCGAGGGCGGACTGACGCCGGGCGCGAGTCACGAGACGCGCAACTCGGCCTGGGGCCTCGGCCTTTCGAACCTCGTGTTCCTTCTCGACTGGAACGACTTCGGCATCGACGTGAACGCCGTGTCGAGCGTCGTGCACGGTGGGCCGCGCGACTGGTTCGAGCCATACGGGTGGCGCGTGGTCGGCACCGAACAGGGCAGCGAGTGGGCCGAGGTGACCAGGGTCGTGCTCGAGGCCGCGCGCGGCGAGAACCCAGAGCGGGTCCCGAGCATCGGCTGGTTCCGCACCCGCAAAGGTCGCGGCTACCTCAAGTACGACTACGCGTCGCACGGCACCGCGCACACGATGAACCACGAGCTCTTTTGGCAGCTGCGGAAGGAATTCCAGAAGAAGTACGGCGTCGAGTACGAGGGCGTCGATCAGCCCGCGCCGAAGGACGCCGAAGGGATACGCGCGCAGGCGCGCCGCAACCTCGAGGTCGCCGCGTCGGTGCTCGGCTCGCGGCGGGATGTCTCCGATTACCTCTCCGATCGCCTGGTCGAGATCGCGCGGACCGTTCCGGACGAGATCCCGACGTTCTTCCTCGGCGGCCGCGCGAAGGATGTGTTCAAAGACGAGCGCATCTTCGACTACGAGCACTACCCCGAGGCGATGTGGGCGAAGCCGGGCGAGAAGAAGCCGAACCGCGCGGCTCTCGCGACGTGGGGCTCGTGGGTCAACACCTTTGCCAGGTCGGAGTACGGCCGTCCATTGTTCATCGCGATGTCGGCGGATCTCGCCGAGTCGACGAACATCGCCGGCTTCATGAAGGGATTCGGCGACGCCCCGGGTTGGGGCTGGTACCAGCGCGACACGAACGTCCACGGCGCGCTGCTGCCGCAGCAGATCACCGAGTTCACGAACTCCGGTGTCGCCTGCGGCATCGCGTCCGTCAACCTCGCCGACGATCCGTTCAAGGACTTCAACGGGTTCTGGGGCGCGTGCTCGACGTACGGCGCGTTCTCCTATCTCAAGTACGGCGAGATGCGCCTCTTCAGCCAGCTCGCGCAGGACTGCGAGCTCCAAGTGGGCAAGGTCCTCTGGATCGCCGGACACTCTGGTCCGGAGACGGCCGAGGACTCGCGCACGCACTTCGGCATCTTTGAGACCGGCGTCACGCAGCTCTTCCCGGACGGCGCGGTCATCGATCTCCACCCGTGGGAGTACAACGAGGTCCCGGTCGTGCTCGGGGCAGCGCTGCGCCAAAAGGCGCCCATCGTCGCGCTCCACCTGACCCGTCCCAACGTCGACATCCCGGACCGGAGGGCGCTCGGCATGGACTCGCATTTCGCCGCTGCCCGCGGCGCGTACCTGATCCGCCGCTACCGCGGCGGGCAGCCGCGGGTGGGGACGGTCTTCGTGCAGGGCACCTCGACGACCGCCAACGTCGTCAAGATCCTGCCGCAGCTCGACGAGCGCGGGCTCAACGTGAAGATCGTCGCCGCGATCAGCCCGCAGCTCTTTGCGCTGCAGGACGAGCGGTACCGCGACGAGATCGCGTCGGCCACCGACCGTATCGACGCGATGATGATCAGCAACCGCTCGCGGCGCGTCATGCGCGACTGGATCGATCATCCCGTCGTCGCCGAGTACTCGCTGACCTCCGACTGGGACGACCGCTGGCGCACCGGTGGGACGGTCGACGAGGTCATCGCGGAAGCGCACCTTTCGCCGCAGCACCTGCTCGCGGGGATCGAGCGCTTCGTGGCCGAGCGCCAGGATCGCCTGGCGCGCATCCGCGACGCCGTCGACGCGGCGCTCGGCGAATAGGCGCATGCCGCGCAAGAAGAAGCGCGCCGCACGAGGCGAGCGCGCGACCGCACCCAGCAACTACGCCTGGCATCGCCGCGTACCGTGGGTCGCGATCGGCGCCGCGGCCGTCATTCTCGTGGTCGGTGTGCTCTTGGCGCAGTCATTCGGCGTGGGCGAGAGCGCGGGTCAGTTCAAAGGTCCGGCGAGCGGCATAGGCGATCACCCCGCCGAAGGCACGCCCATCACGTACCCCTCCTACCCGCCGACATACGGTCCGCACTGGCCGTCGGTGACGACGTGGGGGTTCCACAGCGATGCCGTCCCGGACGAGCGCGCCGTCCACAGCCTCGAGCACGGGGGCGTCGTCGCGTCGTACAACAACATCCCGCCCGCGTCGCTCGCGGCGCTGCAGGCCCACCTGACCACCTATCCCAAGGACAAGTACGGCAAGGTGAAGCTCGTGATCCGCCCGTACGACAAGATCCCGCCAGGCACGATCGTTCTGACCGCGTGGAGCTGGCTCGACGAGCTGGCGACATACGACGATGCGCGCGTGCGCCGCTTCCTCGCGGCGCACCTGAACAAGTGCTGCGAAGACGTCCCCTGACCCGAAGGATCGCGGTCGACGACGTCGGCGAGCACAACCGGCGGATGTGGGAGCGCCTGGCGGAGGCAGGGATCCCCTACACGCGGCCACACGGCAAGCCGCCGCCGGGTGTCCGCGGCAAGCGTCGCTTCCTCGATGACCTGACGCGTGGTCGGCTCCGCGGCGTCGACCTCGACGGCAAGCGCGTCCTGTCCCTGGCCGGCGGAGGCGGCTGGGACGCCGTCCTCTTCGCGGAGCTCGGCGCGACGACGACGCTCTTCGACATCTCGAAGCGCCAGCTCGCGACGGTCCGGACGCTGGCACGAGACCGCGGCACGAAGCTGCGTTTCGTGCAGGGCGATATGCGCGACCTGTCAGCGTTCGCCGCCGGAGAGTTCGACATCGTGAGCCACCACCACTCGATGGTGTTCGTGCCCGACGCGGAGCGCGTCATCGCCGAGGCCGCCCGCATCCTCGCGCCGGGCGGGATCTACGTCTTCTCGACGATGCACCCGGTCGCGCTGCGCATGCAGGAGACCTGGACCGGTACGGGCTGGGGCTTCAAGCAGCGCTACTTCGATGACGGGCACATACCGTTCGAAGACGCGATCTGGGAGTTCGGCGCGGTGAAGGTCGAGGCGCGCACCCTCGAGTACGGACACCGCACCAGCGATCTCGTCAACGCGTGCGTGAAGAACAAGCTCTTGATCGACGGCCTGTGGGAGTTCTCGCCGAGCTACGTGGGTGGCGAGCCGGGGTCCGCGGATGAGCTCGAGCGGTTCCTTCCCGCCTACCTCGAGATCAAGGCTCGTCGCCTCGAGGGAGCGCCTCGTCGCGCCGTGAAACGCGACGGCGCAGCGACGCGCTCGACTCGGCGTACTGCGACACGATCTCGCTGAGCTTTCGGGTCGCGACCGGGATGTTCACCGCCCATCCGACGCCGAACACCTTCTCCGAGAAAACGTGATCGCTCTCAGGCGCCCAGTACGCCTCACGCAGGCGATCAAGCGTCGGGATCCGGAAGTCATAGGGAACGACACCCGCGACCTTTCCGTTCCAGGTGCGCGCTTCCGGCGGACGACGCAGCTCCTGATATATCGCTGCGGCGAACGCCATCCATGCGAGCGTGCGGATGAGCTTCACGAGGTCCCTCACTGGCGCACCTTCTGAGCAGGGGTCGTGCCAGGCTTCGCGATCGGCACGCCCTCCGCGCATTGTGGGCAATCTGCGGGGGGATAGGTCGGGATGTCGACCGTCCACAGCGCGTACAGGGGGACATCGAGGGTGGCAGCACCACCCGAGCGATCGACGAGGACCGCCGCGCCAACGACCTGCGCTCCGGTGGCGCGCACGGCGTCGATGGTCTCCTGGACCGATCCGCCGGTCGTCATGATGTCGTCCACGACGAGCACGCGCTCGCCTGACCCGAGCTCGAACCCCCGACGGAACTCGCGAGTGCGACCGATCTCGGTCCGTTCGGCATAGACCGCGCGAAGCTCCATCTGCCGCCCGACCTCATGCGCCAGGATGATGCCGCCGGTCGTCGGTCCCGCAACGGTCCGCGGAGCGAGCGAGCGCGCCCACTCGGCGATGTCCGCGCAGAGTGTCGCCGTTCGCACCGGCCACTGGAGCACCTGGAACTTCTCGAGATAGCCGGGCGAGTGTTTCCCCGACGCGAGGACGAAGTGACCCTCGCGAAAGGCACCGGCCTCGCGGAATACGCGCTCGACCTCACGTGGCGTCACCATCGCGCGATAAGTATCGCGGCCGCACTGCCCATATGCTCCGCGCGTGCGAGCGCTCACGGTCGTGCCGGGACGCGCCACTTCCGGCGCGGTGCGCGTCGTGCCCGACCCGACGCCCGCCGATGGTGAGGTCCTCGTCGACGTCGTGCGCGTCGGCCTCTGCGGCACGGACGCGGAGATCGAGCGCGGCGGGTATGGGCGCGCGCCCGACGGGACCGACACGCTCGTCCTCGGTCACGAAAACTTCGGACGTGTCGCCCGCGACGCAGGGACCTTGAAGGCCGGCACGCCGGTCGTCGCGAGCGTTCGTCGGCCTGACGGGTGTCCGAATTGCCGCAGCGGCGAACAGGACATGTGCCTTTGGGGCGGTTTCCAAGAGCGGGGCATCAACGGCGTCCACGGCTTCTGCGCCGAGCGTTTCGCCGAGCGACCGGAATACCTGTTCGTCGTGCCCGAGCCGATCGTCGACGTCGCCGTCCTCCTCGAGCCGCTGACGATCGCCGAAAAGGGGTGGCGTCACCTGGTCATCGCGCAGCGGCGCATGACGGTGTGGGAGCCGCGCACCGCGATCGTGGCCGGTGCCGGTCCGGTCGGGATACTCGCTGCAGTGAAGCTTCGCCTCCAGGGCCTGGATGTGACCGTGGTCGAGCGCGAGCACAAGCCCGAGAAGGAAGCGTTGCTCGCGCAGATCGGTGCCGGCTACGCTGCGACCAGCCTCACGCCCCTCGCGACGGTCGCCGCGCGCTCAAAGCGCATCGATGTCGTGATCGAGGCGACGGGCAATTCCGGGGTGGCATTCGAATGCCTCCAGCTCGTGGGCGCGAACGGGGCGGTGATCCTGACCAGCGTGACCGGGGCGATGCGCTCGCTCGAGGTCCCGGCCGACGTCATCAACCGGAAGCTGGTGCTCAACAACGTCCTGGTGCTCGGCACCGTCAACGCGAAGGCCGACGACTTCCAGCAGGGCATCGCCGACCTGTCCGACGCGGAGCGTCGCTGGCCGGGGTTCCTGGGCGCGCTCATAACGCGGCGGGTGCCGCTCGCGGACGCCGCCCGCGCGCTGCCTCACGATGCCTCGCAGATAAAGACCGTGGTGGAGATGACAGCATGAGCGACGAGCGGTCCATCCGCGAGGAGCGGATCCGAGAGATCGGGCGGGTGCTTGGTTGAAGGTGCACGACGTCTCGCTGGTGATCCGTCCAGGTATGCCAACGTGGCCGGGCGAGGACGGACCGAAGACAACGCCGCTGCGGCGTATCGCGAAGGGCGATGGGGCGAACGTGTCCATCGTGTCGTTCAGCGACCACACCGGGACCCACGTCGATCCGCCGGTGCACTTCATCGAGGGTGCGGGCACCGTCGATCAGCTCCCGGTCGACGCGCTCGTGGGTCGCTGCCGTCTGGTCGCCTTCGACGGCCCGGGCAACATCAGCGCGGCCTGGCTCGAGCGCGCAGGCGTGCCGGCGGGTACAGAGCGGATCCTCTTCAAGACGCGCAACAGCGAGCGGTGGCGCGAGCCGGTGAAGCCATTCGACCGCGACTTCGTGG
>JANNHF010000008.1:0-4211 GCA_031404235.1 Chloroflexota bacterium
GGTGACCGTTGGCTCGTCGCGACGCGGAAATACGCGCTCGTGTCGTGGGCGTTGCTCGGCGTCGGCATCGTCGCGGGCGCATGGTGGTCCTACGCCGTGCTCGGCTGGGGCGGCTACTGGGCCTGGGACCCGGTGGAGAACGCGGCGATCATGCCCTGGCTCGTCGCGACCGCTTATCTCCACTCGGTGATGGTCGAGGAGAAGAGGCGCCTGCTCCGCAGCTGGAACCTGTCGCTGGTCATCGCGACCTTCGCGCTGACGATCTTCGGGACGTTCCTCACGCGCAGCGGCGTCGTGAACTCGGTGCACGCGTTCACGCAGTCCGCCATCGGCCCGCTGTTGCTCGGCTACCTCGTCGCGATCATCGTGCTCTCCGTCGGTCTGCTGCTGTGGCGAATGCCGATGCTGCGCGACGCGAACACCGTCGGCGCGCGCCTCTCCCGCGAGGCCATCTTCCTCATCCAGAACGTCATCTTCGTGGCAGCGACGCTCACGATCCTCCTGGGCACGCTCTATCCGCTCATCGCCGAGGCCATCAGTGGTGCGCAGCTCTCGATCGGACGGCCGTACTTCGATCGCGTCGAGGTACCCCTCGCGCTCGCGCTGCTGTTCCTCATGGGCGTCGGGCCGCAGCTGCCGTGGCACGGCGCGTCGCGCGCGACGCTCGAGCGACAGTTCACGGCGCCGATCGTCGCCGCCGCGGGCGGCGCGCTGATCGCGGTCGCGACCGGGCTTGGCGGGGCGTTCGCGGTGCTCACGTACGCGCTCGCGGCGTTCGTCGCCGCGACCGTCGTTCAGGAGTTCGCGCGCGGCGTCCGCGCCAGGCGCGTGCTGCACGGCGAGAACGCCGGCGCGGCGTTCGCGAACCTGCTGCGCCGGAGCGGCCGCCGGTACGGTGGATACGTCGTGCACCTGGGCATCGTGCTCGTCGCGCTCGCAGTGGCAACGAGCCAGTCGAAGACGATCGAGTTCGAACAGACCGTCACACCGGGTCAGAGTTTCAACGTCGCCGGTTACACCGTTGCCTTCGCCGGCCTGCGCTCGGTCGAAGAGGCGCACCGAGATCTCCTCGTGGCCGATCTGACCGTCAGTCGTGATGGTGCGACAAGTGAGCTCCGGCCCGCGGTCATCTTCTTCCCGAACGCCACACAGGCCGTCGGGTCTCCGGGCATCGCCGCCGGCTTGGCCGACGACGTGTACACGATCCTCGCCGCGTACGACACCCGCTCGCAGTCATGGGCCACGATCCGCGTTCTCGTCATGCCGCTCGTGTCGTGGCTCTGGCTGGGTGGCGCCGTTGTCGGCCTCGGGGCGCTGATCGCCGCACTGCCGCAGCCGAAACGGCGCGAGGTCGCGCGGCCGCTTCTCGAGGCCCCCGCAGCGGTCGGCGACTGATGCCGCGCTGGCTTCGTTACTCGATCGTCGCAGCGATCGCGGCGCTGGTCGTGGTGCTCATGCTTTCGTTCCGCTTCGATCCGCGGGACATCCGCACGGGCACAGTCGGCAAGCCCGCCGCCGCCTTCACCCTCGATCGCCTCGACGGCAACGGCAAGGTCGCGCTGAGCGATCACGCCGGCAAGGTCGTGGTCCTGAACTTCTGGGCGTCGTGGTGCATACCGTGCAAGGAGGAGAACCCCGCTCTCGTGCGCGTCTGGGAGCGCTATCGCTCGAGCGATGTCGTGCTCATCGGGATCGTCTATCAGGACTCGCTCGACAGTGCGCGGCGTTACGTGCGCGACAACGGCGTGACCTGGCCGACGGCCACCGACGAGGACGGCCGCATCGCGTTCGCGTATGGCGTCCGCGGGATACCCGAGACGTACTTCATCGGACCGGACGGCATCATCGCCGGACGGCACATCGGCGCCATTGACGAGGCGACGCTGGTGGCGGCGATAGACAGCCTCAGACCGAAGGCGACGCGATGACCCGCGAGCGCGCGCTCGTCCTCGTCGCGCTTCTGGCGATAATCGGCGCGGTCGCGTGGAGCGCCCGGCCCCACGACGCGACCGCGGCGGAGCGCGTCGACCGCATCAGCAGTGAGCTGCGGTGCGTGACGTGTCAGGGTCTTTCCGTCAAGGACTCGTCCGCGGCGAGCGCGCGGCAGATGCGTGACGTCGTCGCGCGGGGGGTCGCCGAGGGCCGGACCGACGACGAGATCCGCGACGAGTTCCGCGCGTCCTACGGCGACTGGGTGCTGCTTTCGCCGTCGACGTCTTCGTGGACCGGGCTGATCTGGCTCGTGCCACTCGTGGCGTTGGCAGCCGGTGTGTCGGTCGCGCTAGCCCGGATGCGTCCGGTCGCCTCGAGTATCGCCGCCCCATCCCCGCGTGAGCTCGCCGCGCTGCGAGAACGTGTCGCGCGCGAAGAGGCGCTGGATCTGCCGCAGACGGATGGCGCGGAGTGAGCTACGTCCTCTTCACGTCGCTCTTCCTCGTGGGCCTCGCCCTCGCGGTGCGCCCGCTGCTCGCGCGCCGCGAGACGGCGTGGCCGGTCGAGACGCCCGACGCGCACGACGACGTGGCTCGCGCCGTCAGCTCGCTGCGCGATCTCGAGTTCGCTCGCGCCGCGGGCACCATCGCGCCGGCGGACCACGAGCGTCTCCGGAATCTGCTCGAACGGGGCGCGTTCGTGCGCGAACGCGAGCAACGACCCGCTCCGGCGCCGTGGCGCACGATCGCGCTCGCGTCGCTGCTCACCGGGATCGCGGTCGTGCTCGTCGTCATCGAGCTGCCGCGGGCGGCGGGCGACCGCGCGCCCGGCGCGCCGATCACCGGAACGGCGCCGGTCGCGCCGACGCTGCCCGACCTCGAGGCCCGCGCGAAGACGAGCCCGCGCGACGTTCCAACGCTGCTCGCGCTCGCCGACGCGTATGTGAGCGATGACCGCGTGAGCGAGGCGGTCGCGACCTATCAGGCCGTCCTCGCTATCGACAAGGACAGCGTTCCTGCCCTCAACGGGATCGGCTTCATGCTCTTCCGCTCCGGGGAGCTCGCGGGGGCGCGCCTGGCTGCGGACCGCGCGTTGGCGCTGCGTCCACGCGACACGGACGCGCTGTTCTTGAAGGGACTCATCCAGTACCGCAGCGAGGAGTGGCGCGCGGCCGTCGACACGTGGGCGGTGTTCCTCGACGTCGGCGAGTTCCATCCGGCGGCGGCGATGGTGCGACCGCTCTACGAGGACGCGCGGAGGAAGGCGGGGCTATAGCCCTCGAGCAGGTCACGCCCAACAGGCAGCGGATGAGATCCGTCGTCTAACATTTGATCGAGACAGGGAGCTCCTGTCGGGTACGGCGGCTATGGTGTAATGGCAGCACTAGTGGTTGTGGACCACTCAGTAGCGGTTCGAAACCGCTTAGCCGCCCCGCGGATCGCAGCTGCTGAGTGCCATTGGGTCGCGACGCGCGGATCGCTCCGCTGCGTTAGCTCAGGGCTTCTTACCGTTCGACTGCTTCACGTTCGGTCTTGCCGTCGGAAGTGCGGCTCACGTCCACGCTCGCGCGTCCCTGCCCGCTCGTGTCGGCGCTGACCTTGCCCTGCACCTTCACCGGTTCCTTGCCCTTGTCCTCGACCGTCGTCTGCACGTCGACCTCACCGCCGCCGGCCCTCCGGACGAGCGCCTCGACGCGGCCGTCCGAGATGTTCGGAAGCACGACCTGGAGCTTGCCGTCCTTGGACTTCACGAGCTTCGCGCCAGGCGTCTCGAGGCGCATCTTGCCGTTCTTGTCGATGCCGTTCGCGCGCCCCTGCGCGTCGATGACGAGCGAATTCCCCTCGTCGAGCGTCATCGTGAGCGTGCGCTCTGCCGCCGGCGCCGCGGTGGCGGGCGCCGGGGGCGCATTCTTCTTCTGCTCGTGTGTCCTTCCCGCAGACACCGGCACGTCCACGGTCTGGCCCGGACGCGCAGGATCCGCGACACGAACGACAACGGTGCCTTCGGTCGTCGTGACCACGGTGCGCTCGCCGTCGCTGTCGACCTCGAACGCGGTACCGCGCACCGAAGCGGTGCTGGCGGGCGTCTTCACTTCGTACTTGGAGTCTCCGGTGATGAGTTTCGTCACGACGTGCCACGTGCGGCCGAAATGCTGCTGCATGACCACGACGGTGCTTCCATCGGCCAACGACGACGCGGTCTCGATCGCGAGCTCGCTGTTCGGCTCGATGCTCACCGTCGAACCCTCGAAGTACGTGAGGACCGCACGCGCCGCATCG
>JANNHF010000009.1:0-3061 GCA_031404235.1 Chloroflexota bacterium
TCGCGCGGCAGATCCAGAACGAGATCGCCGACCCGCTCGCGGAGATGCTCCTCCAGGGCAAGTTCCACGCGGGCGACACGGTCAACGTGAACCCGGTGGACGGAAAGCTTGTCATCGAGAAGACCGAGATCGAGGCCCCGAAGCCGGTACCCGTCGCGCCCTAGACGTCTGAACAGCGACCCTAACTGATGCGGGTGCATCCGCAGGCCGATACTTCAGTCGATGCCCGCTAAGCCGAAGACGGCCTTCGTCTGCCAGAACTGCGGAGCGCAGTCCCCCAAGTGGGTCGGGCGCTGCCCGTCGTGCGATGGCTGGAACACACTGGTAGAGGAGCGCGTGGTCGCTCCCCCTAAGGGACGCGGCGTTACACGCGCCCCGCGGGCGCCGATCGCGCTGAACGAGGTTCCCCCCGATGCCGAGGAGCGCATTACGACCGGTATCGGAGAGTTTGATCGCGTCCTCGGCGGCGGCATCGTGCGCGGATCGCTCGTTCTGCTCGGCGGCGACCCCGGGATCGGCAAGAGCTCGCTGCTCATGCAGGCCTCGTCGTCGCTGGCCCAGCGAGGCAGCGTCCTTTATGTATCCGGGGAGGAGTCCGCCGCACAGATCAAGCTGCGCGCACGCCGGTTCGGCATCGAGGGCGGCAGCATCTACGTGCTGAGCGAGACCGACCTCGGCACGGTGATCGAGGCGATCCGCCGCATGCGCCCGATCTTCACCGTAATCGATTCGATCCAGACGATGTCGTCGGACGTCATCGGCTCGGCCGCCGGGGGAGTCTCGCAACTGCGCGAATGCACGGCGCGGCTCCTCGAGGTCGCGAAAGGCGACGATGTGCCGATCTTCCTCGTCGGACACGTCACGAAGGAAGGCGCGGTCGCCGGCCCGCGTGTGCTCGAGCACATCGTTGACGCGGTTCTCTATCTCGAAGGAGAGAGATTCCACGCGTTCCGCATCCTCCGTGGGACGAAGAACCGCTTCGGCTCGACCGACGAGGTCGGCGTGTTCGAGATGGGGGAGTCGGGCCTGCGCGAGGTCACGAATCCGTCGGAGATATTCCTCGAGGAGCGCAGCCGCGGTGTCGCCGGCAGCGTCGTCGTACCGACGCTCGAGGGCACGCGTCCGCTGCTCGTTGAGGTGCAGGCTCTCGTCACGCCGACGAGCTTCGGATTGCCGCGCCGCACCGTGAACGGCGCGGATCCACAGCGCGTCGCTGTCCTGCTCGCCGTACTCGCGAAGCGCGCGGGTCTGTCGCTCGGCTCGCATGACGTGTACGTGAATCTCGTCGGCGGACTTCGCGTCCGCGAACCCGCTGCAGACCTGGCCGTCGCGGTCGCCCTGGCCTCGGCGCTACGCGACAAGCCGGCCGATCCGCGCACCGTGTTCGTGGGCGAGCTTGGTCTAGGTGGCGAGCTGCGCCGCGTGCAGCGCGTCGCGGCGCGATTAAAGGAGGCGGAGCGCCTGGGCTTCGAGCGGGCCATCGTGCCCCAGGCAAGCCTCGGCGACCTGAACGGCAGCGGACTCGACGTCGTCGGCGCGCCGTCGTTGCGCGAGGCGCTGCTGCGCTCGGGGGTCGCCGAAGGCTAGCAACCCTGCCCGGTGGGTCGTTACAAAGTGTGGCCCGGATCGGGGCCCAGCACGCACGCAGGCTAGTTGCTGCCCGTGCCGTGTAGCGGCACTTGACTTCAAAACGTACGGACCTGGACGCAGACATGGCGCCAAGTGAGGCCTATATTCCCGGCGGCTGTACGTGGGGGCGCGCCACGGTTGAAATGCGTGAGCATGGGGAATGGGGTGGACGCTATGCGTCGTCGGTTTGATTTTCTTGCCGTTGTTGTCTTCGTGGTGAGCCTTACCACGGTGGTACCTGGAAATGTTGCGCACGCGGCGGCGGACTGTACGAGCGCAAGTCTCCAGCCGACACTCGCCGAGTCGATGGTGTCCCAAGGTGTAGGCGGCACGGGGACAGCGGCCTACGTCAGGCTTACGCGGGGCGAGGACACGTTGGTCAAGCTCTTTCTCACGCTGCCGTGCACCGTCACGGGTAGCCAGTACGTGAGGATCACAAACGCCTCGCTTCAGGTATCGAGCGGTGCCGCTGCCAACGCGCTCTTCACGAGTTTCGCGACCACGCCAGCACTTCCCGCGACCATCCAGCCGGAGTCGCCTGCCGACCCTGTTTTCGTCGTGCCGGCGGTGAACCTAAGGCTAGGGGCAGCCGGTAGTTCCTTCACCGCGACCTTCACCGCGACCGTCACCTACAACTTCAGCGACGGGACGACTGGCGGCACCGGCACCACCACCAAGACATTCCCGGACTTCAGCAAGTCGTTCGACGCAGCGAACGCGCTGCGCGTCTACGTGGTCCCGATGGGTGACCGGAGCCAACCCTACATCACGCAGTACACCGCGGTAGATCAGACCATCGTGCAGAACGCCATGCAGACGCTCTCACGCATCTACCCGACGTCTGCCGGTCTCGCGGAGCTTAGCGACACTGCCGCGACCACTGGCGTGCGCTACATCGTCGATACGGCGACGATGCTTGATTTGAAATCGATCAGCAACGCGTACGTGTCGAGCGGCGGCGTCACAAAGTTTTGTGGCACCAGCACGACCTTCAGCGCGATCAAGGGCCTGCTCGCGCAGTACCTGCTGACCTACAACAAGGCGAACCGGACCAGGACCGCGGATCGCGTCGTCGGCGTCGTCGGCGGCAACGGCTCGCCTTCCGGCCCGATCAGCTTCGGAACTGAAAACAACAACGGCTGTGCCGACGGCATGGCATCGGTCTCGTCCGCGGAGTCGTGGATCCGATTGGTCGCGGACCAGCTACCTGCCCAGCCTTCCCGGAGCGGCGCGCTCGCGGCGATGGAGGTCGCGCACACCTTCGGACTCGAGCAGACTGCGAGCTACCACTCGCCAAGCGTCGAAGCGGACGCTAACACGGACCGTTCTTACAACGCGTCGAGCCGCTCGCGGATCCCAGCGGACCACTCGGTCATGAACTTCAACAACACGGGGAGCCTCTGGAACAATGACACCACGCTCCTCGAGGCGA
>JANNHF010000010.1:0-38354 GCA_031404235.1 Chloroflexota bacterium
GCGACGCCGGATCAGATCCGCAGCGCGTACCGCAAGCTCGCGCGCCAGCATCACCCCGACACGAGCCCGGAATCCGACGGTGGCGAGCGCTTCAAGGCGATCACCGAGGCCTACGAAGTGCTCTCCGACGCCGAGCGGCGGCAGCGCTACGACATGTTCGGGAATGGCCAGGGTCTCGGCGACTTCGGGATCGGCGATCTCTTCGAGACCTTCTTTGGCAGCGAGTTCCGCCGGCGGGAGCCGCGTGGGCCGATGCGCGGCGCCGACCTGCGGATGGAGATCGAGCTCCAGCTCATCGACGCGGTGCGCGGCGGCGCGCGCACGATCCGCGTGCCGCGGCTCGAGACCTGCGAGCGCTGCGAGGGCAGCGGCGCGGAGCCGGGCTCGAAGATCTCGACCTGCGGCACCTGCAACGGGCGCGGCGAGGTGCGCCAGGTCCAGCAATCGGTGTTCGGCCGCTTCGTGAACGTATCGACCTGCCCGCGCTGCGGTGGCTCGGGCAAGACCGTCGATGCGCTCTGCACGCATTGTCGCGGCGAGGGCCGGGAGCGCCGCGACCACGAGCTTCCGCTCGACATCCCCGCGGGGATCGATGACGGACAGCAGTTGCGCGTCGCCGGCGAAGGCGAGGCTGGACTTCGTGGCGGCCCGTCGGGTGACCTGTACGTGCTCATCCGCCTGCGCGAGCACGCGCTCTTCCGCCGGGAGGGCGACGACCTCGTGCACGTGCTGCGTGTTTCGCCGGCGCAGGCCGCGCTCGGTGCCGATCTCGAGGTCCCGACGATCGAGGGCGAGAGCGCCGCCGTGAAAGTGCCGGGCGGCGCCCAGCACGGTCAGATGGTCCGTCTGCGCGGCAAGGGCGTGCCGCATCTCGGGTCGTCGGGCCGCGGCGACCAGCTCGTGTATCTCGATGTCGCGATCCCACGCACGCTCACGAAGGAGCAGAAGGCCCTCTATCGGCAGCTGCACGACATCGAGGGCGCCCCCGAGCAGCACGACGAGAGCGACGCCCGGGGTGTCTTCGACCGCATCAAGGACGCCATCGGCGGCGAATGACGCCGCCCACTCGCTGGCTCGAGATCGCTGTGCCCGCGCACGCTGAAGCCGTCGAAGCGGTGAGCGAGATCCTTTCGCGCGTCGGCTACAACGGCATCGCCGTCGAGGTCCCGCTGGAGCCCGGGCGCGGCACCGACCACACCGTGAAGGCCTATGTCGCCCTGGACGCCGATGCGTTCGCGAAGGTCTCGGATGTGCGCGACGCGCTCGGTCACCTTCAGGCCTTCGGTCTCGGACCGATCGGCGAGCTCGTCGCGCGTCAGGTCGACGACAAGGACTGGCTCGAGAGCTGGAAAGCGGAGTTCGTTCCGATCCGCATCGGCGCGTTCCTGGTGCGGCCCAGCTGGTCCGAGGCGTCCACCGGCGCCGCGGTGGAGCTCGTGCTCGATCCGGGCATGGCCTTCGGCACGGGTCTGCACCCAACGACGCAGCAGTGCCTCGAGGCACTCTCGTGGATGCCGCTCGAGGGCAGGAGCATCCTCGACGTCGGCACCGGCTCGGGCATCCTCGCGATCGCCGCGGCGAAGCGCGGCGCGTCGCCGGCCGTTGCCGTCGATACCGACGCCCTTGCGGTGGACGCCGCGCGTGAGAACGCTGTGCGCAACGGCGTCGCGATCCCGGTCGCGGAGGGAAGCGCCGAAGATGTGCCGGGTCGCTTCGACGTCGTCGTCGCGAATATCGTGTCGCCCGTCCTGCAGGTGATCGCGCCGCATCTCGCGGCCCGGCTCTCCAGCGGCGGAACGCTCCTGGTCGCGGGCATCAGCGCGCCGGCGGAGGCCGCGACGCGCCAGGCTTTCGCGCGCGTGCGCCTTTCGGTCCTCGATCGGACCGAGCGTGACGACTGGGTCGCGCTCGCGCTCCGCCGCTGATGCACCGGTTCTTCGTCGCGCCGGAAGTGCTGCGCGCGGATCGCGTGACGCTCGCCGGGGCGCAGGCGCGCCAGATCGCGACCGTGCTGCGACTTCGAGCGGGCGACCTGGTCGTCCTCGTCGCGGACGGCGCCGAAGCAGTGGTCGCGCTCGAAGCGGTGCGCCCTACCTCGGTGACGGCGGTCGTGCGCGAGCGCGGTTTCACACCGGCCGAGCCGACCGTCACGCTGACGCTCGCGCTGCCTGTCCTCCGCGGCGATCACGACGAGGAGGTCGTCGAGGCCGTGACGCAGCTCGGCGTCTCTCGCATCGTGCCGTTCACCAGCGCGCGCTCGGTCGTGCGCAGCCTCAGCGAGGCGAAGCGCTCGCGCTGGGAGCGCATCGCGCGGGAGGCCGCAGAAACGGCGCGGCGCGGACGCGTCCCATCGATCGAGACCGCCTGCTCCTGGAACGAGCTCATCATCGCCCTGCCATCGCCACTCTTTGTGGCGTGGGAGAACGAGCGGCGCGTGCGGCTCCGGGACGCCCTGCCTCGGTCGGCGCGCGCACTTTCGATCGTGATCGGACCGGAGGGTGGGATAGCCGACGAGGAGATCGCGCTCGCGCGCGAGCGCGGGGCCGTCACGGTCTCGCTCGGTGGCCGGAACCTGCGCAGTGAGACCGCGGCGATCGCGGCCGTCGCACTGGTCATGGATCGCCTGAGCTGAGCGGCGGTGACGCCTCCGTCGCCGTCGTCGACGTACGGGCCGCCTGCGCTAGATCGCGACGACGCCGCGCTCCTGGAGCTCGCTGCGGTCGTATATCGCTCGGTTGGCGAGCACTCGCGCGAGCGGCGCGCCCGTTGCAAGGTCGGTCCGCAGGCCGGCCGTGATACGGCGGACGAGGATCAGCGCGAGCACGACCAGACCCGCGACGACCGTCGGCGTCGCCCCCTCCTGCTCCCAGATCACGGCCGGGAAGATCGCGAACGAGAGAAGGCTCGCAAGAGGCAGCAAACGGGTCGGCCGCGGGCGGATGATCCGCGCGGCGAAGAGACCGAAGCACAGAGGCACGCCCATGATCAGCGCCGCGACGCCATCGGCCGCGAGCGCGAAACCCCAGCCCGTCGCGTTCGCGCGGCCACCGTCGAAACGATGGAACACCGGCCACATCTGCCCGACGATCGCCGCGATGCCGCACGCGAGCTGGGCCTCGAGCTCGAGTCCGAGGGCCCGCGCCACGATCACGGCGAGAAATCCCTTCGCGCTGTCCAAAGCCCCGCCGGCGATGCCTTGAGCCAAGCCCACGCTCTTCTTGAGATTGCCGCCGCCGAGCTTGCGCTCCCCGGTGGCGCGGAGATCGACGCCGTACGCGCGCGCGATCCAGTACGGAAAGGAGATGGACGACAGCAGGTAGGTCGCGAGCAGAACGGCTATCGCCACGTCGGTATTCTCTTGGCTGCGTGGACGACTGCCTTTTCTGTCGCATCGTGGCGGGCAAGATCCCGGCGACCGTTGTCTACGAGGACGACGATGTCCTGGTCATCAACGACGTCTTCCCGCGCGCGCCGTTCCACGTCCTGGTCGTGCCCCGGACGCACATCGCGACCCTCGCGGATCTCGACGACGAGCCGCTCGGCGGGAAGCTGCTGCAGGCAGTACGCCGCGTGGCGCGTCAGGGCGGCGTCGGCGACGACTTTCGGCTGGTGGTGAACAACGGCCCTGGGGCCGGCCAGTCCGTGGGGCATCTCCACCTTCACGTCCTCGGTGGGCGCGAGTTCACCTGGCCGCCCGGCTGATCTACCACCGCATGCTGGTCAAATACGCGTATCTTTACCGTGGCCTCGGAGGTGCGCCGGCGGGTATCATGACCCTCGTCGGCCTCCTTGGGGGGCCGGCATTCTGTCTCCGGCGCAGTCTCATAAGACCGAAGGGCGGGTGATCCAAGGACCATTGTCTGAAGTGATCGTCGGTGATGGCGAGTCTTTCGAGGCCGCCCTTCGCCGATTCAACAAGAAGATCCAGCAAGCCGGCATCCTCGCTGAAGCCCGCCGCCGCGAGTTCTACGAGCGCCCCGCCGCCCGCCGCAAGCGCAAGGAAGCCAAGCGGCGCAAGCGTTAGTTCGGAGAAGCGAAGGCATCGCATCCCCCATGAAACAGAGGCTCGAGAACGATCTTCGGGCCGCCATGAAATCGGGCGACACGACCCGTCGTGACGCGCTGCGCTTTCTCTTGGCCG
Source organism: Chloroflexota bacterium (assembly GCA_031404235.1). Classification (GTDB taxonomy): domain Bacteria; phylum Chloroflexota; class Limnocylindria; order P2-11E; family P2-11E; genus CF-39. Next base: position 4,142 of record JANNHF010000010.1, read on the forward strand.
CGATCCAGCGCGAGGGCGTCGACCGGCTCCAAGCGACGATCGAGCGCCTCATCGCGGAAGGCAAGGACGAGGCGGCGCGGCAGGCGCATATCGCCGAGCACCGGCCGTCCGATCTCGACGACGTCGCGGTCCTGGACGTGCTTCAGAAGCAGGCGAAGATGCGCCGCGACTCGATCGAAGCGTTCCGCAAAGGCGACCGGCCGGAGCTCGCGTCGAAAGAGGAGCAGGAGCTCGTGCTGATCCAGACCTATCTGCCCGCCCAGATGTCCGACGCCGAGCTGCGCGCGATCGTCGAGCGCGTGGTCGCCGAGACGGGCGCCGCGGGTCCGCGTGACATGGGCAAGGTCATGCCCAAGGTGCTCGCGGAGACGAAGGACCGCGCCGACGGCAAGAAGATCGCGGGCCTCGTCGGAGCGATGTTGAAGGAGAAGGCACCTTCGTGAGCGCGTCGGCGCAGATCACGATCCTGATCCCCGACCCCGACGAGATGATGTTCGTCACCGGCAACAACGACACGAATATCGACCGCATCGAGCGAGAGTTCGCGGTGAAGATCGTGTCGCGCGGCGCGGAGCTGCGCATCACCGGCGACCCGGCGAACGTCGCGCGTGTCGGCGAGCTCGTCGGCGCGATGCGCACGCTCTCCGATCGCGACGAGAACCTGCGCAAGCCCGCGCTGGAGCGCCTGATAGGCGACGCGAAGGACGCACCCGTCAGCGCGCCCGAGCAGCTGCGGGAGGTGGTCGCGACGACGGTGCGTGGCAAACGCATCACGCCGCAGTCGGCGAATCAGCGGCGTTATGTCGACGCGATCCGCAATCACGACCTCGTGTTCGCGACAGGTCCGGCGGGCACCGGGAAGTCGTATCTGGCGGTGGCGCTTGGTGTCGCCGCACTGCGCGATCGTAAAGCTGCGCGTCTCGTCCTCACGCGGCCCGCGGTCGAGGCGGGGGAGCGGCTTGGATTCCTTCCCGGCGACCTGGCCGACAAGATCGATCCATACCTTCGTCCGCTGTACGACGCGCTGTACGAGCTCATGCCCCCCGAACGCTTCACGCGCGCCATGGAGCGAGGCGAGATCGAGGTCGCGCCGCTGGCGTTCATGCGCGGGAGAACGCTTAATGAAGCCTTCATCATCCTCGACGAGGCCCAGAACGCCACGCCCGCACAGATGAAGATGTTCCTCACGCGTCTCGGGTACGGCTCGCAGGCGGTCGTGAACGGCGACATCACCCAGGTCGACCTCGACAAGGACCAGCGCTCCGGCCTGGTGGCGGCGCGTGAGATCCTGCGGGGCGTAGAGGGCATCGCCTTCGTCGACTTCGAGGACCGTGACGTCGTTCGCCATGAGCTCGTTGCTCGGATAGTCCGGGCGTACGATCGGTACGAAAAGAAGTGATCCGACTCCCGGCCGGACGTCGGCTCGACTCGCTGCCCGCCGCGCTTCGCAGGATGCTCGGCGCGACGACGGCGCGGATGTACGTGTTCGTCATCGCTACCAGCATCTTCACCGCGGTCGCCCTGCTCCTCTCGCCGCCTGCGACGGTGAGCTACGACGTCGGGTCGCTCGCGGATCGTCAGGTGAAGGCGCCGCGTTCCATCGCGTTCGTTTCCGAGACGCTGACCGACGCCGAGCGCGAGCGCGCCAGTGCGGCGGTGCCCAAGGTGTACACGCGCAGCCCCGCCGTCGTCGCGAGCTCGCGCGACCGGCTGGGCCAGGCGGTCGCCGCCGTCGGCCGCGTCCGTGCCGACGCGGCGCAGACACGCGAGCAACGCATCACGTCGCTCACGCGCCTCACCGAGGTCGCGATCAACGCGCAGATCGCGCCGCTCATCGTCGATATGGCCGCCGCCGAATGGGACGTCGTCTCGAAGGAATTGGACAACGCTCTCCGCACGCTCTATCAGCCGGGCATCCGGCCGGAGCAGCTCGAAGCCGCCAAGGAGGCGTCCGCGACCGCATTGCCGCCGGCGTGGACCGACCGGCAGAAGAGCGTCGGGGCGTGGATGGTCAAGCAGTTCGTCGACTCGGACGTCACGCTCGACCAGACCGCGACGGCCAGCGCGCAGCAGGCCGCGCGCAGCGGCGTGCCCCCGGTGCAGGTGCAGGTCGTCGCGGGCGAGGTCGTCGTGCGCGAGGGCACCGTCGTGAGCGCGCTCGACGTGGAGAAGCTCCGCGCGCTGGGCCTGGTCAACACCGGCATCGACTGGCCGGGTGCTGTGGGCCTGACCGTGTGGGCGGTCCTCATCGCCGCGGTGCTCGCGCTCTTCGTCGAGCGTTACGCGACCGAGGCGTGGAACGACGACCGCAAGATGATCCTCGTCGCGTTGTCGCTGCTTGCGGTAACGGTGACGGCACGCGCGCTTGTCCCCGGTCACACGCTGCTCGTGTATTTCATCCCATTCGCCGCCGTCGCGATGATCCTCACGGTGCTCGTCGGCGGGCGCAGTGCGCTTGCGACCCAGATCGCGGGCGCGCTTCACGTCGGCATCCTGTCCGGTCAGGTCGAGCTCGTCGCCTACGTCCTCGTGCCCGCGCTGCTCGGCATGGCCGCGGTACGTCGCGCGACGACGGCACGCGAGTTCGCGGCGGGAGCGGGCTCCGTCGCGCTCGGCAACCTCGGCGTCGTCGTCTCGTTCTCGCTCGTCGGCCAGTCCACCGATCCCCTCGGAACAGCCCAGCTCGCGGTGGCGGCGCTGGTGAGCGGAGCGGGCTCCGGCCTGCTTGCCTTCGCGGGCATGGCGATCTTCGGCCACCTCTTCCGCATCACGACGGTGTTCGAGCTGCGCGAGCTCGCGGATCCGAACCATCCGCTGCTGCGGCAGCTTCTGCTGCGCACCCCGGGGACGTACCACCACTCGTTGCTCGTTGCGAATCTCGCCGAGCGCGCGGCCGAGGTCATCGGCGCGGATCCGCTGGTCGCGCGGGTCGGCGCGTACTACCACGACATCGGCAAAATGCGGAACCCGACGGCGTTCATCGAGAACCAGACCGGGACGAATCCCCACGATGAGCTCGACCCGATGGTGTCGGCCGGCATCGTCGCGGCTCATGTGCGCGATGGCCTGGCGCTCGCCGAGCGCTATCACCTGCCGCCGATGATCCGCGAGATGATCCCGGCGCATCACGGCACCAGTGTCGTCAAGTACTTCTATCAGCTCGCGCAGCAGCGTGGCCAGAATCCCGACGAAGCATCGTTCCACTACCCCGGTCCACGGCCGCGAACGAAGGAAGCAGCGATCGTGATGCTGGCGGACGGGACCGAGGCGTCGGTGCGGTCGCTCGCCGAGAAGAAGCCGGAGACGATCCGCGTGATGGTCGAGCGGATCGTCGGCGACCGTTTGTCCGAAGGACAGCTCGACGAATGCGAGCTCACCCTGCGCGACGTGCAGCGGATCAAGGACGCGTTCTGCGAGCTCCTCCTGGGCGTGTACCACGAACGCATCCCGTATCCGGAAGACCGCATCGCGCGGATCCCGCAGGCGACCGACAAGGCGGCGTCCGACCGCTGAAGATCGCGGTCCGAGGCAAGGCACCGTGTGATCTCGCGTTCGCGCGCCGTGCGGTGCGCTTCGCACTTCGCCCGTACGGTGTCACGCTGGATGCGCAGCTCGTGCTCGCGTTCGTCGATGACGCGACGATGCGTGAGCTGAACCGCCGCTATCGCCGAAAAGACCGCACGACCGACGTGCTCTCATTCGGTCAGTCGCTGCGTCGCGGCGCGAAGGGCGCGACCGCCGCGGCGTCCCTGCAGCGCGAGGCAGACGGCACGCTGGAGCTCGGCGACGTCGTCATCAGCGGTACGCAGGCCGCGCGGCAGGCGAAACGGCGGCGCTGGCCGCTCGCGACGGAGATCGCCTTCCTGGCCGCTCACGGGGCGCTTCACCTGCTGGGATTCGAAGACGAGACACGCTCCGGATACCGCGAAATGCTGCGGTTAGGCCACGCTGCGCTCGAAGGCGAACGAACGGTCAAGCGGTGAAACATCGCGTCCGAGCGCGCGTTTCCTCGGAGCGATGAGAGGGAGCGCGCTCGTGCTCGCTGTCGCCCTGGCCGTCGCGAACGCGTGACGCGGACAGCGACTCCGTGAACCGAGCCCTTGGCGAAGCGCCTATGCAAAGCAGGAGCCGGCCCGTTTGCGAGAGAGGGACACCCGCCGCGGGTCCACCCCGACGCGGTAGCCGAACGCGCTACCGCCAGCGGGCGAGGATGTTCTCGCGCTGGAACGCGAGGCGGGCGACGACGAACACCGCGATGTCCAGCGCGATGAGGAATGCGGTGAACTGCGCGAACGCCTGATCGTCGAGAACGACGCGGCCGGTCACCTGCGCGATCCCGAGCCCCACGACCGGCACGACCACGAGGCCGCCGATCTGCTGCGCGACACGGACGTCGTTCACGCGCGTCGAGATGAGGATCCCGAGGTTCACCGAAAGCATCGTGAGGAGCGGCACCATCACGACGATCGCGAGCACCCAGCGTGGCGCGGTCACCGCGCGCACCGCGGCCTGGCTGCCGAGGGCCGAGACCGAGGTCAGGTAGATCGCGTACGCGAGCCACGTGACGATCACCGACGGGATCGTCGACGCGAGGCTCTTCGCGAGCAGAAGCTCTCCGACGCCGACCGGCGTCGCAAGCAGGGGCTCGAGCGTCCGCGCGGCCTTCTCACCGATGACCGAGAAGATCGCCATCGTGAGCGGGACGACCGTGGGGATGAGCATGAACAGGATGAGGAAGTACGTCGCGATGAATCCCTGCACGGCGTCCTTCGGATCGAGTCCGGCAACGCCGGGTGCCGCGGCGTAGAGCGCCTGCATGTCGCGGTCGCTGGGCGGATTCGCCGCCGCCGCGGCGACCGCGCCGATGCCGGCGGCGAGGATCACGACCGGCGGAAGCAGCGTCATCGCGACGAGCAGCCGGTTGCCCAGCGCCTCGCGCCACTCGCGAATGCAGACAGCTCGCACCAGCGCGCCGCGCTCCGGAGTCCGCGCGAGCGGCAGCGTCGCCACTACTTGTGCTCCTGCCCGACGTCTCGAGCTCGGCGAGGAGATTGGCTTCCTTCGACGATGCTGAGGTACACGTCCTCGAGATGCACCTTGCGCTCGACGACGTAGGCGATCTGCGCGCCGCCCTCGACGAGCGCACGCACGAGGAGCGGATTCGTCTGCAGCGGATCCGAGGCGGACACCACGATCGAGCCGTTCTCGAGATGCGCCTCGCGCACACCCGGGGTGCCCTGAACGCAGAGCAGGTCCTCGGCGCGCGGCGCGGGGAGGAGGCGGATCTCCGTCGAGCGCCCGTAGAGCTCGGCGCGCAGGTGATCCGGCGTGTCGATGCGTATGACGGACTGGCGGAAGAACGCGATGCGGTCGCAGAGGCGGTCCGCCTCGTCGAGGTTGTGCGTGCACAGGAAGACAGTCCGGCCCGCTCCACGCAGCGCGACGATGAACTCGCGCACGGTCTTCGCCGCGTCGGGGTCGAGACCGGTCGTGGGTTCGTCGAGGAGGAGCACGCGCGGCTCGTGAAGTGCCGCGCGAGCGATGGCCATCTTCTGCTTCATCCCGCGTGAGAACGTCGCGACGGCCTCTCGCCGCCGATCCCACAGGCCCATGAGCCGGAGGAAGTGCTCGGCCTGTCGCGCCGCCGCGGTGCGATCGAGCCCGTACAACGTCGCGAAGAACACCAGGTTGTCCCACGCGGACTGGCGCTCGTACAGGCCGGGCTGCTCGGTGAGGATCCCGACCGCCGCGCGGATCTCGGAGTCCTGCCGCCCGAGGCGATAACCGGCGACCTCCGCGGTGCCGGAGGTCGCGCCAATGAGCGCGCACAGCAGGCGCAGGGTCGTCGTCTTGCCCGCGCCGTTCGGTCCGAGAAAACCGAAGACCTCTCCCTCGCGCACCTCGAGGTCGAGTCCGTCGACGGCGACGAGCGAGCCGAAGCGCTTCGTGAGCTTCTCGGTGCGGATCACGGTCTGCATGGTCGGAGTCTATTTGCCGCTGCGTCCCTATCCTTTCATTCGTGACGGTCACCGACGCCGAACGGAAGCTGCGGGAGCTTTCCTTCCTCCACGAGGTCGCGCAGCTCGCGTCGTCCGCGCGCGACTGGGACGAGATGCTGCGCATCGTCATCGACCGCACGACGAGCGCGATGGGCGCCGAGGTGTCGAGTCTGTATCTCCTTGAGAAGCGTGAAGGGCTCGTGCGCCTCGTCGCGACGAACGGGCTCAATCCGCGGGCCGTCGGCCGCGCGACGCTCCGCGTCGGAGAGGGCATCACCGGGTGGGTGGTGAATGCTCGTGTGCCGCTCGCCGTCCGCGACGTGCGAACCGAGCCGCGGTGGAAGAACGTCCCGTCCGTCGACGTCGACCGGTTCACCTCGATGCTCTCCGTGCCCCTCGTCTCGCGCGACGAGGTCATCGGCGTGATGAACGTGCAGACGCGCGAGCCCCGCGACTTCGACCGGACCGAGATCGACTTCCTCCAGACGATCGCGAACCAGGTCGCCGGCATCATCGAGAAGGGCAGGCTGCAGCGCGAATCCGAGCGCAAGCTCCGTGAGGTGTCCGCTCTCTTCGAGGTCTCGAATGTACTGACCTCCACCCTCGATCTCGACGAGGTGCTCTCGCTCATCGTCGACCGATTGGTGCGCGTCTATCCCGGGTCCGCCGGCGCGATCCTGCTTCGCGACGGGGATGGCGTGCGCGAGCGCGCCCGCTCGGGAGATATCGGCAAGGCGCTGCTGCAGACGGCGCGGCGCGCGATGGAGGAGGCGCGGCCGATCGTCGAGGGCCAGCACGTCGCACTCCCGCTGCTCGCCGGCGACCGGTTGCTCGGTGCCGTCGCGCTTCACGTACCGGCCGGCACCGACCTGGCCGAGGAAGAGGTGGCATTCGTCGGCGCGCTCGCCAACCAGGCCGCGCTCGCGATCGACAAGGCCGCGCTCTACGCGCTGGAGCGCGAGACCACGGAGCGCCTGCGCGAGCTCGAGCGCGCCCGCGCCGAATTCGTGGCCGTTGTCACGCACGACCTGCGCACGCCGCTGTCGGTGATCCGCGGCTATCTCGATCTTCTCGCGGAGAAGAGTGGCGACCGCAAGATCCCGATCGACGAAGCGGTGCAGCAGGTCGTTCGGCTGGATCAGCTCGTGGATCGCATCCTGACCGGTGTCCGCGCGGAGAATCCCGACCTGACCCTGCGCCGCACTCGCTTCGACCTGCGCGCCACCGCGATCGCGGCGCTCAGAGAGCTCGCACCCATCGCACGTCGCCACAAGCTCGTGGCTCCCCGCGCCGGGACGGCGATCTGGGTGCGCGGCGATCGCCGGCGTACCGCGGAGGTCCTCAGTGGGCTGGTGCACAACGCGACGAAGTACGCGCCCGAGGGAACGCGCATCAGCGTCCGCGTGGAGTCACGCCAGGGTCGCGGCATCGTTCGCGTCGGCGACGAGGGGCCTGGAGTCGCTCCTCAGGACCGCGCGCGCATCTTCGAGGCCTATGAGCGCGCAGCGGCACACGCCGGGCTTCCCGGTTCGGGCATCGGACTGTTCGCATCACGGCGCGTCGTCGAGGCGCAGGGCGGGGACGTCTGGTACGAGGATGGCGCCGCTGGCGGCAGCGTCTTCGTATTCAGCGTGCCGCTCATGAAGGAGGCCCGCGCGTGACGACCGTCCTCGTCGTCGACGACGAGCGTGCGATGGTGGGCATGGTGGCGGCGCTCCTCGGCGAGGATGGCTATGAGGTCGTCACCGCCTACGACGGCGAGGCCGCGCTCAAGCGCCATGCGGAAGAGTCTCCGGACCTCGTCATCCTCGATCGTGGCCTCCCGAAGCTCTCAGGTGAGGAGGTCTGCCGTCGGATCCGCGCGTCGTCGTCGACGCCGATCCTCATGCTCACCGGCGAGAAAGGCAGCGACGAGCGCGCGCGCCTCCTCGACCTCGGTGCCGATGACTACCTCGAAAAGCCGTTCTCGAAGAAGGAGCTGTCGGCCCGGGTCCGAGCGCTCCTGCGCCGCGCCGGGCCCGCGACACGGGCGCGGCCCGCGACGTCGATCGGCAAGCTGACGGTGGATTCGCGCTTACACCAGGCGACCGTCGCGGGTGAGGTCTTGGACCTGACGCCCACGGAATTCCGACTGCTCGCAGCGCTGGCCGTGCGTCCGGGCGAGGTCGTGGATCGCCGGGCTCTGCTCCGCGCGGGCTGGCCCGAGGAACGCGATCCTGACCCCGAGTGGCTGAAGGCCCACCTCGCGCGGCTGCGATCGAAGCTCGACGGCGCGGGAGCGCCCGCGCTCTCGAACGTGCGTGGCGTCGGTTATCGCCTGGGCTAAGGGACTGCCCGCCGCCCCGGTCGTCTGCGCGGCGCTGAACTTCACCGCAGCGCTGGTGATGGCGTTCGTCCTCGCACCCGCGACACCGATCGTGACTGACGCGGCCGAGCGCTCCGCGTACGTGCAGACCCATCTCCTCGCGTGGAGGCTCGGCTGGGCCGTGTGGATCGCGGCAGCGTTGTCGCTTCTCTGGTTCTACGCCTGGTGGCGCGGCCGGATCCGCGCGTCGTATGTCCCTGTCGTCATCGCCGCGATCGGTTTCGTCGCGGATGCGACCGCCGAGGTCGCGCTGATCCTGTACCTCGTCACGACATTCGCGTTCGACCTGACCGGCATCGTGGCGAACGGGCTGTACACGGTCTGCGGGATATGGCTGACCTTCGCGACGCGCCTGACCGCCGCCGAGCGCATCTGGGCCGCTCTGATGTGGGCCGCCGGCATCACGCTCAGCGTCGCGACGCTCGCTGGTGTGTACCTCCTCGCGGCCGTCGCGACCGCGGTGCTGTTCGCGCTGTTCTGCCCGTGGTGTGTATATCTCGCGGTGAAGCTCCGCTGAGACGCGTCATCGTGGTCGGCGCCGGCTTCTTTGGCGGCGTCGTCGCGCGCCGGCTCGCCGACGTCGGCATCCCTGCGATCGTCGCCTCGCGCACGCGCGGTGAGGTGCGCCTCGATGTCGAGGACCCACGCTCGCTCGCGGGTGCGCTGCAGGCAGACGACGTGATCGTCGATACGGCAGGCCCCTTCCAAACGCGCTCGACCACGCTGATCGAGGCCGCGATAGAGCGAGGCTGCGACGTCGTCGATCTCTCGGATGCGCGCGCGTACGCAGAGGCGGTGCTGCGGCTGCACGACCGCGCGGCCGCGAAGGGCGTCCGGATCCTGACTTCCTGCAGCGCGATCGCGACAGTGGCCGCGGCCGCGATCCGCGCGAGTGGCCGAACCTCGCCGGAGGTGTGCGATCTCTTCCTCGCGCCCGCGTCGGCCCGAACGGGCAATCCCGCCACCGTGCGCGCGTTCCTCGCGTCGGTCGATTGGTCGCTCTCGCGCGAATTCCCAGGGGGCGGTCGCCGCGGCCACCTGGTGGGGAGCGCCGCATCCGTGTTGCTCCCGCGCTCGTGGCCGAGCCTGCGGCGCGTCGACTTCTGGGTCGATCCGAACGCGCCGTTCGCGGCGATGTCGCTCGCCCTGGCGTCGCGCCTGCGGCTCACGAAGCTGCTCGAGGCGGTCGCCCCCCTCTCGGCGCGTCTGCTCGGGCGGCACGACGGGCTCTTCGCGGTCGCGGTGAGCGATCGCGACAGCGAGCAGGTCACCCGTTTTTCCGCGCCACACGGTAGCTATCTCGTCGCCGCGGAGCCGGCGGTGCTGGCCGCGGAATCGCTCGCGCGCGGCGCTGATCTCCCTGCGGGCGTCGTGCCCGCGGACGCGCACGTGGACGGGGCAGCCCTGTTCGCACGGCTGCGACGCCTCGGCGTAGACGTGCGCACCTAGAGTGATGCTCGTGCCGCGCTCGATCCGCGCACGCATCCTCCTGGGTTCGGTGATCACGATCCTCGTCGCGCTTGGAGTCGTGGCCGTGGCCGTGCCGGGCATCGCGACGCAGCACGAGACCCTGGTGCTCGGCGCTCGCCTGGGCAGCGAGGCCCGGCTCTCAGGCGATCTGGCGCGCGATCTGTTCGTGCGCTCCGAGGGGGACTCGCTCGACCAGCTCGCGAAGCGCATTGCCTCGAGCGCCAGCGTGCGCGTGACCTTCGTCGCGATGGATGGCACCGTCCTGGGCGAGTCCGACGAGGACCGCCGGACCATGGACAACCACGGCTCCCGGCCCGAGATCGTGCCGGCGATCCTTGGCACCGAAGGCCGCGCCGTTCGGTACTCGGCGACCATCGGTCGCGATCTCCTCTACGTCGCCGTGCCGGTGCGTGCCGGCGACCGCATCGTCGGCGTGGCACGCCTCGCGCTGCCACTGGTCGCGGTCGACGCCCTAGCGGGACGGCTTTCGCTATCGCTCCTGGCGGCGGCGGTCGTGGCGGCGGTCGTCGCGATCCTCATCGCCTGGGTCGTCCAGCGTGCCATCGCGCGGCCGATCGAGCGGCTCACGGAGCTCGCCGACGACGAGAGCGGCAGGTTCGACGTGCGTGGCCCGCAGGAGGTCGAACGCCTGGCAGCCGCGCTGCGGCGCGCCTCCGCGGCCGTGCGCGACGAACACGCTGCGGCAGAAGCCGAGCGCGATCGGCTCGCAACGCTCATCGACCAGCTTGGCGATGCCATCTTCATCGCCGACGCGGCTGGGCGCGTGCTGCTCGCGAACGCGGCGGCGCGCGCGACCGCCGGCCCCGATGTGATCGGACGGCAGCTGCCAGAGGTGATCCGCCACCACGAGACGCTCGCGGCGATCGCGTCAGCCCGGGAAGGCCGCGAAGCGACAGCGACCATCGAGCGCGCGGAGCCGAAGCGGTTCATGCGTGCCGTCGCGCGGCGGCTCGAGGGGGGCCAGCTGCTGCTGGTCATTCAGGACCTCACGGCGCTTCGCCGCCTCGAGACCGTGCGGTCGGACTTCATCGCCAACGTCTCGCACGAGCTGCGTCGGCCGATCACCTCGCTGAAGGCCATGGCCGAGGCGTTGGAGGAGGGCGCGATCGACGACGCGGCGGTGGCGCGCGACTTCGTGCACCGCATGCATCAGGAGATCGACGGACTCGCCCAGCTCACGAACGAGATCCTGACGCTCACGCGGATCGAATCGGGCGCGGAGACGCTCACCCTCGCGCCGCAGTGGCCGGCCGAGCTACTCGCCGACTGCGCGCGGCGGATGGGCCCACTCGCCGCACGGGCCGAGGTCGCGCTGCTGGTCGAGCCCGGCGCCGCTCCGTCCGTGAGAGCCGACGGCGAGCGCGTCGCGCAGGTGCTCGCGAACCTCGTGCACAACGCGGTGAAATTCACGCCGGCCGGAGGTTCGGTGCGACTGTCGGCAGAGCGTGCCGGCGGCGGCGTGGCCTTCAGCGTGGCCGACACGGGCGTCGGCATCGAGCGCGCGGACCTGGAGCGCGTCTTCGAGCGCTTCTACAAAGCCGATCGGTCGCGCTCCGGCGGCGGGACCGGTCTCGGCCTCGCCATCGCGAAGCACATGGTCCAGGCGCACAAGGGTCGTATCGAGGCGATCAGCGACGGGCCCGGCCGCGGAGCGACCTTCCGATTCACCTTGCCGCTGGGCGAGTGACGACGGCGTCAGCCGTACAGGGCGTGCTCGAGGTACGGGGCACGACGCCGACCCGCACCCAGGGGTGGAGCATCCTCAGCTTCGTCACCGTGATCACACGGGCAGCGTCGCACCCGGTCGTCATCGCGGCGTGAACACGAGATGAACCTTCGGGGGCGATGCTAGGCTCGGTCGAACGTGGCACGGCTCGTCCTGGTCGACGACGACGCGAATCTGCGGCACACGCTCGGCTACGCGCTTCGTCAGGAAGGCTTCGAAGTGTTCGCGGCCGAGGACGGCGAGAAGGGCCTCGAGGCATTCCGCCAGAACCGGCCCGACCTCGTGCTCCTCGACCTCATGCTGCCGCTCCTCGATGGCTTCGAGGTGTGCCGGCGCATCCGGCGCGAGAGCGATGTGCCGATCCTGATGCTGACCGCGCGCGACACCGAGCTCGACAAGGTCGTGGGCCTCGAGCTCGGCGCCGACGATTACCTGGCGAAGCCCTTTTCCACGCGCGAGCTCGTCGCGCGCGTGCGCGCTCTGCTCCGGCGGACGCGACAGGCCGTCGCGCCGGTCGGCGAGCGCCTCGAGACCGCAGGGCTGCTTCTTGACGCGGGTCGCCACCGCGTGACCCTCGAGGGACAGGAGATCGCGCTCAAGCCAAAGGAGTTCGAGCTCCTCGCGTTCTTCATGGCCCATCCGGGACAGGTCTTCGGCCGCGAGCAGCTGCTGGCGAGCGTCTGGGGCTATGACTTCGCGGGGGACTCGCGCACCGTCGACACCCACATCAAGACGCTGCGCGAGAAGCTCGGCGACGACGCCGAACATCCGCGCTGGATCGACACCGTGCGCGGCGTGGGCTATCGGTTCCGAGAGCCCTCAGCGGTCTAGCGGACCGATACGCCCGGAGAGGGTCGTTCACCGAGCGTTCACACAGTCCTCACCTCCCACACATGCGGCCACACGAGCCTGTCACTGCACGCCGCGAGGCTGGGTCTCACAAGTGTGAAATGAGGAGAGAGATGAAGAAGCCACTCATCGCGTCCATCCTCGCGTTCGCGACGCTGCTCGCGGCGTGCGGCGGCGCGACCCCTGTGGCGACGGGCGTGCCGAGCGGCGGCGCGACAGCCGCGGCCAACCCGTGCGCCGTTCCCGTGAAGGCCAAGTGCCCCGATGAAGCATCGGAGCTGACCGCCGCCGGAGCCACGTTCCCCGCGCCTATCTACACGAAGTGGGTCTCCGAATACAACAAGCTCACCGGTATCCAGATCAATTACCAGCCGATCGGCTCGGGTGGCGGCATCAAGTCGCTCACCGACAAGACCGTCGACTACGGCGCGACGGACGGGCCGATGACCGAAGCGCAGCTCGCGGCCGCGGGCGGCTCGGTCCTGCACATCCCGATGGTCATGGGCGCGGTGGTCCCCACCTACAACATCCCGGGCGTCACGGCGTCGCTCAAGTTCACGCCGGAGGTCCTCGCGGGGATCTATCTCGAGCAGATCAAGAAGTGGAACGACCCGAAGATCGCGGCACTCAATCCCGGCGTGACGCTGCCTGACGCGGCGATCGCGACCGTGCACCGCTCGGACGGCTCGGGCACGACGTACGTCTGGACCGATTACCTCGCGAAGGTCAGCGCCGAGTGGAAGACGCGCGTCGGCTTCGCGAACTCGGTCAGCTGGCCGGGTGGTCTCGGTGCATCCGGCAACGCCGGCGTCGCCGGCGCGGTGAAGAACATCTCCGGCGCCATCGGCTACGTCGAGCTCATCTACGCGATCCAGAACAAGCTCGGCTACGGCACCGTGCAGAACGCGAAGGGTAAGTTCGTCGAAGCGACGCTCGACTCGGTCACCAAGGCGGCCGAGGGCGTCACGCTCCCGGCGGACTTGCGCGTCTCGATCACGAACTCGGAGAACGAGGCGGCCTGGCCGATCTCGACCTTCACCTGGACCCTCGCGCATACCGAGATCCCGAACAAGGCGAAAGCCATCGCGATCGCTCGCTACTTCTGGTGGAGCACGCACGAGGGACAGGTCTTCGCCAAGGACCTCGGCTACGCGCCTCTGCCCGCGACGGTCGTGACCAAGGCGGAGGAGAAGATCCGATCCATCACCACGGGCGGCACGCCCGCCCTTCCCAAGTAATTTGACGCGGACCGCGGACCGGATCTTCGCGGCGGGCGTGGCGGCACTGGCGATGCTGGTGCCGCTCACGCTCGTTGCCATCACGCTGCTCCTCCTCATCGACTCGTGGCCGTCCCTCTCGACGTTCGGCCTCTCGTACTTCACGACGACGGAGTGGGATCCCGTGAAGCTCGTCTTCGGCGCCGCCGCGTACGTCTATGGCACCCTGGTAACGACGGTCATCGCCGTTCTGCTCGCGGCGCCCGTCGCCGTTGGCGCGGCCATCTACCTCACGGAGTTCGCGCCGCGCGTGGTGCGCGCGCCCATCGCGTTCACGATCGAGTTGCTGGCCTACATCCCGAGCATCGTCTACGGCCTCTGGGCGATCTTCATCATGGTGCCGGTCATGCGTGAACTGGTGGAGCCAGCTCTTCAGGCGACCCTTGGTCAGCTCCCTGTCGTCGGCCACTTTTTCAGCGGGACGCCGGTGGGCTTCGACCTGCTGAGCGGCGGCGTCGTGCTCGCGATCATGATCCTGCCGATCCTCATGGCGGTCTCGCGGGAAGTGCTGCTCGCGGTGCCGCCGACGCAGCGCGAGGCGATGATCGGCCTTGGCGCGACGCGCTGGGAGGCGGTCAGCCGGGCGGTCCTTCCATATGCGCGTCCCGGGATCATCGGCGGCGCCGTGCTCGGGGTCGGACGGGCGTTCGGCGAGACCATGGCCGTGACGATGGTCGTCGGCAACTCGTCGCGCGAGATCGGCGGCTCGCTCTTCGTACCCGGCTACACGATGGCGTCAGCCATCGCGAACCAGTTCGTCGAGGCGGATAGCGAGCTGTACTTCAGCGCGATCGTCGAGATCGCGCTCGTGCTGCTTCTCGTGGCCGTGCTGGTGAACGGGATCGCTCGCATCCTCATCCGGCGCTCCATCGCCGACCGTCCCGCGGGCGTGGTGGTCTGAGCGTGACCACGGCCGTCGCTGCGATGTCTGCTGTACCCGCGCGACACCGTGTGGCCGCGCGGCGGCGCGTCGTCAATGGCGTGGTGCTCGCGCTGCTCATGCTCGGGACGCTGCTCGCGGTCGCGCTCCTGGTCACGATCCTCGGCTACGTCATCGTGCGCGGCCTGCCCGCGCTGAACATCGACTTCTTCACGCAGCGGCCTCTGCCGTTCGGCGAGGTGGGCGGCGGCGTCGCTCCGGCGCTGATCGGGACCCTCATCCTCGCCGCGATCTCAGGCGCCATCGCGATACCCATCGGCATCGCCGCCGCGGTCTTCGTGGTCGAGTACCAGTCCGGTCGCTTCGCGCAGCCCGTGCGTTTCGCGGCCGAGCTCATCGCCGGCCTTCCCTCGATCGTCATCGGCGTCTTCGTCTGGGCGTTCCTGGTCCGCGGCGTCGTCGGGCACTACGCTGCGATCGCGGGCGGCGTGGCGCTCGCGGTGATCATGGTCCCGATCGTCGCCCGGACCGTGGAGGAAGTGCTGCGGCTGGTGCCGCATTCGCTCCGCGAAGCGGCGCTGGCGCTCGGCGCGCCGAAGTGGAAGGTGATCCTCACCATCGTGCTGCCGACCGCGCGTGCCGGCGTGATCACGGCCTCGGTCCTGGCGCTGGCGCGATCCGCGGGCGAGACCGCCCCGCTGCTGCTCACCGCGCTCGGGAACGACTTCTTCAGCACCGACCTCCTGCGGCCCATCGGCGCACTCCCGCTGCAGATCTACCGGTACGCGATCTCGCCCTACGACGACTGGCACACCAAGGCCTGGGGCGCTTCGCTCGTGCTGGTGATCGTGATCGGCGCCATGGGCCTGCTGGTGCGCTTCGTCGCGCGGCAGCGGGTCCGCTGAGTTGGTGGATGGGGAGAAGAGCATGTCGGTGACGATGCGGGAGCCGAAGTCGCCTGCGACGCAGGACGAGACCGAGCGGCGGTCGCGGCCTCGAGGTGAAGGCACGGCGCCCGCGACGCCGCGCCGGGTCGCGCTCCGGACGGAGCAGCTCTCCGCCTACTACGGGGCGGCTCAGGCCGTCGGCGACGTGGACCTGACCTTCGAGGTCGGCGCGGTGACGGCCATCATCGGGCCGTCAGGCTGCGGCAAGTCGACACTTCTGCGCTGCCTCAATCGCATGCACGAGACGACGCCCGGCGCGCGCGCGAGCGGACGCGTGCGCCTGGGCGACGTCGACGTGTACGCGCCGGCGACCGATCCGGTCGAGGTGCGGAGTATGGTCGGGATGGTGTTCCAGAAGCCCAACCCGTTCCCGATGATGAGCGTCTACGACAACGTCGCCGCCGGGCCGCGACTTCGTGGCTGGAAGATGACGCGCCGCGAGATGGACGATCTCGTCGAGCGGAATCTGCGCCGCGCCGCGCTCTGGGACGAGGTCAAGGAGAAGCTGCATCGATCCGGCGCCGCGCTCTCTGGCGGACAGCAGCAGCGGCTGTGCATCGCGCGCGCCCTCGCGACGGATCCCAGCGTGCTGCTCATGGACGAGCCCTGCTCGGCGCTGGACCCGATCGCCACGTACAAGATCGAGGAGCTCATTCGCGAGCTGAGCCGCGAGGTCACGATCGTCATCGTCACGCACAACATGCAGCAAGCCTCACGCGTCAGCGAGCGCACCGCGTTCATGCTCGCGGCCGACGATGGCATCGGCCGCCTGGTCGAGTTCGGCCGGACCGACGACCTGTTCACGATGCCGAAGGACCCGCGCACCGAGGCGTATATCACGGGGCGATTCGGATGACCGTGCGTTCGATCCATGCTCGCGCCGCGCTCGACGACGGTCTGTCGCAGCTGCAGGCCGACCTGCGCGCCATGACCAGCCTGCTCGACGTCGCGATCGAGCGCAGCGTCCTGTCGCTCCAAACGCTCGATCAGCGCCTGGCGGGGCTCGTGATCGCGGGCGACGAGCGGATCAACAAGATGCGCTTCCAGATCGAGGACCGCGCGATCCACCTCATCGCCACGCAGCAGCCGATCGCGGGCGACCTGCGCTTCATCGTCGCCGTGCTCATGATCGTCTCGGAGGTCGAGCGGATGGGCGACTATGCGGCGGGGATCGCCAAGGTCACCCAGCTCCACGAGGGCCGGCAGCTCCTCAAGCCGCTCGTCGACGTTCCCGAAATGGCCCGCCTCGTGCGCGAGATGCTGCGCGACGCGATCGACGCCTTCCTGCAGCGGAACGAGCACACCGCCGAGCGCGTCGCCTTCCAGGACGACGAGGTCGACCGCCTGTACGACATCGTCTATCGGGAGCTCCTGCAGTACATGACCGAAGACCCGAGCACCATCGACCGCGCGACCTGGCTTCTGTGGGTCGCGCATAACCTGGAACGTATGGGCGACCGGATCCAGAACATCTGCGAGCGCGCCGCGTACGAGGTCACGGGCGTGATGCGCGAATTCACCTCGCACACGCCTCGCCCGCCGGAGGAGTGACCCCGCGGCGCGTGCTCTTTCTCTGCACGCACAACTCCGCCCGCTCGCAGATGGCCGAAGGATTCCTGCGCGAGCTTGGCGGCGACCGCTTCGAGGCAGCGAGCGCGGGAACCGAGGCACGCGGGCTCGACCCGCTCGCGGTGCAGGCGATGGCCGAGGCGGGGATCGACATCTCGCTCCAGGGATCGAAGACGCTGGAGCGTTATCTGACTCTGGCCTTCGATCTCGTCATCACCGTGTGCGACGAAGCTAGCGAGGCGTGCCCGTACTTCGCGAACGCCGGGGAGCGCCGGCACTGGTCCTTCCCGGATCCGTCCGCCGTCGGTGGTGACGACCTGACGCGCTTCGCCGCGTTCCGCGTCGTGCGCGACGCGATCCGCGAGCGGGTCGAGCGCGAGCTGCTCTAGAAGGCGCCGCCCGCGAAGCGGAGCTCCAGGGCCTCGTCGTTCGCGCTCGCGCGCAGTACGACGTCCGGCCCGCCTCGCTCGCGCAATCGCGCGTAGTCTCGTTCGGCGGCTGGAAGGTCGCGGCAGCTGACGATGACGCTCGCGATGCCGGTTGTCCCATTCGCATGCCGCGCCGCGTCGCCGCTGGGCACGCGGCGATCGCGCGGCGTCAGGTCCTCGATCACGAACGGTAGCGGCGGGATGAGGAGAGCGGAGCGCCACCGCAGCGTGACGCCATCGGGGCGGACGCGCCCGCCCTCCGCGGGCTGGCGCGAGACCAGTGCACCGAGCGCGCCGACGTCAGCGTCGAGATCATCGGAGACGACGGCGAAGTCGGCGAAGCCACCCGCGCCGGCGTAGCGCCACCAGCGGTGCTGAGGGGCCGGACTCAGGAAGCCGACGAGCTCGAGATATGCGCCGTCACCGAACGCGACGAGCGCGTTGTGGGTGATGCCGTCGGCGTGCTCGCCGCCCGGCGTTACGGTGAAGCCGCGACCGCGGTACTCCTCGACGGTCGCCGCCAGGTCCCGCGCGACGAAGACCACGTGGTCGAGCATGCGGATCACCCGAACGTAGTAGCACGACGCGCCTGTCGGCTCTAGAAGGTGAGCAGCGGCCGCCACGTCCCGAGCGCCACGCTGAGCGATGTCGCGCCGACCGCGAGCGCCAGCGCGCCGGCCACCAGCGCGCCGTCGCGCGCCGTCAGCGCTCTCGGACGTGCGACCGTGCGGCAATCGCGCGACCCGAACCCGCGGGCGTCCATCGCCAGGGCCAGACGTGTCGCGCGCCGGATCGCCGCGACGAGCAGACCGAGTGCGCGGCCGGGGAACGCGCGCACGCGGGCGACGTAGGTGCGGTCCGCCTCGATGCCCCGCGCGCGGCGCGCGAGGCCGAGCACGTCCCACTCGCGCGAGAACAGCGGGAAAAGGCGGAACGCCGCGAGAGCGCCGACGACGAAGCGCGAAGGGGCGTGCGCGTGCTCGACGAGCGCATCCGCCAGATCCGTGGGGTCGATCGTCGCCACCGCGATCATGCCGGCGAGCGAGACGCCGATGACGCGCAGCGCGATGGCGGCGCCCGCCGCCGGGCTCCCCGAAAGGACCGCGTTGAAGACGCCGAGACTCGCCGCTCCGATCAGAAGCGGCGCGGCGCGCGCGGCCAGCGAGCGCGCGGGGAGACCGCTGAAGCGTGCGGCGACGAGCACCGCGGCGACCACGCTGCCCGACGTGACGAGATCGACGGTGATGAAGAGCGCGAACATGAGGATGAGCGCGGCGACGATCTTGGCGATCGGATGCAGCCGCGCGAGGGGCGCGTTCGGATCGGCAATGAGCGGCTCGAGCAGCCTCACGCCGCGCGACCACCGACCAGGCTGAGCGTGCGGTCGGCGAGCGACGCGACGAGGTCCAGGTCGTGCGTCGCGAAGAGCGCCGCGCCGCCGCCGTCGCAGTGCGCGGCCAGGAGCGCCACGAGCTCGGCATACGTGCGGCAGTCCTGACCGAAGGTCGGCTCGTCGAGCACGAGGAGCGGCGGCGCCGTCGCGAGCGCGGTGGCGACGGAGAGGCGGCGCTGTTCGCCGCCGGAGAGCGTGAACGGATTCGCCGCGGCGAGGTGGGTGAGACGCAGGCGCTCTAGCAGGTCCATCGCGATGCGCCGCGCGTCGGGCGCGTAGCGCCCCGCGCGCAGCGGTCCGACCATGAGCTCTAGGTCGACGCGACCGGTCACGAACTGGTGCTCCGGGTCCTGGAAGACGGTCCCGACGCGCGCCACCAGGCGGCGAGCGGGCAGCGACCAGGGCTCCGCGTCGTCGAGCACGACGCGCCCCCGCGCGGGGCGCAACAGCCCCGCGATGAGGAGCGCGAGCGTCGACTTGCCCGAGCCGTTCGGCCCGGTCACGGCGAGCGCCTCGCCCGCGCGCACCGTCGCGTCCACGCCGCCCAGCGCCCAGGCCGCCGCGCCCGGGTAGCGGAACGCGACGTCGTCGGCGCGCGCGAGCTCGGCTCCAAAGGTCGTGCGACGGGTCGCAATCACCGGTGGCGGACCCGGCACCCACACACCGAGCTCGGCGAGCCTGGCGCCGTGGCGCGCAAAGACTTCTTTCGGAGCGCCGTCCGCCACGACGCCACCGCCGGCCTCGATCACGACGACGCGGTCGACGAGGGGCAGCGCTTCGGCGACACGATGTTCGACGAGCACCAGCGTCATGCCGGTGAGGCCGGCGAGCGTCACGCGTACGCTCTCTGCGCCGTCGGGATCGAGATTCGCGGTCGGCTCGTCAAGGAGCATCAGACGCGGGCGCAGGGCGAGAGCGCCGGCGATGGCGAGACGCTGCTTCTCGCCGCCGGACAGCTGCGCGGTGGGCCGATCCTCGGGGTAGGGGAAGTGCACCTGCGCGAGGGCGCGGTGGACGCGCGGCCAGATCGCTTCGGTGGGAACGCAGTGGTTCTCCAGCCCGAACGCGACGTCGTCGCCCGCGCGCGCCATCACGAGCTGCGTCTCCGGATCCTGGAACACGATGCCGGTGGCGTCGCGCGCGTCGTGCGGCGGCCGTCCATCGACCCGCAATTCGCCCTCGCCTTCGCCCCCGCCTGTGGCATCGAGCAGGCCGCCGAGGGCCGCGAGGAGCGTGCTCTTGCCTGCGCCCGACGCCCCGAGCAGGAGCACGCGCTCGCCGGCCTTGACGTGCAGGTCGAGACCGCGCACCGCCCAGGCCTGGCGCCCAGCGTGTCGCCAGCCCCAGCCGCGCGCCTCGATCGCCGCGCCCTCGCTGTTGGTCACCCGAGCGGAATCTAAATGCGCTGCTGCGTCCGACCCGATGGGAACTGCGCGAGCACGCCGGTCTGCACCAGGGCTCTCGTCAGCCACCACGAGCCGATGCCCGCGATGACGAGCGCGGAGACGAGCATGAACGCGCCGATCAGCAGCTGGTCGGCGAGCGGCACCGCCGCGTAGTAGAGCGGCGTGTCGTGGAGCCATGCGCCGACCGCTGAAAGGGCCGCGGCCAGCAGTGCGGCCCCGAGGTCCCAGCGGCGATACCGGAACAGCGCGAACGCGAGCTCGGCGCCCGCGCCCTGGAACAGGCCCGAGAGCGCGGCATCGAGACCCCACTGGGATCCGAGGATCAAAGAGACGCTCGCGGCGACGAGCTCGGCGAACAGGGCGGCGCCCGGCTTCTGCACCACGAGGCCCGCGACGACACCTGCGGCGAGCCAGGTGCCGTACAGGATGTTCTGCGCGGGCGGGACGGCCAGGAACGCCGGACCGGCCGCTGCCCACAGCGCGTTCCAGGCCCAGAACACCACGCCGAATGCGACCGCGATCGCCGCGGTGACGACGATGTCGACCGTTCGCCAAGACATGGATCCCTTCATGAGACACCTCCAGCGCGCGTTTCGATGACGAGCAGCACGCCGCGGTCGCACGCGACCGAAGCGGGCTGGGACATCACGAGGTTCGAAAGGCCGCGAGCCGCGCCAAAGGGCAGCGTCTCGCCGGCCAGGGCGTAGCGCAGGCCCTGCGTGCGGACTCCCTCGGCATCGCCATGCACCGCGAGCAGCGTCACGAGATCCCCGGCCGCTCCGGCGAGCTCCAGCTCGTACCCGCCGTGCAGCGCGCGCACCGTCACGTCGCCGCGAACGGCGCGCAGCCGGCGCCCGCGGTATTCGTCGGCGGCGATCAGCATCGTGTTCGCGAGCTCGTGATCGAAACGTGCGCCGCCGAAGATGCCGAGCAGCACGAGCTCATCGGCCTTCGCCTCCGTCGCGTAGTCGATCGCGAGCTCGAGGTCCGACTCGTCCTTCTCGGGCGGGAACGGGACGACCGTGACCCCGCGCGCGCCGTACGCGCGCGCGCGCTGCAGACCGAGCGAGTCGAGATCGCCGACGATGGCGTGGGGGACGACGCCCCATTGCTCCAGCGCGAGCGCGCCACCGTCGGCGGCCACGATCAGATCCGCGCCGTCAAGGTGCGCGCGGTCGCGCGGATCGACGTCGCCGTGCGCGATCACCACGGCCTTCACCGGCCCACAAAAAAGCGGCGCATCCGAGCGCCGCAGCGAAGTCTCACGCTTTCCGACTCCCTACGCTGACATTACTCAGATCAGGTTCTGGGGTCTGCGGCTCCCCGCACTCTCAGCGCCCCGTGGGCGCTCCCCCGTCGTATTCAGTTGTCGTTCCGAGTGTACGCCTTCTCAGGCCGCCTTCTTGACCTCTTCGATCGCCACGATCTCGCCCTTGTTCGATGGGGCGAAGAGCCACGCGACCACGAGGACGGCGAAGGAACCGAATGCGATGAACTCCATCTGTCTCTTTCCTCCTTCGACCTAGATCGTGTAAGCGGCTTCGCGGTGTTGCGACACGTCGAGACCAAGGACCTCGTCCTGCTCCGGCACGCGCAGCGCGACGAAGAGATTGATGACCTTCAAGATCACGAACGTCATGACGGCGGCGTAGGCGATGACCGCCGCGACAGCGACGAGCTGGATGCCGAGCTGTGCCGGATTGCCGTTGATGAGACCGTTGGCAGCGGCGCTGTTCACCGCGCTGCTGGCGAAGAGGCCGGTCGCGAGCGCGCCCCACGTGCCGCCCACACCGTGGACACCGAAGACGTCGAGCGCGTCATCGACGCGCAGCCGCTTCGTGAGCTGGATGCCGAGGTAGCAGATCGTGCCGGCGCCGAGGCCGATGACGATCGCCGCGGAGACATCGACGTAGCCAGACGCAGGGGTGATGGCGACGAGGCCAGCCACTGCGCCGGCAGACGCGCCAAGCACGCTGGGCGCGCCCTTGTGCAGCCACGAGACCGTCATCCACGTGAGGGCCGCCATCGCCGCCGCCGTGTTGGTCACGACGAAGGCGCTCGCGGCGAGCCCGCCGGAGGTCAGTGCGCTGCCGGCGTTGAATCCGAACCAACCGAACCAGAGCAGCGACGCGCCGAGCACGGTCATTGTCGCGTCGTGCGGCTCGATCGGCTCGCTGCCGAGCCCCTTGCGACGACCGAGCACCAGCGCGGCGACGAGCGCGGAGACACCGCTCGTGATGTGCACGACCGTGCCGCCCGCGAAGTCGAGCGCGCCGAGCATGCGCAGCCAGCCGCCGACGCCCCAGACCCAGTGCGCGACCGGGTCGTACACGAGCGTGGCCCAGAGCAGCGTGAACACGACGAAGGCCTTGAAGCGCTTACGCTCGGCGAACGCGCCGGTGATGAGCGCCGGCGTGATCACCGCGAACATCATCTGGAAGACCATGAAGGCTTGATGCGGCACGGTGGCCGCGTAGTCAGCGTTCGGCACCATGCCGACGCCGCGGAGAGCGAGCCAATCCAAGCCACCGATGAGTCCGCCGTGGTCCGGTCCGAACGCCAATGAGTATCCCCAGAGCACCCATTGGACGCTGATCAGGCAGAGGATGAAGAAGCTGTGCATGATCGTCGCGAGCACGTTCTTCTTGCGGACGAGTCCGCCGTAGAAGAAGCCAAGGGCCGGCGTCATGAGCATCACGAGCGAGGCGGACGCGAGAAGCCAGGCGGTGTCTCCGCTGTTGATGTTTTCCATGCGTGGGTAGCCTGCGCAGGCGGCTTGCCTCGGTCAGTAGCGCCTGGGGAGCCGACGGTTTCGGTTCGGTGGTGAGCGCCGCGCAAAGGTGCCGCCGTTCGCGGACCTTTGCGCGGCGCGGGAACTCGTGCGGCGTCACATCCCCCTGGCGAGGCCGATGACGTTGCCCTCAGGGTCCGCGAACATCGCGAGCTCGACCGGGCCGGCCTTCATCGGCGGCAGAACGGTCTTTCCGCCGAGCTTCTCGACCTTCGCGAGCGTCCCCTTCAGGTCCTCGGTCTCGATGTAGAAGGTCACGCTGCTCCGGCCGTCCCGCGACGGCCCGATGCCGCCGCCGATGCCGTGCCCGTTGGCCCCGGTGTCGACCATCACGTAGTCCTGGGGGGCGTCGGTGAGCTTCCAGTCGAACGCCTTGCTGTAGAAGTCGCGGAGCTTCTTGTTGTCCTTCCCGATGACCTCGAAGTGCGTGACGGGATACGCCATGTCTGTCTCCCCTCTCCTATTTCTGCGTCTTGGCAGCGGTGTGATGCGCTGTGTCGGAGCCGGCGTCGCGTCCTTCGGCCACGTTCGTGAGGCGCGGCAGGAAGTGGTCCCAGCCCTCGGTGTGCGACGCGAGCGCGCCCTCCGGCAGGCCGCGGTGCAAAAGGCGCAGACGCGTGTTCTGGCCGTCGGGCTCGAGGTCGATCTCGACGGTGCTAGACCCGGGCGGCACGACTGAGTCGTCTTTCCAGCCCCAGGTGAAGACCACGCGGCGCGATGGGATCACCTCGACGAACTGTCCATCGACGATGTCTTTGTCGTTCATGAAGTCGACGTGGAACGTGCCGCCAGCTCGCGGCTCGAGCTGCGCGAGCTTGCCCTTCCAGCGGACGTACTCCTGCGGGTCGGTCAGCAGCCGGAAGACTGTCTCCGGCCGCGCTGCGATGCGGATGACCTTCTCACGGGCCGCCGCGACCGGTCCGGGCACCGTTCGCGGACACCGTTCCACAACCCAAGCGAAACCCAGCGACCGTTCACCGCGGTGCCTCGCCGCTGGATGCTCTCCACAGCGACGTCTAGCCAAGGAGAGTCAGATGACGGCGGTGATCCAGTGGCGTGAAGCGGCGAGTGGCAAGCATTGGGCGCCGCGCGCGCTCCCTGAGCCACCGCGCCATCACCGAATGTCGAAGACCGCGAAGCTCCCGAGCGACAAAGTCGGCCGCGACCTGGAAGCCTGGCTGGGCGATCTCACCGTGGCGAGCACGCACGACGGTGAATGACTTCTAGACCGCGCGGCGGGCCCTCGCATCGCGCGTGACGGGCAGGGCCTGCAGCACCAGCACAAGCGTCGCGACCCAGTAGGAGACGAAGGCGAAAACGCCACCGGCGAGCGCCGTCACCAGATAGACCGCCGCCAGCGCGACCGCGGCGTAGAGCGCGAGCCGATGGCCCCGGCCCACCAGCACCGAGAGAATGGCGAACGCGAGCGCTGCCGGAAGGTCCAGGAGCTCGACGAAGCCGCGCTCCCGGAAAGAGATGAACGCGTTGAGCGCGAACACGGCCGTTGGGACCGCAAGCGCGACCGAGGCAGCGATGAGACGAAGCTGGTCCATCCGTCGATCGTAACTTGGCTTTGAGAGTCGCCGTGACGGGAGCTGCTGAGGGTGGTCGAGCGATCCATCGTGCTACGCGTGACCGGCCTCGCGTGTCATGCGGTCGAGGGACTGGGCTGCGGCTCGCGCATCGCGCCGCTCTTCAAACAGATCTCGGACCTTGCTCCGGATGCGAAGACCGACCACGCCGGCGAGTTGGTTCGTTTTATCGACCGCGGTCAGGTCGCAAGTGTTCGCGCACGCCTCACTGAGCTGGGCTACAACAGCGAGGAGCTCTCTGGCGCCGCGCACAGCGCTGCGCTCGATCGCCAGTGGTACGCAGCCAGCGATCTCTCGCGCGAAGAGGCAGAGGTGCTGGCGAGCAGGATCGTCCTGGCGTTCGCGCGGGAGCACGCGATCGATCCGGCGCAGGCGCCGGCGCTCGAGCAGCGCGTCCAGGGTGCGCTCTTCGGCTGTTTCACGGGGATCGTCATCCCCTCGTCGGCGCCGTCGAAGTCGCTGCCCGGCGCCTGCCGTGAAGCGGTCGCCGTCGCGGCCGCTGCGGACGGGCTCATCGGAGCCGGCGCTGCCGCGGAGCTCGGAGTGTTCGTCGAACGCTGGCTCGCACGCCCTTTAAGGCCAGACGGCCCAGAGTAAGATCGAGTTGACGATGGAGTGGCTTTGGGTGGCGTTGCTGTTCGCCATCATCTTCGGTCCGGTCGTCGTGCTACTTGTGCGGCGTGGGCGAGGTGAAGGGCTGAGCCAGGGTCCGGATGAGCTCGCCGAGGCCCACCGGCAACCGCCCCAAGACTTCACCCTGCCGCGTTAGTCATCCACTAGCGCGATCGCGCGGATCGGCGAGCCGGTCGCGCCCTCCATCTTCAGGGGCAGCCCGAAGAAACGGAACCGCTTTCCTTTGAGGCCCTTCAGGCCGACGAGATTCTCGATGATCGGGATCTCGCGATCGGGGTGGAGCAACAGCACGTGTCCCGGGCAATCGGTGTTGCCGAGCTCCTCGGCAACGCGGCCCTCCAGGTTCGGATGATCGACGCCGACGCATTTCACCTCGCGCTCGAGGAGCCACTCGCACGCGCCTTTCGCGAGGCCTCGCGCCGCGAGGAACGCGTCGCCGCCCCAGGTCCCCGACCAGAAGCGGATAAGCACGATGTCGTCCTTCCGGATATCGACATGCTGCCTTTCGACGGCGGCCGCGAGCATCTGGGCCGTGACCGGTTCATCGCCACGCTTCGCACTCACGTCGATGCACACCGCGTCGCCGTAGAGCTTCTCGAGCGGCATCTCAGCGATCGACCGTCCTCGTGGCGTGCGGCGCGCGCCGTCGTAGAAGTGGAGTGAGGCATCCACGTGCGTGCCGGTGTGGTCTTCCATCACGAGGAGCTTGGTCGAGAAGCCGAGCTTGAAGGTCGCCGCGTTCATGTACGGCAGCATCGTGAACGGTGGTTTGATGTCCCACGTCCGCAGACCGTCTTTGAGGGTCAGCGTGAGGTCCACGATCCGCGCCGGCACGGCACGGATGCTAGGCGGCTCGCAGGACCTTCGCGTTGAACGGGGAGAAGAGATCCGCTATCAGGCTCGGGAGCTTCGCGGCGACATCCTGCCGCGCGTCGTACCCGCATAGCTCGAATCCGCGCACGTCGGCGACCGATACGAGCGAGGCGATCGTCTCGCCCAACAGCGCGAGCGACACGCCGCCTGGAGCGGGGAACACCACCGCGCCTACCTCGGACGGATCGACGACGTCGATGTCGATGTGCAGCCAGATCTTCCGCTTGCGCGCGAAGGCGATGACGCTCGCGGTGTCGGCCTGCTCCGAGTCGAAGCGGATGCGCGTGACGTGCGAACGGTCAAGGTTCGTGCGCTCGCCGGGATCAAGGGCGCGGCCGCCGACCAGCGCGACGCGCTCCTCGGCGATCTTGTGCGAGCCGGGCCAGAGAAGCGGCGCGACCGACCGGCCGCAGACGTGCGCGAGGCACATGCCGCCGACGTAATGGGACGGCGTCGTCGCGAGCGTGTTGAAGTCCCCGTGCGCGTCGAAGTAAACGAGCGCCAGATCAGGCTCGACCGGGAGCGCGCCGGCCAGGCTCCCTGCGACGAGGGTGCACTCACCGCCGAGCACCGCGCAGGTGGCGCCGGCGCGCAGGGACGAGCCGATCGCGTCGCCGAGGGTGCGGCAGGCCTCGCGCGCTGCGGTCACCCAGCGGTCGCGCGGGTTGAACGGCACACGGACGTGTTTCTCCGGCCCGAGTCGCCGAACGAAGTGCTCGGAAAGCGCGCCAGGTGCGGCCGCCATCCCCGCGAACCGTGTCTCCGTGACCACACCGGCCTCGAAGAGATGCAGCGGACGAGCCGCCATTCTTGGACGCATCTTAGGTGGCTCGATCGCCTGTATGGAAGCCTTCCGGACGCCCGGAGGGCGCTGCTACATCTTTATGAGACCGCTTTGGACCAGCGCCAGGCAGATAATCGCGATGGCCGCCAGCGGGAACTTCGACCAGCGCCCCGCGACGAGCATGAGGACGCCGCAGACGAGTGCGATGAGGGTGAGCAGAAGGCTGACCGTGATCGTCATGAGATACCTCCATACGCTGCCCAGTTGGGCGAGCAAGAGTATGCCCTCGGTGGCCTCAGTCCCCGAGCGAGGCGAGGAGCCGATCGAGCGCGGCCAGGCCGGCGTGCAGGATCCGCGGCTCCATCCCGTAGCCGATGCGTAGGTGCCGCTCGGCCCGGAAGTGGATGCCGGGGACGACCATCGTCGAGTACTCACGGATCAGCCTATCCACGAGGGCCATCGAATCGATCGGGAAGCGGTAGCTGAAGAAGCAGATGCCGCCAGCTCGCGGTGGCGTCCAGTGGAGCTGGCGCGAATGCGTCGTCGCCCAGTCCTCGAGCTTCGGCCACCGCTCGCTCAGGATGTACCTGGCACGTTTCAGGAGCTCGTCGCGACGCTCGAGCGCGACCTCGGCCAACGTCTCGGAGATCGTTGCCGGCGCGATCGTCGTGTAGTCCTTGAGCCGGAGTGCCGCCTGGACCTCCGCGTCCGGCGCGACAAGCCAGCCGATCCGCAGGCCGGGCAAGCCGTACACCTTCGAGAGCCCGCCCGTTATGACGACGCGCTCGCCGCGCCCCGAGAACGATGCGCTCTCGATGCTGTCGAGCTCCGCGCCGCGGTAGACCTCGTCGGACAGGATCCACGTGCCGTGCTCTGCGGCGATCGCCACGACGCGATCGATCTCGCCGCGCGCCAGCACCTGGCCGGTCGGATTGTTCGGTGTGCAGACGCAGATGAGCTTGGTCCGCTCGTTCACCGCGGCTGCGAGCGCATCGAGATCGATGTGCCAGCCGCGCTCTTCGCGCAGCCATACCTCGCGAACGCGCGCGCCGAGTCCCTGCGCGATGCCGTGCACCTGCATGTAGTTCGGCATCACGACCACGACCTCGTCGCCGCTGGAAACGAGCGTCATGAGCGCGAGGAAGTTCGCCTCGCTCGTCCCGGTCGTGACGAGCACGTTCGTGGCGTCGCTTCCGGAATGGAATCCCGCGATGAGCGCGCGTGTCGGCTCGCGTCCCGCGCCCTCGGCGTAGCCGATCTTCGAGCGCATCAGCTCCTTCTGATCTCGCGTGATCTCTTCGAGCGTCAGCGCCTCGACCCCCGACTCGGAGAGGTCGTACTTCACCCGGTGCTCCCAGGTGGACTGCATGCGCTCCATGTCGAAGGAGGGGAACTTCATCGCCGTCCAGTCTGGCATCAGCCCCGCTCGGCATCGGCGCGGAGCCGTTGCCACTGCTTCTTCGCGAGCTCGAGCACATATGCGCGTTCAAAGGTTCCCGGCCTACCGGTCACCTCGACCGCATCGACGACGTTGGCATAGCGGAAGAGGACCGTGATCGTGATGAGAGCCGCGTCGGCCGTCGAGTGCTGGAACACGAAGGCGCGCGATTCGTCCCCGACGGTCTCGCCGAGATCCGTTTCTATCGAGCCGAGCTCGAGCGCCCGTGCGCGGAACAGGATGGCCGTCGCAAGCGCCGCGCCTGCATCGGCTGTCGTGATGAGGATGGAGTCGACGACACAGCAGACGAACGGGTCGCCGCGCCTGCTGAAGGAGCGTACGTAGCCGGACGCCAGTCGCTGCTTCAACTCGGCGGGCGTCGTGCCGAGGCCGTTCGCCAGATCGTCCACCGTCATCTCATCGTCCTTCTCGATCGCGTACTCCGCGGACAGGTCGGCGGCCTGGAGGATCACGGTGTGGGCCGCGGCGCGCACCGCCGGCGCCCGCGATGCGCTCGGCGCAGGCGCCTGCGGCGTGCATGCGAGGACCGCGATCAGGAGCAGCACGCCACCGAGCCTCACCAGCCCAAGATACGGTGCCCCGCAGCAACAAGGCAGAATCGCGATGTGCGTCGCATCGGACACCGCGGAGCGATGGGTCACGCCCCCGAGAACACCATCGCGTCGTTCCAGAAGGCCCTGGATCTCGCCTGCGATGAGGTGGAGACCGACGTCTGGCTGATGCAGGACGGCCGCCTGCTCGTCTCGCACGATCGGCCGACTGCGAAGACGACGCTCTCGCTCGACGAGGTCCTCGACTTCTGTCGCGGCCGCATGGCGGTCAACGTCGAGCTCAAGTGTGAGAGGGATGAAACGCGTGCGCGCGAGACCGGGGCGGCGGTCGCAGCGCGTCTGGCCGCGCGGGGCCGTGCCGACGCGTATGTCTCGAGCTTCTGGTGGTCGGCACTCGAAGGCGCACGCACGGCCGCGCCGGCGGTGCGTCGCGCCTTCCTCTTCTCAGATTCGCCCGAGCGCGCCGCGCTCTTGGCCGGCGCGCGCGCGCAGGAGCTCTGGGCGCTGCACCCCGAACGCATGTACGTCACGCAAGACCTCGTGCGCGCGGCGCATGCCGCGTCGCTTCGGGTGAACACCTGGACGGTCAACGACGCGAAGGAGATCGCGACGTTCCGCAACTGGTCGGTCGACGGTGTCATGTCTGACTACCCGGAGCGCGTTCCTAAGGAGTAGTTGCGGGCGCAGCCCACCCGCGCGAGCGCTCGACCGCGCGCTGCCATGCCGCATACAAACCGTCGCGCTGGTCGGCCGACATCTTCGGCTCGTAGCGCGCGGCGACCGCGTGTTTCTTGCGCAGCTCCTCCGTGGACCGCCAGACGCCGACCGCGAGGCCGGCCAGGAAAGCGGCGCCGAGCGCGGTCGTCTCCCTTATCGCGGCGACCTCCACCGGAACGCCGAGCACATCCGATTGGAACTGCATCAGGAACCGATTGGCGGTGCCGCCGCCGTCCGCGCGCAGGACCTGGGTGGGCTGCCCGGCGGCGCGCATCGCCTCCACGAGATCGCGCGTCTGATAGGCGATGCTCTCGAGCGTCGCGCGCGCGATGTGCGCGCGGGTCGTCCCGCGCTCGATCCCGATGATCATTCCGCGCGCGTACATGTCCCAGTGCGGTGCGCCGAGGCCGGTGAACGCGGGCACGAAGTACACGCCGTCGTTGCCGGCGAGGCTCGACGCGAGCACCTCGGTCTCGTCCGCGCGCGAGATGATCCCGAGGCCGTCGCGCAGCCACTGGACCGCGGCCCCGGTGATGAACGCGCTCCCCTCGAGCGCGTACTGCACGCTGTCGCCGATGTCCCACGCGATCGTCGTCAGCAGACTGCCGCGCGCCGGCGCCGCGGTCGTCCCGGTGTTCGCGAGGAGGAAGCACCCGGTGCCGTACGTGTTCTTCGCCTCCCCGGGAGCGAAGCACGTCTGTCCGAAGAGGGCCGCCTGCTGATCGCCCGCGATCCCGGCGATCGGCACAGCCGCGCCGAAGTGAGCGGGATCAGTGGAGCCGACGACGCCCGCCGACTGCACCGGCTTCGCGAACATCGCCTGCGGTAGATCCAGTGCGGCGAGGAGCTCTTCGTCCCACTGCAGCCGGTGGATGTCGAAGACCATCGTCCGCGAGGCGTTCGACACGTCGGTGACGTGCACGCGGCCGCCGGTGAGCTTCCACACCAGCCACGTATCGATCGTCCCGCACAACAGCTCGCCGGCAGCAGCGCGCGCCTGCGCTCCCCGGACCTGATCGAGGATCCAGCGCACCTTCGTCGCGGAGAAGTAGGCGTCGATCACCAGGCCCGTGCGTTCTCGCACGAGCGCTTCGAGCCCGCGGGCGCGCAGCGCCTCGCAGATCTGTGCGCTGGCGCGGCTCTGCCACACGACTGCCGGGTGGATCGGCCGGCCGGTGGTGCGTTCCCAGACCACGGTCGTCTCGCGCTGGTTCGTGATGCCGATGGCCGCGACGTCCTTCGCGCCGATGCCCGCCGCGGCGAGCGCAGCGCGCCCGACGGCGACGATCGTCGCGAAGATCTCGTTCGGATCGTGCTCGACGTGTCCGGATGCCGGATAGCTCTGCCGGGTCTCCTGGTCGGCGCTGCCCCGGACCGCTCCGGCCTCGTCGAAGACGAGCGCGGCCGACCCGGTCGTTCCCTGGTCGAGGGCGAGGATGAAGGTCACTTCACGCTGAAGCGGCGCATGGGCTCGATCTCGCGACAGTAGGCGGCCACCTCGCTCTTGCGACGTTCGTCGTCCCAGCCGAGGAGCCGCCCCAAGAGGTCCGCGACCGCATCAACGCAGTCGAGTCCCTGGCACGAGGCGAGACCGAGGGACGTTCGCCGCAGCAGTGCGTCTCCGATCGTCATCGCCCACTCGCGGCGCACCGCGTGCGCGATCTCCGCGGCGACGCTGTGGTGATGCGAGCAGAGCGGCGCCGCGAGCGAAGGATCCTCCGCGGCCAGCGCGGCGATCTCGCGCGCTCGCGATCCATCGGCACCCGGCAAAAGACTCTCCGCCGTCAACGAGCCATGCGGACCGGGAGCACGGGTGTCGCGCAGCGGCTCGCGCGCGAGCTTTCGCATCGCGAGGTCGGTCAGCTCCTCGGCGATCGCGCGGTACGCGGTGATCTTTCCGCCGACGACGGACAGCACGCCTGCGACGCCGCTGCGACGCTCGTGATCGAAGAGCGCGTGTTTGCGCGACACCTGGCCCTCGCTGACGCCCTCCTCACGGACCAGCGCGCGCACGCCCGCCCAGGTGAAGTAGATCTCGTCGAACGGCGCGTTCGGGAAGGCGCGTCGCGCCTCGGCCTGCAGGTAACCCACTTCCTCTTCCGTTGCGGCCGCGTCGGCGGGGTCTCCCTGGTAGTCGGTGTCGGTCGTGCCCACGATCGTGGCGTCGAGCCACGGCAGGACGAAGAAGAGCCGGCCGTCGCTCTTCGCGAAGAGCACGTGCGCCTGCGTCGTGGCCCGCGGCGTGACGAGGTGGATGCCCTTCGTGAGGCGCAGCAGCGGTCTCTCAGCGGGCCGCAGCGGCGCGATCGTCCGGTCGAGCCAGGGCCCGGTGGCGTTGACGGTCAGTCGGGCCCGCACCTCGAGGTCGGCTCCGGCGATCCGGTCACGCACGACGGCGCCGCCGACGCGGTCGCCCTCGCGGAGATATGCGGTCGCCCGAGCGTGGTTCAGCACGAGCGCGCCGTGAGCCGTGGCGTCGACGAGGTTCTCGATGACGAGGCGCTCCACCAATGGCACCTGAGCGTCGTAGAAACGCCATGCCCCCTGCAGGCCGTCGGGGTCGAGCGCCGGCTCCGCAGCGAGCGTCTCCGCCCGGTCCAGCCACTTTCGCTTCGGCAGTGTCTTGTCGAGCGAGAGCGCGTCGTACAGCTGCATGCCGATCCGCAGCTTGAGTTGGTACCAGAGGCTGGGCCGATAGAGCGGCAGCAGGAAGGGGAGCGGGAACACGAGGTGCGGCGCGATGCGGAGGAGGATCTCCCGCTCGCGCATGTCGCTTCGCACCAGCGCGAAGTCGAAGAGCTCGAGGTAGCGCAGTCCGCCGTGGATCAGCCGCGTCGGCCGCGAGGTCGTGCCTGAAGCGAAGTCGTCCTGCTCGACGAGCGCGACCGAGAGTCCGCGGAGAGCCGCGTCACGCGCGATCCCCGCTCCGATGATGCCGCCGCCGATGACCAGGAGATCGACGGTGCGGCCGCTGAGCGACCGCACCGTCTCTTCTCGTGTGGCTATGGGTTCGCCTTGTTGTATTTGTCGATCGCCGCGTTCATCTCCGTCACGGCAGCGTCGAGCGCCGCCTGGGACGTGGCCTGCCCGAGCAGGACCGACTCGATCATCTTCTGTGTGCGCTGACGGGCCTGCGGCATGACGCCCAGGACCGCGCCGTTGGTCATGCGGTTCTGCGGCGAGTCACGGATCTGCGTGATCGCGGTCAGGAACTGCGGGTACTTGGTCGCCCATTCCTTGCTCGGACCCGTGTCGTACGCGGCCTTCACGATCGGGTAGTAGCCCGTGTCCGATTGCCATTGCCCCTGCACGGCCGGGGTCATCGCGTACTTCACGAACTCCCAGGCGGCCTGCTGCTCGGCCGGCGGCCGGCTCTTCATGATGTAGAGCGACGCGCCGCCGATGATGTTGCCCCCATCCTTCGGCTTGCTGTCCGGCCGCGGGTAGAGGCCGGTGCCGATCTCGAACTTGCCGGCGACGGTGGTGATGTGACCGCGCAGCCGGGCCGTGCTCTCGATGTACATCGCCGTCTTCTGCGCGTTGAAGGCGTTCGCTGCGCCGTCATTGTCGATACCGGGGTTGAAGAAGTAGCCACCGTCGACGCCGGCCTTCCACCAGTCGAGGATCGCCTTGCCGGCGGCGCTGTTGTAGACGACCTTCGCGGCCCGGTTGTCACGGCCGTTGCCGTTGTCGGCGTAGAGCCCGCCGGACGTCGCCATGAGCTGCTCGAAGAGCCAGCCATAGATCGACGGACCGAAGCCGAACCGGGTGGTCGCCCCGCTCGCGTCCTTCTTCGTGAGCTTCTTGGCGGCGTCCGCGATCTCGGTGAAGGTCACCGGAGGCTTGTTCGGGTCGAGGCCGACCTCTTTGAAGGCGTCCTTGTTGTAATAGAGGAACGGGGCTGACGCGTTGAAGGGCATGCTCTGGAGCTTGTCCTGGTACTTGTAGTAGTTGATGACCGCGGGCTCGAAGTCCGAGGTGTTGAACTTGTCGCGGTCGATGAACGCCTGCATCGGTACCACCTGGCCGCTGTCGAACATGTAGCGCTGGCCGATGTCGTACACCTGCACGAGGGCCGGCGCCGCGTTCGACGCGATGGCGGTGTTGAGCTTCGCAAGCAGGTCGTCGTAGTTGCCCTGGAAGACGGTCTCGACCTTGATTTTGCTCTGGCTGCTGTTGAACCCGGTCACGATCTTGTTCAGAGCGTCGCCGTTGACGCCGGACATGGCGTGCCACCAGGTCATCGTCGCGGCGGGCGCGACGTCCTTGGCCGGCGCAAGGTTGCTGCTGTCCCCACCGCCGCCGGGCGTAAGGCCGCCGCAGGCTGCGGCCACCATCGTGAATGCGAGAGCGAGCGTTGCGAGTCTGCGCATCTTTCCCTCCGTGCGTCCTAGTCCTACCCCTTGACCGCTCCAGCGGTCAGGCCTCGGATCAACTGGCGCTGTCCCAGCACGAGCAGGGCGAGCGTCGGTACAGCGACCAT
>JANNHF010000011.1:0-3096 GCA_031404235.1 Chloroflexota bacterium
GGTGTCCGCGCCGACGCGCGTGACGCGGAGCGTGAATGAGCCGTGCGTGTTCATCGTCGCGCCGATGACCTCGTCTCCGTAGCTCTTGTCCACGGGCATCGACTCGCCGGTGATCATCGACTCGTCGATGGCCGACGCGCCGGACACGATGGTCCCATCCAGCGGGATCCGCTCGCCGGGCCGGACGACGACGAGTTCGCCGACACGGACGTCGATGACCGGCACGGTCTCCTCGACGCCGCCGCGTACCACGCGCGCGCTGCGCGGCTGCAGGCCGATGAGCTTCTTGATGGCCTCGCTCGTTCGGCCGCGGGCCCTGATCTCCATGGCCATGCCGAGGACGACGAGCGCGGTCACGACGGCGGTCACGTCGTAGTACACGTCGGTGAACTCGGCCGACGGGAAGAGCTGTGGCGCGACGAGTGCGACCGTCGAGTACAGCCAGGCCGTCCCGGTGCCGATCGCGATGAGCGTGTGCATGTTCGCCGAGCGGTGCTTCACGCTTTCGACGAGACCCACGAAGAACTGGCTGCCCGAGTACGCGAGGACCGCCAGGCTCGCGATGCCCATCGCCACCCAGAGGTGGTGGAGCTGCTCGCTGCCGCGGGGGAAGATGTCGCGGAGGACCGGGAAGAGCCACGGGTACGAGAGCACCATCGTCGGCCCGGCGACGGCCGCGCCGAACCACCACTTGCGCATGAGCCGCCGGTACTCGCGCTCGCTGTCATTCGCCGTAGCGTCGGAACGGGTCGCCTCCGTCTCCGGCTGCGCAGCGCGATCCGGGTGCAGCACGCGCGCCAGCGCCGCGACGCTCGCGCTATCGCCGAGCGCCTCGATGTGCAGCCGGCCGCGGTCGGGACCCGTCCGGACCTCCGCGATCGCGGGGGCGAAGCCACGGGCCGCGCGGGCGATGGCGTCGGCGTCCCCGTTCGCGCGCAGATCCACATCGACGCGCGTCACCTGCGCGCCCGTCCCGCGCACCAGTGTGGTGAGCGAAACGAGGTCGAGGGCGGTGAGGTCGGCGTCGATCGTGACGCGCGCGGTGACGGGGTTTACGACGACGCTGTGCGCCCCGGGCACCGGTCGCAGGATGCGCTCGAGGCTCTGTGCCTCGGAGGCGCAGCTCATGTCGGCGAGCGCGAGCGTGACCTTTGCCGAGAGCGCAACGGCGCTAGTCATGCTGGTGCGATCCCCGTGCCGCGGCCTCAGCTCGTTTGGCGGATCCGCTCTGTTGCTCATTGGCACGATGACCCGTGTGACCGCCGTGCAGGCGGTGCATGAGGAACATGAGCCCGATGAACACGGCGGGCCCGACGAACGGCTGGACCGCTGCGATCAGGCCTTCCATGTCGAGCCACCTCCGTGCTGCTGCTCATACGATCGTGGGCTGGGCTGAGCCGAAACTGGCCGCCGCCTGAGGGTCGGCTGAGAGTCTGAGAGACGTTCTCTAGTGATGCGCGGGCTTCGACGTTCGCTCTTCGGTCGTCGTCGCTGCGGTCGGGCCGCCGCCGCGCAGCCGCAGCAGCTCGGCGCGGTCGTCCGGGTGGTGATCCTGGCCGCGATGCATGAACAGCATCATCAGCGGGCACAGCAGGAAGAGGAGCGCGAAGGGCAGGATCGCGATGAGCGCGTCCATCTAGGACTCCTTCCGTTGCGCGGAGCGCACGACGAGCTCGCCCGAGTACATGCCCATGCCGCAGGTGAACGCGTAGCGGCCAGGGCGCGGAGGGGTAAAGCGGATCCGGGTCTCTCCGTGCGCGACAAGACGGTGCTCGCTCGGCAGGAGCTCGCACACGAGCATCTCTGTGCACGGGTCGTCCTCGCGCCGCTCGAAGCGCAGTACCGTCGGCACGCCCGCTTCGAGCTCGATCCGCGATGGCGCGTAGCCGCGGTCGACGACGACGCGCGCCTCCTGCGTGCCGTCCACGAGGCGGCGCGCCCGCCCGGTGACGACGCGGTCGCGGAGGACGGACCAGATCGCGGCGACCGCCGCGAGGCAGATGAGCGTCGCGAGCAAGAGCGTCGCGATCGTCCAGTTCACAAGCGCATCGTCACGGCCCAGGCTTGCCACGCTCTGGGACCCTGCTGAGAGCGGGCTTAGGGCCGATCCGGGACCGCGCGCCTCTCAGCAGTCACTCAGTGAAGACCAAGGTCGGCGAGAACAGGTCGGCCTCACACTCTCCGGAGCATCCACCTACGTACGGAGGGAGATCCCATGCGTTTGGTCGCAGCCTTCGGCGCTGTCTTGCTCATCGCCTCGGCGTGCTCCGCGCCCGCCTCGACCGCGTCGGGTGCCCGGACGATCGAGATCGAGATGAAGGAATTCGCCTTCAGCCCGCCCCGACTCACCCTGAAAGCCGGTGAGAAGGTCACGCTGAAGTTCAGGAACGCCGGCACCGTCGAGCACGAGTTCATGGCCGGGCGCGAGGCGCGGCCCTCCGAGGGATTCGCGCAGGACGTGCTCGCTGGGATCACCCCTCGACATGACGGGTGGCGCGGGCCACATGGACGGGATGGGCCACGGCGGCGGAGGAATGCGCATGAACGCGGGCCAGGCCGGAACGCTCGCGTTCGTCGTGCCGGACCGCACAGGCAGCTACGAATTCGGCTGCTTCGTCGCCGGCCACTACGAGGGAGGGATGAAGGGCACACTCGTGATCGAGTGAGGCACCTCAGGCCGCGGAGGCGTCGGCGCTCAGTCGCGCATTCAGCTCGACCGGGATCCGCACCAAGACGCGGGTCCCTCGTGGCGTCACCGGTTCGAGGGCGATCGACCCACCGTGCCGCTCGACGATCCAGCGCGCGATGGACAGACCCAGGCCGGTCCCGGCGGGATCCAATCGCTGCGCCTCGACGCCGCGATAGAAGCGCTCGAACGCGCGCGCCGCGGTCTCGGCACTGATGCCGATGCCGTCGTCCTCGACGCGCAGGACGGTCTGCCCGCCATCGCCGCGTAACGAGATGCGCACCTCTCCCGGAGGCGGCGTGTAGCTGAGCGCGTTGTCCGCGATGATGAGGACGAGCTGCTTCAGCCGATCGCGCTCGCCGGTGACGAGCGCGGCCTCGAGCTCGACAACGCGAAGGCGCGCGCCGGCC
>JANNHF010000012.1:0-3031 GCA_031404235.1 Chloroflexota bacterium
CATCCGCTTCGCCGCGGAGGTGGTACGCGTCGGCTGCGCCGATCTTTTCCGTGCCGACGAGCGTGACGCTTCGCAGCTCCGAGCGGAGCAGGGCCGGGATCTCTTTCCGCAGGAGCGCCGCGGGATCGAAGCCCGGGGCGGTCAGCTTCTCGAAGGCGCCGGTGAACGGGTTCGAAGAGTAGAAGCCCTCGGGGAGCCAGAGCATGTCCACCGTAAGCACGGCGCCGGCCGCGGCGATCTTGACTCGCGCGCGCACCCGGTCTGGCGCCTGGTACTCGCCGGCGGCCGCCGAGAAGAGAATGGCGCGGACCGGATCGAGGAGGACCGGCTCGCCGACACGCACGAGGTCGAAGGCCACGCTCTTTAGCGCCGCGGTCTTCGCCGCCGCCTGCTCGACGACCGCCGTCGGCGAGGGCGGCGGAGCGGCGCACGCGGCCGCGGCCACGCATAGCAGCGTCGCGGCGAGCAGCTTCATCCTTCGGCGCCCTTCATCGCGGCCACTCTAGCGGCGTGACCGCGTCCGCCTTGAAGACCCGGAACCAGGACGCCGCGCCCGGCTCGTCTGTGCTCTGGCGGAATGCCCATCCATACGCCCCCGAGCGATCCCTCGCTTCACGGCTTCCACTAGGCGAGGGACGATGACCTCGCGCGCGGGAGCCGCGTTCCATAGACGGGCAGGTGTACCGTGCGTGTCTGTAATGGGGGAGGTGGCAGCGATGAAGCGTCTTGCGCTTGCGTTGGTACTCGCGCTCTTAAGCCCGCTCGCCCTGGCCAGCACGGCGGTCGCGGCGACCACGTACACCGACTCGGTACGAGGGATCGAGATCTTCCAGGGCGTCGTGATCGGCAGCGTCCGCTACGGCGTGACCTTCGTGGGTCGGGCAACTGGGCCCCTTCCTGGCGTCATCAGCACATCGATCAATTACTCACCGCCCAATCCCGGGGCGGGCGTGACGAACACCGTCGTCAGCGGGAAGTGGGCGCTCGCCGTGATCGAGAACGGCGTGTTCCGCGGGAAGCTGCTCGGGACGGTCGTGCCGGTGGTGAGCACGGCAGTCTGGAACGGCGACGTCAGCGCCGCCGCGGTGAACCTGACGCTGACGATCACCGGCGGGACCGGCGCATTCGCCGGCGCGACCGGGTCCGGGAGCTTCGGCGGATTTCTGAGTCACCTCACGTTCCCGCCGACGTTCGGGGGGACCCTGATTCTCACGGTCGGTCCCTAGGCCGCGACCCTCCTGCGGAAGCGCGGCGCGCGCCGCGGCCGCGCGCTGGCGATGGCGGCCGCGCGCAGGATCCGCCGCACACTGGGCCGCGAGAGCACGATGGCCGCTCGGGCGACGTCGACCTTGCCTTTTGAGCAACCTGCGGATGACGTCCACGCGCTGATCGGAGAGCGCCACGCAGGCTTGGAAGGGTCGCGCCGCTGGGCGCCTAGACTCGCCGGCACAGGCGTTCGAGGGGCGATCGACCCCGATGCCGCCGGAAGAAAGCCGCGAGGCGACTAGACCCGGCCGGAGAGCCACTCCGTTAAACAAGGTGATGAGTGGGCACGCTGGGCGTGCCAACTCGGGTGGTACCACGGCACGCGCCGTCCCGGGAGCGGGACGGCGTTTTTGTTTGGAGCAGACGCAAGCACAGGTCGGCGACCGAAGGAGCGAAGTGACCGCGACGAACGGGAAGATGCGATTCACACCGGTGGGATCGTCGTTCGACCTCCCGGAGCTGGAGCACGGGGTGCTCGAGCTGTGGGAGCGCGACCAGCCGTTCGAGGCGCTCAAGAAGAAGAACGCCGCTGGGCCGCGGTACTCGTTCATCGACGGTCCGATCACCGCGAACGTCGAGGCGATGGGTGTCCATCATGCGTGGGGGCGCACCTACAAGGATCTCTACCAGCGGTACAAGGCCATGCAGGGTCACGACCTGCGCTGGCAGAGCGGCTTCGACTGCCAGGGCCTGTGGGTCGAGGTGCAGGTCGAGCGCGAGCTGAACCTCAACAGCAAACGCGACATCGAGTCGTACGGCATCGATCGCTTCTCGCGTGCGTGCCGTGCGCGGGTCGATCGGTCCGCCGCGGTGATCACCAAGCACGACATCCGCCTCGGCCGCTGGATGAACTGGGGCGACTCCTATTACACGTACACCGACAACAACATCTCGCACATCTGGCACGTGCTCAAGCTGTGCCACGAAAAGGGCTGGCTCTACAAGGGCCACCGCGCCATGCCCTGGTGCGCCCGCTGCGGCACGGCGCTGTCTGAGCACGAGATGACCGGCTCGTACAAGGAGATGACGCACACGTCCTTGTACGTGAGATTCCCGGTCGTGCGGCCGGGCCCGGCTCAGGGGGAGGGGCCCCTGTCAGCGAGCCGCAGCGAGCGTGCGGCCCCGGCCGAGCCCCAGTTAGAGGAATCGTTCCTCGCGTGGACGACGACACCGTGGACGCTGCCGGCGAACGTCGCGCTCGCGGTGCATCCGGATCTCGACTACGCGCGCGTGCGCGTCCGTGCGGACGGCGCCTCGGCGCCGGAGGTGCTCATCCTTTCGGCGGCGGTCTTCAAACACACGCAGTGGCACGACGCCGAGCTGCTCGAGACGTTCAAGGGGAAGACGCTTCTCGGCCTCCGCTACTCCGGCCCGTTCGACGACCTGCCGGTCGGCGCGCAGACCAAGCCGGGGCACCGCGTGATCCCGTGGGACGAGGTCGGCGAAGCCGAGGGCACCGGCATCGTGCACATCGCGCCCGGCTGCGGCGCCGAGGACTTCGCCCTGTCGAAGACCGAGAAGCTTCCCGTCGTCGTCCCCATCGACGAGAACGCGCGCTTCAAAGCGGGCTTCGGGTGGCTCGAGGGCAAGGACGCGCGCGACGTCGCGCACGAGATCGCGAACGACCTGCGGTCGCGCGGCCGCCTCTTCCGCGAGCTGCCGTACACGCACTCCTATCCGATCTGCTGGCGCTGCAAGGAGGAGATCGTCTTCCGCGTCGACGACGAGTGGTTCATCTCCATGGAGCAGATCCGGCCGCTCATGA
>JANNHF010000013.1:0-6003 GCA_031404235.1 Chloroflexota bacterium
GGTGGCCTGGAGAAGCCCCATCGTGCCGGGCAGTACGCCGAGAACGCCGTTGGCGCCGCACGACGGCGCGAGCTCGGCCGGCGGCGGCTGACGCGCTTCCCTCACAGGCGGCGATCCCGCTGATGCTGCTCGTCCTCGGTATGCACTTCGCGGGCACGGCGCGGATCGAGCAGCGCGGGCTGGTGTCGGCCGCGGTGGTGACCCGCCTCGTCATCGGCACTCTCGTCGGATGGGCGCTGACGATCGCACTGGGTATGAGCGGCATTGCTCGGGACGTCATGATCGTCGGCGCCGCGATGCCGACGGCGGTGTTCACGATCCTGACCGCGACGCAGTTCGACGCGCGGCCACGATTCGTGAGCGATGTCGTCGTGGTCAGCACTCTCGTGAGCATCGTCACCGTGACGGCCGTGCTCGCCGTGCTGTCGGGCACTCTGAGCTTCTTCTAGACAGCGTCGCCTCTTGGAGCTGACCCGTCGCCGGGGGAGCGGCCCGTTAACTCCGTGTAAGAAGTCGCGAAGGCCGCTATCGCCAGCAGTCGTTGCTTCGTTCCTACGGACAAATAACACCGGAGGCAACGACAATGGCGCAGCTGACGAAGCGGATCACGATCCTCCTCGCGACCATCGTGCTTGGCACCACGCTTCTCGCCTCTGGCGCGAACGCCGCGGTATTCGCGCCCGAGGCCATCTCGATCGCGTCAGTCCCGGACCTGGTCCAGACCGTGACGGTGGACGGAGGTCGTCCGGATCGCGACGGCGACCATCACCGTCGGTTCTGCGTCAAGCTGAACGCGCTACTCTCTCGTCTCGTCGACAACGATGTCATCACGCGCGAGCAGAAGCTCCGGATCATGGACGCCTTCAACTGCGTCCGCGACGAGCCGGCAACCACGGAGCCGACCGCCACACGACCCGCGGCCGCCCGCTGACGAGCTGAGGGGCGCCGACGCATCGGCGCCCCTCAGCCGACCTCTGCCGCCAGCAGATCGTCGTAGCTCTCACGCTTCCGCACCAGGCGCGCCTTCCCGTCCGCGACGACGACCACAGCAGGACGTGGCGCCAGGTTGTAGTTGCTCGCCATCGCCAGCTGGTAGGCGCCCGAGACGGGCACCGCGATGACCTCGCCAACGCGTGGGAGCGGCAGCGCGACGTGCTGGATGAGGATGTCACCGGTCTCGCAGTACTTGCCCGCGAGCGCGACGTCGGTCACGTCGTCGTCGCGCACCCGGCTCGCGAGCACCGCCGTGTACTTCGCGCCGTACGCCGTGGGCCGGATGTTGTCCGCCATGCCGCCGTCCACGGCGACGTACGTGCGCGCACCGCGTTTCACCGACCCGACGCGGTAGAGCGCAACGCCTGCTGGCGCGATGATCGAGCGCCCCGGCTCGATCGTGAGATCGGGCAGCGGTTCCGCGAAGCCGTGGCGACGCGCGGCGTCGGCGACGATCCGCGCTACCTCGCGGATCATGTCTGCGGGCCGGGTCTCCGGATCGTCCATGGTGTAGCGCACCCCATAGCCACCGCCAGGGCTGATCTCGCGAGGAACGAAGGCGGTCTTGCGGCGCATGTCGGCCGCGAAGGCGAACAGGCGCTCCACCGACTCGCGATACGGATCGATGTCGCGTATCTGCGAGCCGATGTGCGCATGGAAGCCGCGTAGCTCGAGCTTCGGCCGCGCGAGCACGGCACGCACGCCGGCTTCCGCCGCGCCGCTCGCGATGTCCAGGCCGAACTTGGTGTCCTCCGCTCCGGTGAGCAGGTGCGCGTGCGTGTGCGCATCGACACCGGGCCCGACGCGCAGGAGAACCGCGGTCGGGGCAGCGCGTTTGGCGGCGACGCGCGCGAGGAGCGTGATCTCGTCCAGGTTGTCGACGACGATCCGGCTCACGCCTTCGGCGGTGGCGAGCAGCAGCTCGTCCTCACTCTTGTTGTTGCCGTGCAAGAGGACGCGGTCGCGCGGGAAGTCGGCGCGCACCGCGGCTTGCAGCTCGCCGCCGGATACGACGTCGAGCCCCAGCCCTTCCGCCGCGAGCAGTCGCAGCAGCCACGGCGCGCTGTACGCCTTCGCCGCGTAGCAGACCGTCGCGCGGCCGGGGTAGCCGTCGGCGACGGCTTCGATGAACGAGTGGACGCGCGCACGGATCGTCGCCTCGTCGTACACGTAGAGCGGCGTGCCGTACTCCGCGGCGAGCGCGACGAGATCGCAGCCGGCGATCGCGAGCGTGTTCCGATCCGTCAGGCGCGCCGTGTCGGGGAAGAGGTCTGCGGGAAAGGCCATCGCACGACCGATGCTATGCGCGATCGTGACGACGAAAGCCGAGCCACGCGAGGAATGCACCGGCACCTCCGCCGCGCAACAGTCCGATCGCGATCCCGACCTCGCTGCTCGTCGGACCCGGCAGCGACTGGCAGAGGCGACGATCTCCGCGTACGTCGCGTCGTCGAGCCACTGCCGGAGCGCGACGAGGAATATCTCGAGCAGCGATGATGGGTAGGGTGCCTCACTACGTGAAGTCACACGGCCTCGGCAACGACTACATCGTGATCGATCCCGCCAAGGTGCCATTCGCGGTCACGCCCGAGGCCGTCCGCCTCATCTGCGACCGCCATCTGGGCGTCGGCTCCGACGGGATCCTGCTCTTGTCGCCCGGCGACGGCGCGGACTTCGGGTTGCGGATCTTCAACCCGGACGGCAGCGAGGCCGAGACGAGCGGGAACGGCGTGCGCATCTTCGCGAAGTTCCTGCGCGACCACGGGTACACGGACCGGGACCATTTCACGCTGCACACGACCGGCGGCCGCGTCACGTGCGCGCTG
Organism: Chloroflexota bacterium; assembly: GCA_031404235.1. GTDB lineage: Bacteria > Chloroflexota > Limnocylindria > P2-11E > P2-11E > CF-39. The sequence goes on from JANNHF010000013.1 coordinate 2,820, forward strand.
GAACACGACGGCGGTCGGGTCGCGCAGATCACCGTGGATATGGGGCGCGCGCGTTTCGATGCGCTGGACGCGATCGAGGTCGACGGCCGGCGGATCGAAGTGACCTCGGTGTCGATGGGGAACCCGCACTGCGTCGTCCTCGTTCCGGATCTCACGAAGGTCGACGTCCACGCGCTAGGCCCGAAGATCGAGCGCCATGCCGCCTTCCCGAAGCGCACGAACGTCCAGTTCGCGCAGGTCGTGTCGCGGGACGACGTGCGGATCCTCATCTGGGAGCGCGGCGCGGGTCACACGCTCGCGTCCGGATCGTCGAGCTGCGCGGTCGTCGCGGCGTGTCACCGCAGGGGACTGGTCGACCGCGATGTGACCGTGTCGATGCCCGGCGGCAAGCTCGGGATCACCATCGCCGACGACGGTGAGCTGCACATGCGTGGCCCGGCGGAAGAGATCTGCACGGGCGACCTCAGCCCGGACCTACTGCGCCGGCTCGCCGGCGACTAGCGCAGATCCGCCCAAGTGAACAGCACGGTGAACGCGCGGCACCACACGACGACCGACTTGTAGTCGCCGACGGTGGTCCCACCGGGAAGCTCGTAGTTGAAGCTGCCGTTGGTCGCCTTCAGTGCGCCCAAGTAGAGATCGCGACCGCCGTCGTACGCGCCGCCCATGCCACGCCCGAGATACACGTGAAGATCGGGCCCGTTCTGGATCGCGACGTTCTCGAAGCGCACGAACGTCTTGCCGTCGACCTCGACGAGCGACACCGGGCCGGTGCCCCGGTGCAGATCGTCGACGCGCTGCAGCTGTCCCAGCGCGAGGACCTTGGGACCCGCGGGCGCGGCGCTCGCGGTGGCCGTGGCCGCGACCGACGCTGCCGGCGCGACCGTGCCGCTCGCTCGCGGCAGGTCCTCATTCAAAGTGCTCGTGAGGAAGAGTGGCGAGATCGTCCACCAGCCGAACGCGCCGGCCAAGACAAAAGCAACAACGACAGCGGCCTGCGCGGGGCGGCTGGTGCGCAGCGTCGCGAGCACAAGGTCAATTCTAGATTCGCCGCGTCGCTAGTCCGCGAACGCGGGTAGGACCTCCGCCGCGAAGCGTGTGAGATCGTCGACTGTGCGGTCGTCGTAGCGGCGCATGATGACGAGCAGGTCCGCCCCCGCGTCACGCATCTCGACCGTGGCTTCGAGCCAGCGGCCCTCGGCCTCCGCAAGGTTCAAAGACGATCGGCAGCTATTCGGACCGCTTCGTCACCGTGGCCACCGATCCAAAGCGGCAGGCGAGCCCCCTGCGGCGGCTTTGGATTGATGCCGAGCGGCGGTAGCTGCCAGAAACGCCCGCCGTGCTCGAACGTCTGCTGACCCCACGCCTTCCGCAGGATCGCGATCGTCTCTTCCATCCGCGCGGTGCGGTGATCGGTCGGGTGACCGAGCGCGCGGCCTTCCTCGGTGAGCCAACCGCCACCGATGCCCAGCTCGAAGCGCCCGTTCGATAGCAGGTCGATCGTCGCCGCCTGCTTCGCAAGCGTCAGCGGATCGGTCGTGATGAGCGGCACGACTGCCACGCCGATGCGGATCCGTTCGGTGACCGCGGCCACAAAGCTCAGCGTCGTCATCGCGTCGAGCCATGTGCTGGTGGCGTTCCACGGCGGCCGATGATCGTCGCTGTACGGATACCGCGGTTCGAACGTGACCGGCACGGCCGTGTGCGAATTCGTCCAGAGCGAATCGAACCCGAGCGCTCGGCCGCGCGCGCGTACGCGAGGATCGCGTCTCGGCTCGCCGCGCTGAGGATCGGTAAGTACACGCCAACGCGCACGCGCAAAGTCTAGGTTCGATAGTCTGCGTCAATGGACTTCGACCTCTCCCCGGAGCAGCAGCAGATCCACAAGCTCGCGAACGAGTTCGCCGATCGTGAGATCGCGCCCGGCGCGCGCGAGCGCGACCGCGCCGAGCGCTTTCCCTGGGATGTGCTGAAGAAGATGGCGCCGATCGGATTCCTCGGCGGCCCCATCCCCGAGGAGTACGGCGGCATGGGCGTCGATTTCATCTCGCACGCGATCATCACCGAGGCCATCGGACGCGCCGATTCGTCGGTGCGAACGACGCTGTCGGTCCAGATCTCGCTGGTGGAGATCACGATCCTGAAGTTCGGCACCGAAGAGCAGAAGCGCACCTGGCTGCCCCGCCTGTGCAAGGGCGAGGTGATCGGCTGCTTCGGCCTCACCGAGCCGGGGGTCGGAAGCGACGCGACACGTCTGCAGGCCACCGCGCAGCGCGACGGCAACGATTGGATCCTGAACGGCCGCAAGATGTGGATCTCGAACGGCTCGGTGTCGAAGCTTGCGCTCGTCTTCGCGAACGCGGATCCATCCAAGGGCCACAAGGGCATCACCGCGTTCCTCATCGACCGCGAGCAGAGCCCCTACGGGAGCCAGGCGATCCACGGAAAGCTCGGCCTCCGCTCGTCGGACTCGAGCGAGCTGATGCTCGACAACGTGCGCGTTCCCGACGCGATGCGCCTCGGAGAGGTCGGCGAGGGCTTCAAGATCGCGATGGCCGCGCTCGACTCCGGTCGCTACTCGGTGGCCGCGGGAGCGGTCGGACAGGCTCAGGCCGCGATCGACGCATCGGTCGCCTACGCGACGCAGCGCCACGCTTTCGGCAAGCCGATCGCCGCGCACCAGCTGGTGCAGGAGCTCATCGCCGACATGGTCGTCGAGACCGAAGCCGCGCGGCTGCTGGTCTATCGCGCCGGTCATCTCAAGAACAAGGGAGTCGCGAGCACGCGCGAGACGAGCATCGCCAAGCTCTACGCCGGCGAGATCGCGCAGCGCGCCTGCGACAACGCGATCCAGATCCACGGCGGCTACGGCTTCTCCGATGAGTTCCCGGTCGAGCGCCTCTGGCGCGACGCGCGCGTGAACCGTCTCTACGAAGGCACCACCCAGATCCAGAAGCTGATCATCGGGCGTTTCGCGACCGGCATCGACGCGATCGGATGAACTGGAGCGAGGCCGCGGACTCGATGCTCCTCGCCTTCGTGCGGATGGTGCCGGAGACCCTGCGCGAGCTCGCGGGCGCGTCCGCGCGCGACGAGAGCGAGGCGGCCGCCGAGCAGCGCGGCGGGAGCGAGGTCGAGGTGGACGATGTCGTGCGCGGGTGGATCCGTACGACGCCGCCCGAGC
>JANNHF010000014.1:0-1641 GCA_031404235.1 Chloroflexota bacterium
CCGCTCGAGGATCGTGCCGCGCACGCGTTCGCGCACGAGGGCGGCGGTCAGTGTCATAGGAAAGAGGCTACGGGCAGGACCGCGGGCTATGTGCGAGCTGTCTCCAGCGCGCGCCTCGCGAGCCGCAGCGCCTCTTCGCTGTCCCCGGTGGACTCGGCCGCGTGCGACCAGCGGTCGAAGATCACGCGAAGCAGATGTGGCGCGTTCTCTTCGGATAGCTGACGCGCTTCCTGGAACGACCGGCGCGCCGCGGCCGCGTTCGATGTCAAGCGCAGCTCGCCGAGGAGCACGAGTAGTCGCACCTGCGCGTCGGGCTGGTCCACCTTCCGCGCGAATTTCAGCGCTTCCTGCGCCATTTCGAGCGCGTGCTTCGGATCGACCTTCGCCATCACCTCGGCCTCGGAGGCTTTGATCGAGGCGAGCGTACCGTCGCGCTGTATCTCCACGGCCAGCGCCGCGGCACGCGTCAGACATTCGCGTGCCCGTTCGCGGTTGCCGTACTCCGCGTACAGCAGCGCCGCGTTGTCGAGCGCGCAGGCGACCTGGTCGAACAACCCAAGCTCCTCGAAGATCTGGAGGCTCTTCTGGTTGTAGACGATCGCGGCCTCAAGGTCGCCCTCGTCCTGATACGTCTTCGCCATCCCGGCGTAGAGGTTTCCGAGCGCGGGTCGATCGGGGAACTTTTCAGACAGGGTGACGGCGCGCTCGTACGCCGCGAGGGCCTGCTTCGGCTGACGCAGGTTCGTCAGTACGAGGGCAAGCTCGACCAGCCGCCGAAAATGGAAGGCCGGGTCGTTGGGGATGCCTTTCTCGCAGGCGGCGACGATGTCGCGGAGCAACCGCAGTGCCTCCTCGTACGCGTAGGTGCGTGAATAGGCACTCGCGAGCACCGCATTGACGCGGACCTTCTCTTCCTCGTCCGCGAGGAGCTCCGCCATCCGCTGTGCTCGCTCGATGAGCGGAAATGCCTGCTTCGGCTGTCCGGTCAGGTTGTAGGCCGTCGCGAGGTAGCGAAGCCGGACGAGCTGATCGGACGCGCCCAGACCCTCTTCGAGCGCCTCGAGGATCGGTATCGCGTCAGCCGCCCGCTGTTGCTCGATGCAGCGGCGGGCTTCGAGGAGCTGGTACTGCGGCGTCCCGGGGGCCGCGACGCCACCCAGCAGATCCGCCGGCTTGACGCCGAGGACGGCGGCGATGTGCTCCAGCGCTTTCATCGAGGCACGCGTGCGACCCGATTCGAGCATCGAGATGTAGGCCTTGGTGTAGTTCGGCTCCGCGACCTGCGCTTGGGTCAGGCCCTTCGCCGTGCGCAGCGAGCGGATGCGTGCGCCAACGTCGGCGACCATGGGGGAACGGACGGCGGGCATTGCCGGGCACTTTACGTCTGAGCAAGTGTCAGGTCAAACGAGGCTTTACCGAGCAGATTCGGACCGAGACCGGGGCTATGCCGGTCGGGGGTCCGCGCGGGCCCAGGTGCCCGTTTCTGTCTCGGTCGGCCGAAATACCCTTTGGCTACGGCCCGTGGTCACAAGTGCTAGCAGAAGCCGCCACTGCCTTGCGGGTCGCAGGCGTTGGCCGTGCCGGCGGCGATGTTGGTCGAGAATGCGAGACCAAGAGCAACGACGATCGCGAGGATCAAAC
>JANNHF010000015.1:0-3256 GCA_031404235.1 Chloroflexota bacterium
CGCAAAGGCCTGCGCACGACGCGCGCCGCGTACGCGATCTGGCGAGAGGACAAGCTCTTCCTTTCGACCGAGGGCGCCGATATCCAGCAGCGCATCACCGAGGTCGGTGGCGGCATCGCCGCCGAGGTCGTCGGCGACGGAGAGCTGCAGATCCGCACCTATCCCGATGGTCTCCGCTATCAGAACTCCGGCGGCTGGGAGGTCCTCACGAAGTGGGACCTCGTCGGCAACGCCCCGCGGGTCGCCGACGAGGCGCTCGCGCTCCTGAAGGCGAAGCCGTGCCCGCAGGACATCCGGACGAGCGTGATCCTCGCCGGCAATCAGCTGTCGCTGCAGTGCCACGAGAGCTGCGGGCATCCCATCGAGCTTGACCGCGCGCTCGGCAGCGAAGCCGCGTTCGCGGGAACGTCGTTCCTCACGACCGACAAGCTCGGCTCGTTCCGCTACGGCTCCGATCAGGTGAACATCCGCATCGACTCGACCTCGCCCGGCGGCCTCGGCACCTTCGGCTTCGACGACGAGGGCGTGCCGGCGTCGGAAGGCTGGGCGGTGAAGGCCGGGCTCTTCGTCGGCTACCTCATGAGCCGCGAGACCGCCGCCGCGCTCGGCACGCGCTCGAACGGAACGATGCGCGCCGACGGCTGGGCTCGCGTGCCGATCATCCGCATGACCAACGTCTCGGTGATGCCGGGAAACGCCGGCACGCTCGACGATCTCATCGCCGACACCGACGACGGGATCCTCATGGACACGAACCGCTCGTGGTCGATCGACGACAAACGCTTCAACTTCCAGTTCGGCACCGAGATCGGGTGGGAGGTCAAGAAGGGCAAGCGCGGCGACATGGTCCGCAATCCGACCTACACCGGGATCACGCCGGAATTCTGGGGCAGCTGCGACGCCGTGTGCTCCGAGAGCGAGTGGGTGATGTGGGGGACGCCGAACTGCGGCAAGGGCCAGCCCGGCCAGGGCGCGCACACCGGGCACGGCGCGGCGCCGGCGCGCTTCCGTAACGTCAAGGTCGGGGTCATGAAGTGACCGAGGTCATCCGCGAAGACGCCCGATCGCGAAACGACTTCGGCGAGCCCGAGCTCCGCGCGATAGCCCAGCGCGCACTCACGGCGGCGCGCGGCGATCAGGCCGAGGCGCTCGTGGTCGCGCACACGACGTCGCTAACGCGCTTCGCGAACGCGGCCATCCATCAGAACGTCAGCTCGCGCGAGGCCGAGGTGCGCATCCGCGTCGTCGTCGGGAAGCGCTACGCGAGCGCGACGACGAACCGGCTCGATGAGGAGGGCATCCGCCGCGCTGCGGAGGCCGCAAGCGATCTCGCGCGCCGCGCGCCCGAGGACCCTACGTTCGGCGGCATCCCAGAGCCGCGTGCGATCTCCGCTGCGCCGTCCGCGTACGTCGAACGCACCGCCGAGGCGACGCCGATGGACCGTGCGCGCGCGACGAAGGTCCTGTGCGACGCCGCGAGAGCGGAGAAGCTGGTGTGCGCCGGCTTCGTGTCGTCGAACGTGCAGGAGCTCGCGATCGCGAGCACCACCGGCACGTGGGCCTACGCACCGGAAACGCTCGCCGAGGTGCAGATCGCCGCGATCGGCGATGACGGGTCCGCCTTCGCGCAACGCGTGTCGCCCGACTTCGGCGTCCTCGACATCGATGGCGCGGCGCGCGAAGCCGTGACGAAGGCCGTGCGGGCGCAGCGGCCACGCGACATGGGACCGGGGACGTATGAAGTCGTGCTCGAGCCGTACTGCGTGCGCGACATGGTCGGGTTCCTGAGCGGCCACTTCACAGGGCTCGCGGTGGAGGAGGGGCGGTCGTTCGTCGGTGGGAAGATCGGCCAGCAGGTCACCGGCGCGATCACGCTCGTTGACGACCCGTTCGATCCAAAGGGCCTGCCACGAGCCTTCGATTTCGAGGGACAGCCGAGCGAGCGCGTGACGCTGCTCGAGCGCGGGGTCGCGCGCGGGATCGTGTACGACTCCGGCACTGCGCACCGCGCCGGCGTGCCCAACACCGGTCACGCCATGCCCCCGAATCCCTTCATGCCGTCCGCGCCGATGCACGCGCGCCTCGAGGCCGGCGATGCGTCGCACGAGCAGCTGGTGAAGGGCGTCAGGAAGGGCCTTCTCGTGACCCGCTTCCACTACACGCGCTGGGTGCACCAGCTGCGCACGATCGTGACCGGCATGACGCGCGACGGCACGTTCGCGATCGAGAACGGCGAGATCGCCTACCCGATCAAGAATCTGCGCTTCACGCAGTCGTACCACGAGGCCTGGAGCGGAGTGAGTGCGATCGGTAAGGATCTGCGTCTCCTCGTGCCCGCCGAGCAGTTCGGTCTGACAACCTCAAGCCAGCGCGTGCCAGCGCTGCGTCTCGCGGCCTTCACCTTCACGGGAGCCACTCGCTACTAACGAGATGGCCGCGCGAGCGTGGGGTTAGGGGGAGGTTGACATATTGATGACATCCCGTGATGCTTCGGTGCGTTGAGAACGACGATCCGGCTTGACGACCGTCTGCTGCGAGATCTCAAAAAGCACGCAGCTGCACGCGGGCGCACGCTCACCGCGGTCGTGGAGGACGCGGTGCGGCAGTTCCTGGCACGCACGTCGGCTGGCGATGGTCGCGCCAAGGCTCCGGCGTTCCGCGTGATCACGTTCAAGGGGGGACTGCGGCCGGGCGTCGATCTCGACGACAGCGCTGCCCTGCTTGATGTCATGGAGGGGACGGTTGCTCCTCGTCGACGTTAACGTCCTCGTGTACGCGCACGCGGAAGGCGCGGCACGTCATGCTGAGCACCGCGACTGGCTGCGTCGAATGGTGGAGTCCGAATCCGCGTATGGCATGTGCGACCTCGTTCTGAGCGGCTTCTTGCGGGTGGTCACGAACCCACGGGCATTCGACTCACCGATGCCGATCGAACGTGCTCTCGCGGCTGTCGAAGCCCTCCGTTCTCGGTCGAATTGCGTTGTCGTGTCGCCGGCGGAGCGCCACTGGGAGATATTCGGCCGCCTTTGCCGCGAGACCGGAGTGAAGGGAAACCTCGTGCCGGACGCCTATCTCGCTGCGTTGGCGATCGAGAGCGGAAGTGAGTGGATCACGACCGATCGTGACTACGCGCGTTTTCCTGGCCTGAGGTGGCGCCACCCGCTGGACTGACTATCGACGTGAATTTGCACCCGCCGCTTACGCGATAATCAATAGGTGAGTGCGCCGGACAGCCGCCTCCAGACGACGGAGGGGG
>JANNHF010000016.1:0-5091 GCA_031404235.1 Chloroflexota bacterium
GTCGAGGTGATCATGCCCCTGGGAGCTGACCCGCACGACTTCGCCCCGTCGGCGAAGCAGGCGGAGTCCATGGAGGACGCCGACCTGCTCGTGGTGAACGGCGCCGGCTTCGAGCCGCGAGCAGCACCGCGGCGGTCCAACGCTCCTCCGGGAGATCGTGTTCGCGTGGCAGATACACGGGCGCGATCTCGAAGATGGCGATGCCGTCGCGATGTCGAAGATTGCGCCGGGCGGTGTCGAGGAGGCTCGCTCGCAGCGTGGGGCGTGCCGCGGACTGCGCCGGGGTCGTCGGATTCTGGATACGAAGCGGGCAGGGCGCGATCGCGCTTCCGTCGGCGCTGAGCCGCTCGAGCCACACTGGATCGATGAGCGAATACGACAGCGTCTCCTGCAGACCCATCCCGACGAGCGCATCGCGCAGGCGTTCGCGGAACTCCTGGAGTGGATGCGCTTCGACGAGCGGCAACGGTCCGTCGGGCACGCGGGTCGGCAGCCGGTCGTAGCCGACGATGCGCGCGACCTCCTCGACGATGTCCTCGGGGATGGCGATGTCGGTGCGCACGACGGGCGGGCGCGCGACAAGTGACTCGCCGGCGTCCGACACCGCGAATCCGAGACCCTGCAGAGCGCCGACGGCTTCCTTGCGCGTGATGTCCATTCCGAGATGGCGCGCGAACTTCGTGAACGGGAGACGGACCTCGACCGGCGGTCGCGGATGCGGGTAGCGATCGACCGTGCCTACGTATCGGGCACCGGCGTGCTCGCGCAGCAGCTGGATCGCTCGAGCCAAGGCGATGGGCACGAGATCGGGACTCAGCTGCCAGGAGAACCGCCGCGCCGCGGCGCTGCCAGACGAGCCGCGCAGACCGAGCTTTGTCGCGGTCGTGCCGATGCCTCGCGGATCGAACGATGCGCACTCGAGTGCCACTGTGGTCGTATCGGCACGGATCTCGGAATCTTCGCCGCCCATGATCCCGGCGAGCCCGAGAGCGCGCTCCTCATCGGCGATGACCAGCGTGCCCTCGGATAGCGCGCGCTCCGTGCCATCGAGCGTCCGGAGGCGCTCACCAGGTCGCGCCTGCCGGGCGACGAGCGTCCCGCCCTTCACCTCACGCAGGTCGTAGGCGTGAAGCGGCTGCCCGAGCTCGAGCATCACGTAGTTCGTGATGTCGACGACGCTCGAGATCGGTCGCATCCCCGCGGCGACCAGACGCTGCTGCATCCACTCCGGCGATGGGCCGCTGCGGACGTCGTCCAGGCGCGCCGCCGCGAAATGCGGACACGCGAGGGCGTCCTCGATCCGAACGTCCAGTCCCTTGGGCACGCTCTGTCCGAGCGGAGCGCCGGCAGGCTCTCGCAGCGGCTGACCCAGGAGCGCGGACACCTCTCGCGCGATGCCGACGATCCCAAGGCAGTCGGGCCGGTTCGGCTGCAGCTCGAGGAGCAGCACGGTCTCTCCGAGCGTCTCCGAGAGCGGCGCGCCGACGGGGAGCTTGTCGTCGAGCAACAGGATCCCCTCGTGGGCCTCCCCCAGCCCGAGCTCCTTCTCCGAGAGGACCATCCCCTCGCTCTTGATCCCGCGCATGTCCTTTGGCTTCATGACCATGCGCTCGCCGGTGTGCCCGTCGATGTACTCCGCGCCAATCTCTCCGTAGGCGACCGTCGACCCCGCCTTCAGGTTGGTCGCGCCGGTCACGACGATCTTGCGTCGGCCCTCGCCGTAGTCCACCGTCGCCAGGCTCAGCTTGTCGGCGTTCGGATGTTTGGCGAGCTCAGCGACCCGGCCGACCCAGATCTTGTCCCAGGCTTTGCGCTCGATGCCCTTCACTTCGGTCCCGGACATGTGCAGGCGATGGGCAAGGTCATCGACCGGAATGGTCACGTCGACGTACTCACGCAGCCATGACAGCGGAACTCGGATCAGCATCTACAGGCTCTCGAGGAACCGCAGGTCGTTCTGGGCGAAGAGGCGGATGTCGGGTGTGCCGGACTTCACCATCGCGAGTCGCTCGAGCCCGCCGCCGAACGCGAAGCCCTGGTAACGGTCGGGGTCGTATCCGACGCGCCGCAGCACGTCCGGATGCACCATGCCGCAGCCTGCGGCCTCGATCCATCCGTCCCCGCCGCAGGTGTGACACCGCGGATCCTTGCCCTCGCAGATCACGCAGCTGAAGGCGATCTCCGCGGACGGCTCGGTGAACGGGAAGTAGTCCGGACGGAACCGCACCTTGTGCTGGCTGCCGAAGTACTGGCGAGCGAACGAGTAGAGGACGCCCTTCAGGTCGGCCATCGTGAGCTTCTCGTCGATCGCGAGCCCTTCGTATTGGTGAAGGACGCTCTCGTGGATCGCGTCGGTCGCCTCGTACCGGTAGCAGCGGCCCGGCACCACGACGCGGATCGGCGGCCTCCGCTGCTCCATGATGCGCACCTGCATCGGCGAGGTGTGCGTGCGGCCGAGCAGCGGCTTCTTCGGGTCATCACCCAGTGGGTTCGAGACCCACAGCGTGTCCCACTTCTCCCTCGCGGGATGCCCCGGTGGGATGTTGAGCGCCTCGAAGTTGTAGTAGTCGGTCTCGATCTCCGGTCCCTCGACCGTCTCGAATCCCATCGTGGCGAAGATGCGGGATACGTCGCGCATCGCGGCGGTCACGGGGTGCAGGCGACCGATGCGCGCGGGCCGGCCGGGAAGCGTGAGGTCCTGACGCTCGCCCAGGTCGTGATCGACCCTGGCGTGGCGCAGCGCCGAGCCGCGGTTCTCGAGCGCCCCCTCGATCCGCACCCTGGCTTCGTTCAGGGCCGCGCCGTAGGCCGGCTTGTCGTTCGCCGGCAGCGTGGCGATCGCCTTGGTGGCCCGGGTGACCTCGCCATCCTTCCGTCCCAGGTAGCGGACGCGTGCCGCCTCGAGTGCGGCATCGTCAGCGCAAGCGGCGATCTCCGCCACGGCGCGGTCCGCGAGCGCTCTCAGGTCGTCCGGTCCCGCCGCCATACGATCCCTTCTGTCGAGAACACGGGTCTCTCCCGTGAGCTCGCAATCAAAGACCCGCTTCCGCCCGTGTGCTTTCGCACTGTCCGGGACGAAGGCGGGCCTCCGCGGTACCACCCGATCTCCCATCGGCTCGCGCCGATGGACACTCGTGAGGAGCTCTATCGGGCTCCACTCGGATGCGCTTTCATGCGCATCGGCTCGGGAGCGAATTCAGGCGCTCCGTGTCGCTGCGGGCTCTCAGTCCGTTGACCCCCATCGCGTGCCGAGTGGGGCCCGTACCCGCATTCCCTGTGCGACGTTTACGCCGTACTGCTCTCCGTCGTCGCCGTTATGAGCTGGCTGCGCCGGTCTTCTTCTGGCTCACGAGATCGACATAGTGGCGGAACACCTTTGGGTCGCGCACGGCCATGTCCGCCAGTACCTTGCGGTCGAGCTGGACGCCCGCGGATCGCATCGCCGCCATGAGCCGGCTGTACGAGACGCCTGACTCGCGCGACGCGGCGTTGATGCGCGCGATCCACAGCGATCGGAACTGGCCCTTCTTCTTGCGGCGGTCGCGGTAGGCGTAGTTCAGCGCGTGCAGGGCTGCCTCGCGGGCCGGTCGGACAAGCTTGTGCTTCGCCCCGCGGCGCCCTTCGGCGGCGTTCAGGAGCTTCTTGTGCTTCTTGTGGGCAGCGACCCCGCGCTTTATCCGTGTCATGCCTCTCCTACTTCCCTACGAGGTGCGGCAGCATCTTGCGGATCAGCCGCAGGTCGCCCCGGGCCACGAGCGCCTTTCCAGCATGGCTCCGCTTCCGACGCGGCGACTTGTGCGCGTTGAGATGGCCTTTGTACGCCTTCATGCGCGTTAGCTTGCCGCGCCCGGTCGCCGTGAACCGCTTCTTGGCGCCGCTGTGGCTCTTGATCTTGGGCACGACGGCAGGCCTCCTCGCGCGAAGTGCGAACGCTGATTGTACCGGTTAGTTCGTTCGCTTACGAGGCGCGGCGCCTGAGGCAGGAGAAGGAGTCGTCGCGGGGCGCGCGGCGCCAGCCGGTGTCGCCGGCGCCGCTCGCGCTGGAGCCGGCGTTGGCGACGGGGCCGGCGACGGGGCCGGTGGCTTCGCCGCGGACGGAGCGCTTGGCGGAGTGGCTGCCGCGGGCTGCGCCGGCGCGGATGGCGCGGACGGCTTCGGTGCGGGAGCGACCGCGCCGGCGGCCGGAGCAGTCGTCGGTTGAGGGGCCTGCGGAAGCGCCGGAGCGCCCTGCGCATCCCGCCGCACCGGGTTCATGACCATGATCATCGAGCGGCCCTCGAGCAGCGGCAGGCGCTCGACGATCCCGTGGTCCTTCAGGCGGTCGGCGACCTGGAGCAGGAGCACCCGGCCGCGGTCGGGGTGCGCGAGCTCGCGGCCGCGGAAGCGAACGGTGACCTTGAGCTTGTCGCCCTCGTCGAGGAACCTCGACGCGGACTTGATCTTCGTCTCGATGTCGTGGTCATCGATCTTCGGCGTGATGCGGATCTCTTTCCAGGTGACCGATCGCTGCCGCTTCTTCGCCTCCTTCGCCTTCTGCTGCTCGGCGTAACGGTACTTGCCGAAGTCGAGGATGCGGGCGACAGGCGGCGTCGAGTTCGGCGCGATCTCCACGAGGTCGTAGCCGAGGTCCTGCGCATGAGCGAGCGCGCGCTGCGTCGGGACGACACCGAGCTGTTCATTGTTCGGGCCGATCAGGCGCACGGCAGGCACGCGGATACTCTCGTTGATCCGCAGTTCGGGAGCGGCTATACGCGCGCCTCCGCTATGAGCAGAGGGACGGCCCGCCGGTAGGAGAAGTCAACTTGAAACAGGATATCACCGCGCGAGGAGCCCGCGAATGCGCGCGCTGACCGCTGGCCAGTCCGCGCGCGTGACGGCGTACACAACGCTGGTGCGGATGCGGCCATCGTGCGAGATCCGGTCGTCCCGGTGCTCGCCCTCTTTGATAGCGCCCAGGCGTTCCATCGCGCGCTGCGACCATTCGTTGAGCTTGTCGGTCTGTAGCCACACGCGGTGAGCCCCCAGCTCTTCGAAGAGATGCCGTAGCTGGAGGTACTTGGCCTCGGTGTTCGCGACCGTGCGACGGGCGTC
>JANNHF010000017.1:0-5025 GCA_031404235.1 Chloroflexota bacterium
TAGCCGACCAGCTCGCCGTAGATGCGCGCGCCGCGGGCGCGGGCGTGCTCGCGCTCCTCCAGGACCACCACCGCGGCGCCTTCCGACAGCACGAAGCCGTCGCGGTCCTTGTCGAACGGTCGCGAGGCCGCCTCGGGCGCGTCGTTGCGGCGACTGGTGGCGTGCATCGAGGAGAAAGCGGCGATCCCGAGCGGAAGCACGGCGGCCTCCGAGCCACCCGCGACCATGACGTCGGCCTGCCCGCGGCGGATGATGTCGCCGCCCTCGCCGATCGCGTGCGAGCTCGAGGCGCAGGCGGACACGTGCGTGAGGCTTGGACCACTCAGGCCGAACTGCATCGCGACCTGTGCCGACGCCGCGTTCGCCATGAGCATCGGCACCAGGAACGGGGACAGCCGTGACGGGCCGCGTTGCTCCATCAGCAGGATCCCGTCGATCAGCGTCTCGAGACCACCCACGCCGGTGGCGATGACGGTGCCGACGCGCTCCGGATCCGCTGGCTTCTCCAGCGTCGCATCGGCCAGCGCCTGGCTCGCGGCGGCAACGGCGTAGTGCGTGAATCGATCGGTCCGCCTGACATCCTTGCGCTCCATGTAGGCATGGGCATCGAAGCCCTTTACCTCACCGGCGATCTGCGTCTCGTACGGCGACGGGTCGAAGCGCGTGATACGCCCCACTCCGCTCTTGCCCTTGATGAGAGCGTCCCAAGCGGTCGCGACGTCCAGCCCCACGGGCGTCACGGCACCCATGCCGGTGACGACGACTCGCCGGGTCACCGCCCGATGACGTGGTGTGCGCGGTCGGCGAGGGTGCGCAGCGCACCGGCGAGCGAGCCCGCGTCCGAGACGTTCACGAGCTTGACGTCCGCGATGCGCTTCACGAGCCCGTTCACGACCTGTCCGGCGCCGATCTCGACGAACGTCGATGCGCCGCGCTCGACCATGTAGCGAACGGACTTGAGCCACTCGACGCGATTCGACAGGTGGCGCACGAGCGCCTCCTGGATGGCCAACGCGCTAGAGAGGGGCAGAGCACTCACGTTCGCGACGATCGGCACGACCGGCTCGCGGAAGCGAAGGGTCTGCATAAACGCGCGCAGGTCCGGACCGATGCGACCCATGTCGGGCAAATGGAAGGGCGCCGAGATCTTGAGTGGGACGATCTTCCTCGCCCCGCGCGTCTCAAGCGCGTCAATGACCGCGCGGATGCCCGCATCGTCGCCGGCGATCGTCACCTGCATCGGTCCGTTGTCGTTCGCCACGACGACGCTGCCCGGCGTCACGGTCTCGGCGATCACTCGCTCGACCTCGTCCGCCGAAAGTCCGATGATCGCCGCCATAGCGCCGCGCGCGCCGCGGGTCGAAGCGAGCATGCCGCGCTGAGCGACCAGGCGCAAGGCGTCCGCGAACGGAAGAACGCCCGCCATAACGAGTGCGGTGAACTCACCGAGCGAGTGGCCGGCGACGAACGCCGGGCGGAGGTGCTCCGGCAGCGCCATCACGCCACGGGGCTCGCTGCCATCGGTCACGCGGCGCCCGATCTTCTGCGTCACCGACTCCACCATCGCCTCGAAGAGCGCGACGCTGGTCGAGAGGATCGCGGGCTGAGCGACCGTCGTCTCATTCAGACGTTCCGCCGGACCGGCGAAGCACAGCTCGGAGAGCTTGTACCCGAGCACGCGATCGGCTTCTTCAAAGATCGCGCGCGCCGCAGCCGACGTCTCGTACACGTCGCGGCCCATGCCGACGGCCTGAGAGCCTTGCCCCGGGAAGACGAACGCAAGTGCGGTCATGAGAGAGGACAAGAGTAACAGCGCACGGGTGGTCGCGTCGAGCCGCTCGCCTTATTCGCTACAGTGTCCGTGCAGTGAATACCCGGGCGTACGTGCAACACGAACGCGCACGAAAGGTCGCGCGCACCGGCACGGCGATCGAGACCGCCGCATTACGCGAGGTGGCCCGTCAGGGCTATCACGCGCTTCGCATGACGGATGTGGCCCGGCGTGCGCATGTCGCGCCGCGAACGCTGTATCTTCACGCGTCCTCGAAGGAACGACTCGTGGAGCAGGCGCTCCGCCGTCGCGCGGCGGCGCAGATCGCACGCGTCGAACGCTGGCGGCCGCGATCGGGATCGCCCGAGTCGATCCTCAACGAGCTGGTCGCGCTGCATGACCGCGAGTACCGACTTGAGTCGGTGCTGCTCGAGACGCTCGTCGATGGCGCTCTGCCGCGGTCGGTCGCATCACCACTCCGAGACCTCGACAACGTGCGCCTCGCGCTGATCACGCGCACGATGACCGACCTCTCTCGCCGCGGCGCGTTGCGCGTCCGATCCGGAGACGCGATCGCCCTCGCGCACGCGCTGCTCTCCTACCCGACCTGGCGCACGGCTCACACGGGTCCCGCCCGGCGGCGCGCGCCGCGTCTCGTTGCGGCGGCGCTGCGCCGCGCGGTCTTACGGGGACCGGGCGAGCGCGCCGCTACGCGCCGGGTGCTCGGTACGTGATCTGCTTCGCCTTGCGCAGGGCCTCCAGCGTCTCATCGACGGTCAGGAGGACCGTTGTTTCGAATGAGCTGAGCGCACCACCGCCACCGATCGCCAGCGCGACCGCGGCCATGGACAGGTTGTTGGGGGCCTCCCAAAGGCAATAGCCGTCGTGCGTGCCGAAGGCGTACCAGAACCCCTGAAGCTTCCCACCGACCGCCTCGATGTACGACTGAGCCGCCTTCCGTCGGTCTTCTGGATTGCCGATCAGCCTCGCCCAGGTCTCCGGCGTGTAGTTGAACCTCGTCAGATAGAGCGGCATCGGCGCTTCCCTCCCCTTCGCTGACTCGCGCGAGTCGCCGTCAGGCATCGAAGTATCACCCTAGTCGGAAGCCAGAGCCGCCAGCCGCGGACTACGCCCGCTCTATCTCCAGTTTGCCTTTCGTCCCGTTGAGCTCGCCCTCCCACGTATGACCGCGACCCGTCACACCGCGCGTCACGGACGTCGCGAGAACTTCGCCTTCGAGAAATTCTCGGAACCGTTCCACGACATCGGCAAGCCCGCCGTCGTACCGCAGGGCGATGCGATCGGCGATATCGAGGCGGGCCTCCTTGCGCATGGTGTTCACGTGATGCGCGAGCTCGCGGGCGAGCCCCTCGGCCTCGAGCTCCGGTGTTGTCTCTGTGACCAGCGCGGCGACCGCGCCCGCGTCACGGCCGACGGCGTGCCCGGCCGTGCCCTCGTGGCTCAGCAGCACCTCGTTCGGTAGGAGCGTGAAGCCCTCGACCAGGGTGTTGCCATCGCGTCGGGTGTAACGACCGTCCGCGAGCGCTTGGCGCACGCGCGGCAGGTCCTTGCCCAGCTTCGGTCCGAGAGCCTTGAGCTCCGGCTTGACGGTCTCGCTGACGAGGCCCTCGGCGTGGTCGCGCACCTCGAAGGCTTTGACATTGAGCTCGTCGCGAATGATCGCCGCGAGCTCGTCCTGACCGTCGAGCGCGCCGCGGTCTCGGTCGCTCGGATCGAAGACCGCGATGAGCTTCGGCAGCGGGGTGCGGACTTTGGTCTTCGCTGCGGAGCGCGCGGTGCGACCGAGCGACACGACGCGCATCGCGGCGCGCATGCGTCGCTCGAGATCATCGTCGATCCGGTCAACGCGCGCCTCCGGGTACGACGCGAGGTGGACCGACGCCTCCGCGCCAGGCACCGCGTGACGTACGAGGTTCTGATGCAGTGACTCCGCGAGGAAGGGCATGAATGGGGCGAAGAGCCGCGCGAGCGTCGTCAGCGCCTCGTACAGGCTCTGGTACGCCGCGAGGGAGTCGCGGCGCGATCCGGTCTTCCAGAAGCGCGCTCGGTTGCGCCTTACGTACCAGGTGGACAGATCGTCCCAGAACGCCTCCATCCGCAGCGCGGCGGTCTGCGCGTCGTACTGATCCAGCGCAGCGCGGCAGTCCCGTACCAGGCGCTCGAGCGATGACAGCAGCCAGCGATCGATGATCGGGCGCTCGGCCAGAGGGACCTGCGCCTCGCTCGGGTCGAACGCGTCCAGGTTCGCGTAGGTCACGAAGAACGAATACGTGTTCCAGAGCACGAGGAGCTTTCGCTTGACCTCGCTGAGGACGTTGTAGCCAAAGAGCACCTTGTCGCCGACGCCGTGCCGCGCGTAGTACCAGCGCACCACGTCGGCGCCAGCGCGCTCCGCCGCCTGTGGGAAGTCGATGAAGTTGTCGCCGGTCTTGTGGAACTCGTCGCCGTTCTCGTCGTACACGAACTCGTTGGAGAGGCACGCGTCGTAAGGGGCGCGCCCGGTGAGAACGACGCTGAAGAACAGCTGCGAGTAGTACCAGAGGCGGACCTGCTCGAGATTCTCGGTGATGAATTCCGCCGGGTACCACTTCTCCCAATACGCGCGATCGTCCCACCAGCGAAGGGTCGAGAATGGCACGATGCCGGCGTCGAGCCAGCAGTCGCCGACCTCTTTCACGCGCGCGCTCTCCGCGCCGCACTCGGGGCAGGCGACGACGACCTCGTCGATCCAGGGGCGGTGCAGCTCCTCCAGCTTGTCGAGGCCGCGCACGGCACGCTCGCGCAGCTCCTCCTGGCTACCGATCACGAAGAAATGCCCCTTCCCGCACGTATAGAAGGGCAATGGCAGGCCCCAGTAGCGCTTGCGGCTGATATTCCAGTCGCCCATGTTGTCGAGCCAGTTCTGCATGCGATCGCCCGTATGCGCGGGGAGCCAGCGGACCTTCGCCGCGGCCTCCTTCAGCTTCGGCCGGAGCTCGTCCATCGAGATGAACCACTCGTCGCCGACGCGGAAGACGATCTCCTCCTTGCACCGCCAGCAGATCGGATAGCTGTGCGTGTACGGCAGCTCGCGGAACAGGCGCCCACGCTTCCCCAGGTCGTCGGAGATCTCGTGCGCGACATCGCGCGCGTCCTTGCCCTCGAGCCAGCCGAGGCCTTTGACGAAGTGCGCGTTCTCGTCGATCGGGACGAAGACGGGGAGCTTCTCGATCTTCGACAGCGCGAAGTCCTCC
>JANNHF010000018.1:0-18168 GCA_031404235.1 Chloroflexota bacterium
ACGCCCACGAAGCCGGCGTCGCGACTGCGTGGCGAGGTGCCCGCGCGCTCCTCCGCCAGGGCCTCCGCATCGGCGGTGAACATCAAGACCGGAAGCGTCGGGTGATCGCGTCGGATGGCAGCCGCGTCATCCCACGAACGCGAGCGACCTGTTCGGCCGACCTCGCCGTCCAGGATCACGCACTTGGGATCACACCGATCGATCGCGTCGCCGATCTGATCGTGATCGGCGATCGTGACCGACTGGTACCCCGCCCCCTCGACGAGCGTCGCCATGAGCTTACTGAGGAGCACGTCGTCCTCGACAAGAAGCACGGAGGGCCTTGCGACCTGATCGCTGCGTTGGATGCCCATGGAGATCTCACCCCCTTGGCGTCGGGACCAGTTGTCCCGCCACAAGCCACCGCCCAAAATCCTCGTCGCACTCGCCCCGGACCGCATGACGGTTTGGTAACGCGATTTAGCCCACAAATCAGGTCTTTTGCGGGGCGCAAGGCGTCTCACTACCCCGAGGAGCGCCGAAGTGCGGACGCGCACGCCTTCGTATATCTCGTCCGCAATGATCTGCTTGCGATCGATGTCTTTGTGGGCCGGCCGCGCACAGCCGCTATTCAGCGCGTCCGTTCAGAGACGCGCGGTCAATGATCAGGGACGTAAACTCAGTCGCTGCATGAAGGGCCAATCGGGGGGTGCGATGATCACGCTTCGGACCGAGATGCCGAAGCTGATCGGCACGAGCGCCAGCCAGTACCCGCATGTGCTCGCTGAGTACCTTCGCAGCCGCAGCGAAGACGCCCTGTATCGCGCCTCGCTCTTGAGCCAACTCTTCGTCAATGAGGACCTCGGCCCAGAGGACATATTGGCCCTGCACGTCGAGAGCCTCGACAGGCTCGTCGCCGATCTGTCATTTCCCAAGCGCATCCGCGCGCAGAACGATGCCCACCAGTTCCTTCTCGAGGTGATGATCACGTACGGCGTGCAGCATCGACACTATCTCGAGCTCCGGCTGGGTGAGCGGACGCGTCTCGCCGAGACGGAAGCCGCGTTCGCGCAACAACGCGCGCAGGCCGCAGAGGAGCTGGAACGCGAGAAGACGTCGGTGCTCGGCTTCGTCGTGCACGAGATGCGCACGCCGCTGACCGCGATGACGGCAGCCCTGCAAATGGCCGACCGCTACTACGCGAGCGGCCGGACCGATATGGTCGAACCGCTGCACCGACGGCTCGCGGGGGCGGTCCAACGCATGGTCCGCATGACAGACGATCTCGCAGCAGCGACGAGCGAAGAGACGGCTCCGCTCATCATCGCGCCCCTCACGCTCGGCGTGACGCTCGATCTGGCGGTCGAATGGGCGCGCGCCGCAGCGTCGCAGAAACAGATCGCCCTGCAATACGCCTCGCCCGCGAGCGACATCATGGTGCTCGCCGAGCGCGACGCAATGCTCAGCATCTTCGGCAATCTCGTGTCCAACGCGATCCGCTATACGCCGCACGGAGGGCAGGTCGTAGTGACCGTCGGTGCCGACGACGTCTCCGTCATCGTCGCGGTGAGTGACACCGGCGTCGGCATGGCACCCGAGGTCCGAACGCAGATCTTCGAGAGGTTCTATCGTGGACCTCAGGCAGCGACCATGGCCCGCGACGGAGTCGGCCTCGGATTGACGCTCGTGCGGATGCTCGTCGCGGCGCTTAGCGCGCGTCTCGAGGTCCAGAGCGAGCCGGGCGCCGGCAGCACCTTCCGCGTCTTCATCCCAGCAGCACGGCGGAGCGATCAGCAAGGAGGATCAGCATGAAGGAACCTGTGGAACAGACTCGCGCCCAGATGGTCGACCATATGGAGGTTCAGCGGAAGACGATCAGCGAGCTGCAGACCCCGGTCATCCAAGTGTGGGAGGGGATCCTCGCACTTCCGATCGTCGGCACTGTAGACAGCGCGCGGGCGCAGCAAATGACCGAGGCGCTCCTGGACCGGATCACCGCCACGGGCGCGAGCGTCGTCCTCCTCGACATCACCGCCGTCCCGACGGTCGATACCGCCTTCGCGAAGCATCTGATCGAGACGATCGCCGCGGCTCGTCTTCTCGGAACCGATGTGATGGTCGTCGGGCTGACCACACACACCGCTCTTACCCTCGTGCATTTGGGCGTGGACCTCGAGGGCGTCGTGACTCGTACGACGATGGCCAAAGGCCTCGAGCTCGCGTTCGACCGGCTCGGTCTCGCGGTCGTCCGACGCGCACCCTTGGTCGACGTCGCGCACCCGTGAGCCGCATTCCCGTCATCCGCGTCGAAGATGTGCTCATCGCGACCGTTATTGAAGATGTCACTGACAGCGACGCCGTGGCTTTGCAGAGCGAGCTGGGTCATCAGCTCGAGGCGCGTGGCGCGAAAGGGGTGCTCATCGACCTCTCGGTCGTTGGTATCGTCGATTCGTTCCTCGGACGCGTCCTCGCCGTGGTCGCCACGATGTCGCGGCTCCTCGGCGCGCCCACCGTGATCGCGGGCATCCAGCCAGCTGTAGCCGTGACGCTCGTCGAGCTGGGTGTCCGCCTGACGGGCGTACGGACCGCGCTCACTAGCGATGCGGGAATGCGGATGCTGCGCGAGGGCAGGGTAGGGCGGCATGTCGGCCGTCGCTGAGGTCATACCGCTCGCGCGTGAGGAGGACATCGTGACCGCGCGGCAGCGCGCCCGCGAGATCTCGCGCGAGCTCGGTTTTGGCGCGGTCGACCAGAGCCGTATCGCGACGGCGGTGTCCGAGCTGGCCCGGAACGTCCTGCGATACGCGGGCGGCGCCCCGGGCGACGTGCGTATCCGAGCACTGGATGGGCCGTCCCCCGAACGCGTCGGCGTGGAGGTCGTCGTGCACGATGAAGGCCCGGGCATCCCGGATGTGCACGCGGCGCTGCGGGACGGCTACACGTCCAGCGGCGGCCTGGGTCTGGGTCTTCCCGGGGCCCGGCGCCTCATGGATGAGCTGACCATCGACACCGCCATGGGCCGAGGTACCACCGTCACGATGCGCAAGTGGCGTCGATAGACGACGACGCGCAGCGGATCGCGGTGCGCCGCGAGGTCGATGTGGAACACGCCGTTCGCACGGCTCGCTCCGCCGCCGAGCGTCTCGGCTTTGACCGCATCGGCGCCGAGTCGGTCGCGTTGGCCGCAAGCGAGCTCGCCCGCAATCTCTTGCGGTACGCCACGGATGGCGTGCTGACGATCCGCGATCTCGCCGATCGCGGCCTTGAGCTCGAGAGCACCGACGCCGGGCCAGGCATCGACGATGTGGCGCTTGCGCTCGCCGACCGTCATAGCACGGGCCAGGGCCTCGGCGACGGCCTCGGCGCGGTGAAGCGACTCATGACCGAGTTCGAGATCTCGACGTCGCCAACTGGCACATGCATCAAGGCACGCCGATGGCCCGACCTCTCCTTCTGATCGGGGCGGCGACACGACCTCATCCCCGCGAAGCAGTGAACGGCGACCGCGTCCATCTCGAGCAGCACGGCCCGATCCACCGCATCGCCGTGATCGATGGCCTGGGTCATGGTCCAGACGCCGCGGCGGCCGCCGCACGCGCGGTCGACACGCTCGCAGCGATCCCGGACGCCGATGTGCCCAGCAGTATCCGTGCGTGTCATGAGGCTCTGAAGGGCACGCGCGGTGCCGCCTTGTCCGTCATCCGGATCGACCTCGACGCGGGACGGATGACGTTCGCGGGTCTCGGCAATGTCGAGGGGGTGCTGGTATCGCCTGGGGGGAACCACTTGCTCATCCCTCAGCGTGGGATCGCGGGCGCGGCCGCTCCGCGGATACGGGAGATCGAAGAGGACCTGCCCGACTCGTTCATCATCATGCTGTGCACCGACGGCATCCATTCAGGCGCGCGTCGCGACCTCCGATTCGGCCCGATCGTCTCCGCCGAGGCGCTTGCGAATGAACTCCTGACGGCTTGGGGCCGCGACGCGGATGACGCGGCGGTCGTCGTCGCTAGCCGGCAGCCAACTTGAGCAGAGGTGCCCGCAGGTGGCAGCGCCGATCTACGCCGACCGTTCCGGTCGGCACGCGTGTGTAGCCCGGAGGGGATTCGAATCCTGACCCCTTCCCTTGAAAGGGATGTTGCTAGGCATGGGTTCGTAGACTCGCGACATGTCTGAGGAGCGGAAGCTCGCGACGGTCCTCTTCGCCGACCTTGTGGGCTCGACCGAGCTTGGTGGCTCGCAGGACCCGGAGCGCACCAGAGTGCTGCTCGAACGCTTCTACGATGCGATGGCAGGCGAGATCGATACCGCCGGCGGTACCGTCGAGAAGTTTGTCGGAGACGCTGTCATGGCGGTGTTCGGTGCCCCGGCATCGCTCGAGGATCACGCGGAGCGCGCGCTGCATGGGGCGCTGGCGATGCAGCGGCGCCTGCGCGAACTCTTTGGCACGGCGCTCGCGTTGCGAATCGGCGTCAATACCGGCGACGTCGTCGTGGGCAAGCCGCGCGAGGGTAGCTCCTTCGTCACCGGCGATTCGGTCAACGTGGCGGCGCGGCTGGAGCAGGCGGCCGAGCCCGGCGAGATCCTCGTCGGGGAACGGACGGTGGCAGCTGCTCGCGGTGCATTCGAGTTCGCCGAGCGTCAGACGATCGCGGCCAAGGGCAAGCCGAAGGGCGTCGAATGCCGACGACTCGTGCGCGCCCTCTCGCTCATGCGACCGCGCGGCGTCGGGGGCCTTCGCCGGGCCTTCGTCGGCCGCGACGAAGAGATGAGGTTGCTCGAGCGCGTCTTCGAAGAGGTGGAAGATCAGCGGGCGCCGCAGCTCGTGACGATCCTCGGCGATGCGGGCATCGGTAAGACGAGGCTCCTTCGCGAGTTCTGGGATCGGCTCGGCGGTCGCTCCCCAGAGCCGCTCCGCCGTACCGGAAGGTGCCTGTCGTACGGCCAGGGCATCACTTACCGGCCTCTCGCGGAGGTGCTGAAGGAGCATCTCGGCATCCTCGATAGCGACCCACCTACGGTCGTGCTCGAGCGGCTTGGGTCGCGGGAGATATTGGGGTTGACGCTCGGGCTCGACGTGGCTCGCGGGCTCCACCCTCTCGCCGCGCGCGATCGCTTTCAGGACGCATGGGTAGAGTTCCTAGAAGAGCTCGTCACGGAGCGGCCCGCCGTCGTGCTTATCGAGGACGTTCACTGGGGCGAGGAGCAGCTGCTCGATCTTCTGGAACGACTCGTCCGCGACACCCGGGGGCCGTTGCTTCTGATCGCGACCGCGCGACCGGAGTTCCTCGCGCAGCGACCAGGTTGGGGCGCCCGCGTCCACGGCACGACGGTGGCGCTCGAGGTGCTCTCGTCCGACGACGCGGTCCAGATGCTCGACGAACTGCTCGGCGGGACTCTCCCGCCTGGGCTACGCGAGGTCGTTGTCCAGCGCGCCGAGGGGAACCCGTTCTTCGTCGAGGAGCTACTCGGAACCCTGATCGATCGCCAGCTCCTTGAGCGGGAGAACGGCTCGTGGCGTTTGACAGAGCTGCCATCAGACTTCGCCGTTCCGGACACCGTGCAGGCAGTAGTCGCGGCGCGCGTCGATCTGCTTGGCCCGGCGGAGAAGCAGGCGCTCCAGGCCGCGTCGGTCATCGGTCGGATCTTCTGGGCAGGACCGGTCTATGAACTTGTCCCAGAGGCGGAGCCGGATCTGCGTGTACTCGAGGAGCGCGACTTCATCCGCCGTCGCCCCGGCTCGTCGATCGCGGGTGAGCGCGAATACGCGATCAAGCACGCGCTCACGCGCGAGGTCGCATACGCCAGTCTGCCGAAAGCCAGACGTCCGCGCCTCCACGCCGCCTTTGCGCGGTGGCTCGAGCGGTCCGGCGAGCGGCGCGATGAGTACGCGCCACTCCTTGCGCATCATTACGCGGAGGCCGTTCGCCCGGTCGACGTCGATCTGGCGTGGACGGGCGATGAAGGCGAGCTCGCTGAGCTGCGGGTACGCGCGCTCGCGTGGCTCCGCCGCGCAGCAGAGCTCGCGATCGGCCGCTTTGAGATCGACGACGGCCTGACGCTGCTGCACCGAGCCCTCGACCTCGAGCCGAACGAGGCCGAACGTGCAGCCTTATGGCGAGAGGTCGGGCGCGTAAACGTATTCAAGTTCGATGGCGAGGCCTTCTGGATCGCGATGCAGAAATCGCTGGAGGAACGCGGTGACCGGGCGACCGCCGCGGAGACCTACAGCGTCCTCGCTTTCCATACGGCCACGCGCTCCGCGATGTGGAAGCGCCGACCGGAGCGCGAGCTTATCGGAGGGTGGATCGAACGGGCGCTCGAGCTATCCGAGCCGGACGCGCCGGCGCGGGTGAGGGCGTTGATCGCGCGCACTTACTTCGACCCTGAGAGATTCGGCGATTCGGCCCGCGAGGCGAGCGAGCTCGCCGACCGCTTGGGTGACGTCGAGCTCCGGTCATGGGCTTGGGGCGCCCGCTTAGAGGCGGCCTACTCCGGAGGTGACTACGACGAGGCATTCGCCTGGGCCCAGCGCCGCTTCGACCTCGTGCCCGAGCTGACCGATCCTGATCACATTGCGTTGATCTACTTGTTCGGCCTAAGCGCGTGTCTGGCGACCGGCCGCTTCGAAGAGGCCCGCCGCGTCTCGAAGGCGCATGACGAGGTGACAAGGAGCCTCACGCCGCATCATCGTCTGCACGCTGTCTCGATGTTGATCGGCGTCGAGGAAGTTGCTGGCTGTTGGGAAAGGGTCCGTGCCCTCACAGCCCGCGCGGAGTCGGCCGTCGTGGCGAACATCGCGACGCCTTGCGCGGGCAACGTGTCGTCACTGCTGACCTGCGCTCTCGCAAATGTCCAGCTGGGCAACGATCAGGAAGGGCGGCGTCTCGAGCGGAGTGCTGAGGATCTGGATATGCGGGGCTACAGCGACATGTTCGACCCAGTGCGTGTCGAGATCGCGATCGCGCGAGGCGATCTTGCTGAGGTCGGGCGCAAGCTCGGCGAGTGGAGTCCCGGAGGGCTTCAGGATGTCGATGGACTCATCGCGCGGCTCAACGCGCTGGTCGCTCTTGAGCGGCGCTCGGCAATCGAGGCCGAGGCCCCCGCACTCGTGAGGCCGAATACCTACCTTGAGCCGTTCGCTCTTCGCGCGTTGGGTTTCGCGCGGACGGACGACGGGCTGATCGAGCAGGCGGTCCAACGGTTCGAGGCGATGGGCTTGGACTGGCACGCAGCTGAGTCGCGAAAGCTAGTAGCGCGGGCGCGAGAGGCGCGGCCCTGAGGGGACTGCGATCGTCCCGAGCATCTTCGCTACGTTTTCATGCCTATCGTGAACGACGCGGCCGCGGCGATGGGACCGGGCGCTCTGCGGAGCCCGTTCGTGTGCTGGACCGCGCGCGCACAATTGGCATCTCGTGATTGCCCGCATCCTCGTTCTCGTGCTCGCTCTTGTGTTGTCGGCGTGTCGTGGTCTTGACGATCCCGGGGCTAGCGTCGGCATCTTCTTCCCACGTCATGGACTGAGCGGGCCGCATACGCTTGCCCCGCTCGCAGGTCGGCTGGAGGTCAATGACGGTTGCCTCTGGCTGGTGGACGCGGGCGGGACGAAGCGCCTGCCGATCTGGCCCGGCGGCTTTGGCCTGCGGCGTCCCGCCGCAGCGCTGCAGGTCACCGACTCGGCCGGTCGCGTCGTCGCCTCGGAGGGCGAGACGGTGACCGTCGTGGGCGGCGAATACCCTGCCGATGCCGCGCGCCGCCTGATGGGACGCGACGAACCACGCGCCTGTCGTGGGTATGGCTTCTGGGTCGTCGGTGCGACTACTCCCGGGGCAGGACCCTCCTCTCCAGAGGTTCATGCCGCGCGGCGCAGCAGGTCGAGCCCGCCGTCGGGCCCGGTGACGCCGAGGATGAGGACTACCCTAGCCATAGGCCGATGAGGGGTGCACTCGCTGGCTTCAGTTTGGTACTCGTCCTCAGCGTGGCTTGGGCGGTCTTCGTTCTCGCGAGAGCGTGGGTCGATGGCGACCTTGACCGCGCGTTCCCCAACTGCGACCCGTGTGGGTTCACGGGCTATGCCTATCGGATGGTCGCCGTCACCGGAATCTTTCTCGGGATGTTCGGTATACCCGCTGCGGCTGTCGGATGGTTAGTTGAAAAAGTGCTGCGCTGGAACAGCCGCAGGTCCACGTCCAACTGACGCGAACCGCGCAGGCGCACCTATGCCGCCCGGCGCAGGTCGATGCCGCCATCTCCGTGAACGCATCTTGCTTTGGGTGCCCACTGCGGGCAGTTGCCCCGTCTTCCGCTCAGTGGCCGCTCTTCGGGAAGCGCTGGCACTACTGGACTCGCGTCGACCCGTTGTGTGGTCTCAGGCAAACGCGCGGCTGGGAAACGTCCAACAATTGATGGGCGGATAACACGGGTACGACCGTCGTGGGCGCCACATGCGGCCCGACATGGCCCGACGAACCGAAAATGGCCGAATATTCATGCCGGGCGCGGGCCGGTGACATATTGCGACGTTCGCCCATGCGAGCGTGACCTGCGCGGCGGGGACAAGACGCTTGGCGAACGGAGACGATGTCCAGTTCTTGAGGGCTACACGGTCTCGGACGCACCCGGGGCATCGCTCCTCTCGCGAGGTACTCGCCGCCGCGGCTTCGACTACCGCACGATCGGAGAGGTCGTGCGTCGCGAGGTCACGAAGGCCGACTGACGCCGCGTGTGAGGGAGATCGCGCGTCGCTCCTGAAGCCGCGCGGCGAGATGGGCCAGCGCGTAAGCGCCGATGATGGCCAGGAGCATCACGAACGCGTCGGGCTGCGCATCCGCGATATAGGTGGGGCCGCCTGGTGGCGCGCAGACCGGGCCGCTCGGGCCGACGCTGATGACGATGCACGGAGTTCCACCGGTCACACCGCCCATCAAGTAGCCACGACTTGCCGTGTAGGCGACGACCGCCGCGGCCACGATCAACGCCGCCAGAGATCCGCGCGCGAGGGCGGCCGGACTTCTCTCGGCGAGCAGGACAGGCAGCGCAATAATGCCGAGGAGGACAAAGCCAACTCCGAGGACCATCGTTCCCGAGAAAGCCTGCCCGTCTCGCGGGAGGCCGGTCGTCTGCTCGGACCAGATCCGCGCAAGCGCGAAGTGACCAATGCCGACCGCAAAGAGGTAAAGAGGAATGGCTAGGAGGCCCTTCCGCACGTCCGGGAGTCTAGGCGCCTTGGGACGAAGGACGCGACGGCGTCGTGCGGGGTGTGGGCGCGGGATCGCTCTTTCCTCTGCCGGCCTGCGGAACGGCCGAGACGACCGGCAAGGATGACGCGGGCCGCGCTCCGATTGTCCGGACGGTCACCAAGCAGATCGTCGCGCATCGGACCGACGGCAGTCGCGGCTCAAGGTCACATACGCATTCCAGGGAGTCGAGGGAACCGCCCGCTCTGCAGCAGCGGCCCGAGCCGTTTCATCTGCTTCTGCATCTCCCCGAACTGCTTCACCGGGCGGTTCGCACGGCCACAGACGGATGATCCATCGCGGGCAGGACACGGCCATGACCGCCCGCGACGACGCCTCCTCGGTAGTTTGAACGTGCCCCTCGAAAGCAGGTCACGAGCGAAAGCGTCTCTACGAATCCCACGCCGCGTCATCTGCTACAGCGGGGGCTCGTGCCGCCTTCGTACACTCGCGCACCGATGAGGGCTACACGGTCTCCGACGCACCGGGGCATCGCTGCTCTCGCCACCTATTGGCTCGCCGTTGGAGCGTCGTTCTTCCTCCTGTTGCAGCTCTGCGAGCGCGAATGTCAGGGGGACAATCTCTTCGCGGCGTCCCTTGGACTGCTCTTCGTCTTCCTTGGTGTTCTGTTCGGCCTGGCCTGGCTGGTTGCCAGCCGGCGTGAAGGCCGACGCGGTTTCGCCGTGGGCGCGATCCCGGGACTCGCCGTCGGCGCACTGATCGTGGTTCTGGGCTCGACGCCGTTGCTTGCGTCGGCACTCTTCCCCGTGGCGCTAATACTGTTGATCGTCGGAGTTGCGGCGACGGTGGCGTTCGCCGCTCGCGAGAGGTAGCACCGCGCCGACGCGATCGAGGAGGCTCGGACCCTGCGGCGAGTAGGACTCCGCGAGGAGCGCGTTGCGGTGCCGCGCCGCTCGGGCCACGTCGGTATTCGAGATCACGCGCAGCTGCGCCGCTGTTAGCTCCTCGAGCTTCTGCTACTGCTCCTCGAGGACGGCGACCGAACGGGTGGCCTTCGCACCCCGTGCGGGCGCAGTCTCGTCCTCCTCGACGTCACCGGCGTGGTCGACGAAGCGGCTGCTGCCGCGAATCTCCTGATGCCGTTGCTTCGCGTCGTCGAGGGCGAACATCGCGGCGACGCGGGCCGCGTTGAGTGTCTCGTACTCAGCCCAGGCCTGCCGGTTCTGCTCGCGATAGCTCGCGTCGCCGGGGAAAAGTGGCGACCTGCTGCGCGCCGAGTACGTCCGCGGGCGCGACGCGCTACAGGGCGAGCTCGCGTCACTTACGGCAGCTCCCCCGCCCCTCGTGCAGGCCAGCGAGACGATCGCGACGCTCACGGACGACTGGGACGAGCTTGACGGCGGCCAGCGGCGCCAGGTGCTCGAGACGATCTTCGGCGAGGTTGTCGTCGACGAGGGACGCCTGGTGTCTGCGACACCGCGGCCGGGATGGCTCGACTACATCGAACAGACCGGCGTCCTCAGCGCCAAGCCTGTTTGTGTCGGGAGGCGACGGCGGGAATCGAACCCGCGATGAAGGTTTTGCAGACCTCTGCCTTACCACTTGGCTACGTCGCCTAGGAGCGGCGGCTGGGCGCGCTTGCTCGCCCGAGTGCCGCGACGACGGCGACAAGGACGCGAATCCTCTACGGCGCCGCCGCCGGATGCTCCAAGTTTACGGGCAAAAGTGGCGGGGGGCAGGCGACGTGCATACTGCCGCCGCATGCTTCCTATCGGCGACCAGGGGGACGAGCAGGGCGGCTTGCCTATCGTCAACATCGCCGTCATCGCGATCAACGTCCTCGTCTTCGTCCTGCTCCAGCTCCCGAGCGACGCGTTCACGATGGGCTTCAGCACGATCCCCAAGGAGATCACCACCGGCGTCGACCTGGTCGGTCCGATCCCGATCACGCTTCCCGATGGCACCGTCGCGACGATCGTCGAAGCACCGGGCCCGAGCCCGATCTGGCTGACGCTGTTCTCCTCCATGTTCATGCACGGAGGCTGGGCGCATATCGGCGGGAACATGTTGTTCCTGTTCATCTTCGGCGACAACGTCGAGCGGCGGCTCGGGTCGCTCATGTACATCGCCTTCTATCTCCTGTGCGGCGTGCTCGCGTCGGCCGCCCAGATCGCCACCGACGTGAACTCGGTCATCCCAAGCCTCGGAGCGTCGGGCGCGATCAGCGGCGTACTCGCGGCCTATCTCGTCTACTTCCCGCAGAACAAAGTGCGTGTCCTCGTCGGGTTCCGCTACGTCACCGAAGTCCCGGCGCTGATGATGATCGGGCTCTGGGCCCTGCTGCAGTTCGTTTCAGGGTTCGGTTCGATCGCCACGACCGATCAGACGACTGGCGGCGTCGCCTACTTCGCGCACATCGGTGGATTCGTGGCCGGTCTCGTTCTGGCGTTCCTGTTGCGCGCCGTCGGCCGGGGGCCGACGCGGCCGTTCGCCACCGCGTAGCCACGTCGCGCTAGAGGATGCGGGCGATCCGCTCCACGTCCTCGGCGACATCGGTGCGGCCGTCGAGGCGATACGCGTGGGACAGCAGGTGACACTTTTCCTTCGCGGTGTCACGACGGCCGATCGCGCAGTCGATCTCGATGAGGAGCCGCTGGGCCTCGCGATCGGTGAAGCCGTGCGCGATGAAATCGAGGAGCAGGTCCGAGGCTGACTGGAGCATCCCAAGCGTGAGAAGCCGGCGCGCGGCATCCAGCGTCGCCTCGTTCGCGCGTTTGTCACGCATTGCGATCAGAAGGGTCGCACGCGTCGACGCCGTCTTCGCCGCCTCCAGGTCGTTGCCCTTCGGCACGAATGCCTTGAGCTCGTGCTCCATGTCGAGCGGCGGGCGCGCCGGGCGCACGGGCCGTGGTGCCGGCGCCGCGACCGGTTCGGGCTTGTGCCCGTTACGTGAAAAACCGGCTCGCGCCAGTAGGTCCATCGGCCCGCCCAGATCCACCTGTTCCGCATGCGTGACCGTGCTCGCGTCCTTGAGCACGACCGTTGTCTGAGAGGCCGACGGCCGTGTCCTGGGCTCGGGTGAGTGGAGCCGCTCTCCGAAGGGCTGGCTCTTTTGCGACTCGGGTCGTAGGGCCGGCGGCTCGGCCTTGGGAGTGAGCACCGTCGGCCGCGACATCGCGGGCGGAGATGGAACGTGCGTCGTCTTGGCGGGTTGAGGTCTCGGCGCGAGCTCGGAGCGCGCGATGATCGCCGGGACCTCGCCCGTCCGCGGCGCTGGCCCTGCGGCGCCGCCGGTCGCGGCAGCCACGCGGTCGACGATCGCGCGCAGTCCGGGCAGGTCGCCGAGCGTCTCGCGTCCGTACGCAAGCTCGAGCCATGCGCGGCGCGTGTCGTTCAGGGCGAGCGCCATGTCGACGAAGCGCGCGTACTCGCGGACCGCGCTGGGGAGGTCGCCCTGATTCGCGAGCGCGGCGGCGAGCCGACGATGCGCCGCGAGATCCGACGGTGCGATCGCGACGGCCGCGAGCAGCAGAGCGACCGCGGTCGCGCGATCCCCGCTCTGCGCGAATCGCCCGGCGGCTTCACGCAGCGTCAAGAGGGCCGCACCGATGTCCTGCTGCGCCGCCTGCGCGTGGGCCAGGCCGCAGTACGCCTCGATGTCGCCATGCTTCGCGA
Organism: Chloroflexota bacterium; assembly: GCA_031404235.1. Classification (GTDB taxonomy): domain Bacteria; phylum Chloroflexota; class Limnocylindria; order P2-11E; family P2-11E; genus CF-39. The sequence goes on from JANNHF010000018.1 coordinate 12,852, forward strand.
CCAGCTCGCGGTACGCGATCTCCGCGGGGCGCGCGCGACCGGCGGAGAGAAGCCTCGCGGCCGCATCGCTCGCGAGACGGTGGCCGCTATCCGACTTCCTCTGGATCACGCCGCAGGCCGAGAGTGCCGAGGCGAGCTCGCCCGCGCGCTGGTCGCCCATCGCACGTGCAGCTTTGAGACGCACGCGCTCGACGAGACCTTCGAGCTGTGCCGGTCCTACGGTGTTGGCATTCACGCCGAGCGCGTGGAATTCGGCGGAGAGGAATGTTTGCGCAGCGGGCCCGAGGTAGCCCTTGGCCACACCGAGCAGCTGCTGCGCAAACGCGTTCAATCTTCGCCTGTGGTCGCGTCGTCCGACAACGCATAGAAGCGGAGGGCATTCAGCATCCGGTCGAAGGCTGACGCGACCTCGCGCGTGATGTCATCGCCGGAGCGTGTGTCGAAGCGTGCGTAACGCAGGTCGACGTCGCCGGTCGACACCATCGTGGCTTCACCCACGAGGCGTCGCAGTGGGCGCACCAGCGAACGGGTGAGGAGCACGCCGATCACGAAGGACAGCAGCAGCCCGACGACGACCATGCTCATCGCGTTGAGCGTCGCGTCGTCCGCGGCCTTCGTGTACGTGGCGATCGGCACCGCGAGGGTGTACGCCCACGGCTTCGCCGTCAGTCTCGTCACCACGCCGCGCTGTTCGGACGAAGCCGTGCCGAAGGAGAACTGCGCAGAGGTCGTGATGCCCTTGGGCAGCTTGTCGAGCGCGGCCTTCAGCGTCGGCAGTGGGTCGACGACGAGCTGCTCGGGGGTCTTCTGCCCGAACCGCTTGTCCGCGACCAGCTTCTTCACGGTCTCATCGTCGATCGGTGCGATGGGCTGGTAGATGAGGGACTCGGCCTGATCGCGATGACCCTTCGTCTCCGAGACCGCGAGTCGGATCCCGTAGTCGTCCACGAGGAAACCGTGAGCGCCAACGCCGACGGCCCCGAGATCACCCTCGACGACGTCCCAGATCGCGGCGAGATTCACGCGGGTGCGAACGACCGCGAGTACCTTGTCGCCGTCCTTGACCGGCGCGGAGAAGAAGAGAGCGGGCTTGTTCGTGATCACCGAGTAGCTCGGGTCACTGATGTACGACGTTCCTTTGAGCGCAGTGAGGAAGTACTCGCGGAATTTGATGCTGGTGCCTTCGTCGGTCAGGATCGACGCCGCGACGATCGTCCCATCCGGGTCGACGACCGCGACCGATTCGTATTCGGGCGAGCGGGCGGCCGCGGCGGAGAGAGCCACGCGCGCGGCCGCCTTCGCACCGGGATCTTTCAGGTTCTGTCCAAGACGGACGATGTCCGGGAGCTTTCCGACGAGGACGATGTCCCCGAGCCGGCTCTGAAGGTACGCGTCGATCGCGCCGGCGGTCGAGGTGGAGCGCTGCTGGATGTTCGTGACGCCGAGGGCGGTCAGGTCCTGACGCGTCGTCTGGATCGAGACCACGCTCACGAGCGCCACCGGCACGATACCGACGCACAGGAGCGCGCCGAGCACCTTGTGCCAAAAGCGGATCCGTAAGAACGCCATATTCCCCTTGACCTCTCCGCGTGCCGCCCCACGCTGGCTCGCCCGTTCAGGGGACTGTGGGCGCGCAGGCACACGACGGGTAGTCAGGCCGGGTAAACCGTCCGTACCGGATACGGCCTAGTACCCGTATCGGGGGACTAGCGATGCAGTGGCATCAGCGGGGAACGCGCTGCGAGCGCCGTGCGTCACGCATCAGGCCACGCAGCAAACGCTTGGATTCCTCGAGTTCGGGGCGATCCGAGTCGCTCAGGCCGGCTCGCGGCGGATCGAGGCGCCACCAGCACTCGAACCCCCAGAGGCGCTCTTCGGCGACCCGAAGGCGCGGGATACCAGTTCCGGGGCGGCGCAACTCGCCCGTCTCGAAGTCGAAGAAGCCTTCGAAGCTCGCCGCCTGTCCGGTCCGGTCCGGCTCGCCCTCGCGGAGGTCGAGGAGGATCACGCAGGGCGTGCCGGGGCGGATCTCGTCTGCTGCGCGGACAGGACGTGCGCGGACCGCCCGGCGTGGCGGACGACGGTCCGCGCGCACGTCGCGCGGGGGCGCGCGACGCGGGTCACGCAGCGCCGGCGTGCGCTCAGGCTGCGCGGGAGCCTGTTGCGGACGCGCCGCGCGGCGTCGTCCGCCGCGCGATCTGCGACGCGGTGCTCGAGGCTCGTCCGGCATGGCGCTTAGTTTGACATGCCCCGCCGGTACACTTTGATAGCGGATGCACGAAGTCTTCGACGAGTTCAAACGACAGCTCCCGGATATCGATCCCAGCGAGACCGACGAATGGATCGAGTCGCTCGACGCCCTGGTCAAGCAAGCGGGCCCCGAGCGAGCGCGCTTCGTCCTCTACAAGCTCCTCAAGCGAGCGCGCATGCTGCAGGTGGGCCTCCCACCGCTCACGCAGACGCGGTACATCAACACCATCTCTCCCGAGCAGGAGCCCAACTTCCCCGGTGACGAGGAGATGGAGCACCGCATCCGGCAGTTCATCCGCTGGAACGCCGCCGCCATGGTCATCCGCGCGAATCACCACTACGACGGCATCGGTGGCCATCTCGCGACGTACGCGTCGTCGGCGACCCTGTACGAGGTCGGCTTCAATCACTTCTTCCGCGGCAAGGACGGTGGCGGTGACGGCGATCAGGTCTTCTACCAGGGTCACGCGTCGCCGGGCATCTACGCCCGCGCGTTCCTCGAGGGCCGCCTGAAGGAGAGCCAGCTCGATCACTTCCGTCGCGAGACGAAGCCGGGCGAAGGCCTCTCCTCGTATCCACACCCGCGGCTCATGCCGGACTACTGGGAGTTCCCGACGGTGTCGATGGGTCTCGGGCCGATCACCGCCATCTACCAGGCGCGCTTCAACCGCTACCTGCAGAACCGCGGGATCAAGGACACGAGCGCGCAGCGCGTGTGGGGCTTCCTCGGCGACGGCGAGTGCGATGAGCCCGAATCGCTCGGCGCGCTGCATCTCGCGGCGCGTGAAGGTCTCGACAACCTGACCTTCGTCGTGAACTGCAATCTGCAGCGTCTCGATGGTCCGGTGCGAGGCAACGGAAAGATCATCCAGGAGCTCGAGTCGGTGTTCCGCGGCTCCGGGTGGAACGTCATCAAGGTGATCTGGGGCCGCGAGTGGGACGACCTGCTCGCGCAAGACGTCGACGGCGTGCTCGTGAACAAGATGAACGAGACGACCGATGGCGAGTCGCAGCGCCTCACGATCGCCGATGGCGCGTACATCCGAGAGCATTTCTTCGGACCCGATCCGCGGCTGCGCAAGCTCGTCGAGCACCTGTCGGACGCCGACCTCATGAAGCTGCGGCGCGGCGGCCACGATTACCGCAAGGTGTACGCCGCGTACCACGAGGCGGCGCGCCATACCAGCGCGCCGACCGCGATCCTCGCGCAGACCGTGAAGGGGTGGGCGCTCGGCCCGAACGTCGAGGGACGCAACATCACGCACCAGGCGAAGAAGCTCTCGTTCGACGAGCTCAAGATCTTCCGCGACCGACTCGAGCTTCCGATCACGGACAAGCAGCTCGAAGAGGATCCGCCCTACTACCACCCCGGGATGGACAGCCCCGAGGTCCGGTACATGCTCGAGCGTCGGCGCGCCCTCGGCGGTGTCGTTCCGAAGCGCGTCGTTCGCGCCAAGCCGCTCCCGATCCCGTCGGACAACGCATTCGCCGAGTTCTCGAAGGGCTCGGGCAAGGCGGCCGCCTCAACGACGATGGCATTCACTCGCTTGCTTCGGAATCTGCTGCGCGACACGAACGTCGGCGCGCGCGTCGTGCCGATCATCCCCGACGAAGCACGCACGTTCGGCATGGATCCGCTCTTCAAGGAGGTCGGGATCTACTCGTCGCTGGGGCAGACGTACGAGCCGGTCGACGCGGAAACGCTGCTTCCCTACCGCGAGGCAACGAATGGTCAGGTGCTCGAGGAGGGCATCACCGAGGCCGGATCGATGGCCAGCTTCACGGCCGCCGGCACGAGCTACGCGACGCACGGCGAGGCGATGCTGCCCTTCTACATCTTCTATTCGATGTTCGGCTTCCAGCGGACGATGGACCAGATCTGGGCGTTCGGCGACGCGCGCGGGCGTGGATTCCTCCTGGGGGCGACCGCCGGGCGCACCACGCTCAACGGCGAGGGATTGCAGCACGAAGACGGGCACAGCCAGCTGCTCGCGTCGGCCGTGCCGAACGTCCTCGCGTACGACCCGGCCTTCGCCTATGAGACCGCTGTCATCGTGCGCGACGGGATCCGCCGCATGTTCGTGGAGAATCAGGACGTCTTCTACTACCTGACGCTCTACAACGAGAACTACCCGATGCCGCCGATGCCCGAGGGCATCGAGGACGGCATCCTGCGCGGCATCTACCTGTTCCGGAAGGGCGAGGAAGGCCGGCGCCGCGTCACGCTGCTTGGCTCCGGCCCGATCCTGATGCAGGCCCTTCGGACGCAGGAGCTGCTGCAGGAGAAATACGACGTCTCTGCCGACGTTTACAGCGTCACCAGCTACCAGCAGCTGCGCAACGAAGCGCTCGAGGTCGAGCGTTGGAACCGGCTGCACCCGACGGAGACCGCGAAGGTGCCGTACGTGGTGAAGGTGCTCGGCGGCGCGACCCCGATCATCGCCGCGAGCGACTTCATGAAAGTGATCCCCGATCAGATCTCGCGCTGGCTGTCGCAGCCGTTCGTCCCGCTCGGAACGGACGGATTCGGACGGAGCGACACGCGCGAGGCGCTGCGCCGGCACTTCGAGGTCGACGCGGAGTGCATCGCGGTGGCGTCGCTCAATGCGCTCGCGATGTGCGAGCAGTACTCACCTCAGGACGTCGCGAAGGCGATCGCGGATCTCGGGATCGATCCGAACAAGCCGGAGCCGCGCACCGCGTAGGCACGGCACTAACGTTCTGGCCCGGCCACGTCCTTCACGTACGTCGGCCGCAGCTCGACCGGCGCGGCGCGCCTGGCGCGCACGCGCAGATTCAGCAGCTCGACGAACACGCTGAACGCCATCGCGAAGTACAGGTAGCCCTTCGGGATGTGGAGGCCCCACCCGTCGGCAACGAGCGCCATGCCGATGAGCAACAGGAAGCTGAGGGCGAGCATCTTCACCGTCGGGTGGCGATGCACGAACTCGCCGATCGCCTTCGAGCTCACGAGCATGATGCCGACGGCGATCACCACCGCGACGACCATCACCCACAGCTCGTTCGCCAGACCGACGGCGGTGAGCACGGAGTCGATGCTGAAGAC
>JANNHF010000019.1:0-1612 GCA_031404235.1 Chloroflexota bacterium
CGCCGAAGCTGCGCGTGATCTCGAGGTGGCGCCGCGCGATCGACTGGACACCGGCGGACGTCGTGACCATCACGGCGAAGAAGGCCGAGAGGAATACGACGATGACCTTCGACTCGAGCCCGATGCCCGCGACGAGCACGATGAGGGGGATCAGCGCGACGTTCGGGGTCGCATTGAGGGCCGCGAGCAGCGCGCTGGTGGCGTAGTCGACCCTGCGGAACCAGCCGATCGCAAGACCGAGCGGTATCGCGATGATCAGCGATACGAAGAAGCCGACCGCGAACTCCTGCAGGCTCGTCGCGATGTGCGGAAAGATCGAGCCGTTGCCGAAGTCGGTGACGCCGGCTCTCCAGATCGCACTCGGCGTCGATAGCAGCGACCTGCGGTAAAGGCCAAGGTTGGCCGTGATCTCCCAGACCAGAGCGAGGCCAACGAAGCCGAGGACCCCGTAGAACACGCGCTCGTTGACCTTCGCGAAACGCCGCACGATCACGGTGCCTGCTCCGCGGGGCCGGGCACGCGGTCGTGTTGGATCAGGCGCCAGATCTGCTCCTCGTATGCAGCGAACTGGGGCGTGCGCTTCACCTCGAGGGCCCGCGGGCGGGGCAGGTCGATCGTGATGTCCGCGACCACCCGTCCCGGCCGGGCGGCCATCACGACGACGCGATCCGACAGGTACACCGCCTCGTCGATCTGATGGGTGACGAACAGGACCGTCTTCCGCGCCGTGTTCCAGATGCGCAACAGCTCGGCCTGCATCACCTCACGCGTCTGGGCGTCAAGCGCCGCGAAGGGCTCGTCCATGAGGAGGATGGCCGCGTCGACCGCGAGCGCGCGCGCGAGATTCGCGCGCTGCTGCATGCCGCCCGAGAGCTGGTAGGGATATTTGTCGGCGAATCCCTGCAGCCCGACCAGATCGATGTATGGCGCGGCGCGAACCCGCGCTTCCTTCCGCGCCACGCCGGCGCAGACAAGGCCGTAGGCGACGTTGTCGAGGACTGAGTACCAGGGGAATAGCGACGCGTCCTGGAACACCATCGCGTCCTCGCGGCCCTTCGCTACCCGGTGCAGCTTGATCTCGCCCGCGGTGGCGAGGATCAGACCGTTCACGATCTTGAGGAAGGTGGACTTCCCGCAACCGCTTGGCCCGAGCAGGCTGACGAACGCGCCATCGGCGACGTCGAGATCGATGTTCTGGATCGCCAGCAGACGTTTCCCGGTGCCGCGGTCGCGGTATTCCATCTGAACGCCGCGCGCGCTGAGGGCGAGATGATCGGTCACCTCAGGCTGCCTCCTCGAGGTCGATACTGGGGCGCCAGCGCTGCAGGTAACGCTCGACGGAACCGATAGCCTCGGTCAACAGAAGGCCAAGCAGCGTGAAGATCAGCACGCCGAACAGCATGCGGTCGGGCTGCTCCGTCTGCGAGGACCTCGCGATCATCACACCGATACCCTGTGTCTGCGCGTAGAACTCCGCGATGATGACGCCGGCGAGCACGCGCCCCACGGCGACGCGCATGCCGCTGGCGATGAACGGCAGCGTCGCCGGGATGACGAGCGACGTGAAGATGAGGCGCTCCCTGGCGCGGAAGCTCCGCGACACGTCGAGCAG
>JANNHF010000020.1:0-2949 GCA_031404235.1 Chloroflexota bacterium
GTAGGCGCCGCCTGCCGTGCACGAGCCCATCACCACGGCGATCTGCGGAATGCCCAGCGCCGACATGTTGGCCTGGTTGTAGAAGATGCGGCCGAAGTGGTCGCGGTCGGGGAAGACCTCGTCCTGCCGCGGCAGGAAGGCGCCGCCCGAGTCGACGAGATAGATGCACGGCAGGTGGTTCTCGAGCGCGATCTCCTGCGCGCGCAGGTGCTTCTTCACCGTCATCGGGTAGTAGGAGCCGCCCTTCACCGTGGCGTCGTTCGCCACGATCACGCACTCGGTGCCGCTCACGCGGCCGATACCGGTGATGATCCCGGCGCCGGGCGCCTCGTCGTCGTACATCCCGTTCGCCGCGAGCGCGCCGATCTCCAGGAACGGCGTGCCCGCGTCGATCAATGTTTCGACACGCTGGCGGGGAAGCAGCTTGCCTGCGGCGAGGTGGCGATCGCGCGAGCGCGCCGGGCCGCCCTCGCGGACCTGCGCGAGCTTCGCGCGCAGGTCATCGACGAGCGCGGTCATCGACTCGCGGTTCGCCGTTGCCTCGGGAGAGGACGCGTCGAACGCGGTCGGGATCAGGGTCATGCGGCCCGGATGCTAGGCCGCTCCACCGAAGCGCGCTCATCGGTAGGCTTTCCGCATCGACGATCCGCGGATCAGCGACGCGCTAGACAAGAGCTTCCTCGCGCGGCTACCGCGCGCCGCGCTCGACGAGCTGCTCGAAGGCGCGAACACAGAAGACGTCGCGGCCGGCGCGCTGACGTATCGCCCCGCGGCCGATCCGCGTCCGACGCTTGTCGTCGCCGGGCTGTTCCGCGTGTACTACGAATCGTCGGAGGGCCGGCAGGTCACGATCCGCTACGCCCGGCCGGGGGATGTGCTCGGCATCGTCGGTGTGGCGGGCGGCCCAGGCCCCGTGCATACGCAGGCGCTCACCGACTCGACGCGACTCGTCATGGACATGGACACGCTTCGCGCGCTCGCGCGGCGCGATCCCGATGTCGCGTGGGGCATGGTCGAAGAGCTCTCGCGCACCGTCTTCTCGCTGTGGAATCAGCTCGCGGACACGGCGTTCGCGTCGGTGCCGCAGCGCGTCGCGCTCGAGGAGCTACTCGACGGTGCGACGATGGAAGACGTTGAAGCCGGCGCGCTCACCTATCGGCCCGCAGCCGATCCGCGACCGACGCTCGTCGTCGCCGGACTCTTCCGCGTCTATTACGAATCCTCCGAGGGCCGCCAGGTCACGATCCGCTACGCCCGGCCGGGGGATGTGCTCGGCATCGTCGGCGCGGCGGGCGGACCCGCGCCGGTGCACACGCAGGCGCTCACCGACTCGACGCGTCTTGTGATGGACATGGACACGCTCCGTTCGCTCGCGCAGCGCGATCCCGATGTTGCGTGGGGCATGGTGGAAGAGCTCTCTCGCACGGTCTTCTCGCTGTGGAATCAGCTCGCCGACACGGCGTTCGCGTCGGTGGCGCAGCGTGTCGCGCGGCATCTGCTCGAGCTGGCCGCGACGCGGCAGGGCTCGGGCGGCCTACTCGTCGCGCACGTGAGCCAGCAGGAGCTCGCGGATCTCGTCGGCTCGGTGCGCGAGGTCGTGTCGCGCGCGCTGCGCGATCTGCGCGCTGAAGGCATCGTGGGCGTCACTCGCTCGGGGATCACAGTGTTAGATCCGTCTCGGTTGGCCGAAAAAGCCTGGTCATCGTGACCTAGGTCACTGTCCGAGCTAGCGGGCCGCTCGAAAATGAGCTCACCGACTGGAGGTCCCGCTGCTTCACGCGTTGTCGTTCCGCGATTTCCGCCTGTTCTGGATCGGGCTGTCCGCCTCCAGCATCGGCTCGTGGATGCAGGTCTTCGCCCTCGGGATCCTCGTCATTCAACTTGCTGCGCGCGACGGCTCCTTGGAGCTCGCTCCTTTGTATCTGGGTCTCACCGGTCTCGCGCGCGCGATCCCGGGCCTCGCGCTCACGCTCATCGCGGGCGCGGTCGCCGACCGGAGCGATCGACGGCGTCTGCTCCTGGTGACCCAGGGCGTCATGTCGATCAACGCCAGCCTCCTCGCGCTGGTCACCGTGCTTGGGTCGGTCACGTTGTGGCATGTCTTGATCGCCGCGGCCGTCCAGTCCGCGGCCTTTGCGTTCGATGCGCCAGGTCGTCACTCGATGCTCCCGCGCCTCGTCCCGCCGCGTGCGATGGCCAGCGCGATCGGGCTCCAGTCCGCCGCGTTCAACGGCGCGCAGGTGATCGGCCCCCTCGCCGCCGGGCTCCTCTACTTCCCGATCGGCATCGCGGGTCTGCTGATCATCAACGCGGCGAGCTTCACCGTGATCCTCTTCGCCCTCATCGCGATGAAGCCGATCCCGCGCATCAGCGTGCCGAAGCATTCCGTCCTCGGCAGCGTCGCTGACGGCATGCGGTACCTGAGGGGCAACCGACGCGTGGCCTGGCTGCTCTCGCTCACCGCCACGGCCCTCTTCTGCACCGGGTCGTTCGTCGCCCTCCTGCCGGCGGTCGCGGGCGACCTCAGCTTCCTCGGCACGAGCTGGTTGTCGCTGCTGCTCGCGGCGACAGGTCTCGGGGCGCTCGTCGGTTCGTTCGGGCTGATGCGCCTCGGCCGCTCGCGCCACGTCGGCCGAATCTACGCCGGCGCGACGCTCTTCAACGGGCTCGCGATCGTCTTCTTCGCGCTGTCGCTGCAGCCCGCCTACGCGCTCATCACCGCCTTCGCGGCGGGTCTCGCCGGCACGCTCATGGCCGGTCTCACCAATACGATGCTGCAGGGCGCCATCACCGACGAGTACCGCGGCCGCATCATGAGCATCTTCTCGTTCATGTTCATCGGGCTGACACCGGCCGGCCAGCTGATCCTCGCGTAGGCGCAGGCCTGGCCATCAATCTAGCCCTGGGAGTGCTCTATGCCTGGAGTATCTTCAAGGGGGCCATCAAGGC
>JANNHF010000021.1:0-7481 GCA_031404235.1 Chloroflexota bacterium
CGGCGAAGCGTGCGAGGCGCGCTATCTACCGAACCGCGGACACGCCCCCGGCCCACCGGGCTGACGCGGCGAAGCCCGCCACCGACAAGGGGCTCTTCGGAGGTGCGCCGGCGCTCGCGAACGTGCGCGAGGCGGCGAACATGGTGCCGCTCGACTGGCGCACCTACGATGTCGAGAAGGCCGTCCGCTTCTATGCGCCGATACTGACGGACGTCGGCGTGCTCAAGGCGAGCACCGAGGACCTGCTCAAGGCGGTCGATCTCAAGATCTTCAAGGAGCTGTCGAGCGAGCTGAAGAAGTAACCGCGTAGCTGAGTCCTCGAAGCAACGGGCCGGCCGCGAGGCCGGCCCATCTCATTTCCGCCGCCAGGCGTATTGCAGTCGGACGAGCGCGTCGGGATATGGCTCGAGGCCCTGCACGGACTTCGCGGTAAGCACCTGTGCGGCGCCAAAGCGATACCAGATGCGGGCGGGATCCTCTAGGACGAAGATGCGCTCCGCCGCACGAAGCGCAGCACGTCGCCTCGCTTCGTCCGTCGTCGCGCGCTGCTCATCGAGCAGCTTGTCGACCTGCGGGTTCGAGTAGCTGGCCTCGTTCAGGACCCCGCCCGTGCGGAAGTGGTCAAAGGTGTTGCCGTCGGGATCGATCCGCCCGCTCCAGCCGAAGAGCGTCAGCCCCGAGAACTTCCGCTCGGTCTGAAGCTTCTGGATCTCCCCGAGCGAAACTGTCTTGAGGTCCACTCTGATCTCGGCCTTCGCGAGCTGCGCTTGGATGAGCAGAGCCGTTTGCAGCATCGCCGGGTCGCCGGCCGGAATGAGGAGCTCGAAGCGGAGCGGACCCTTCCCGACCTCCTCAACGAGCCTCTTCGCGCCGACCGGGTCCGCCGTCTCATACGGCCTGAACGACGGGTCGAAGGCGAAATGCGGTGGAGCGAGGGCGCCGTAGCCGACGACGCCGAAGCCCGCGAACGCGTTGCCGAGGATCTCCTTCCGGTCGATCGCCATCGCGACTGCCTTCACGTACCTGCCTTCGTTGAAGACGAAGCCAGGCGCGCGGTTCGGGATGAGGCTGCCGAACGCGAAGCTGGGCGTCTCCTGGTACGCCAGCGTCGAGTCCGCCCTCACCTGCGGGATGTCCTTGCCGTTGATGCGGATAGCGACCTGCGCGGCTCCCGTGCGGACGTTGGCCAGGCGGACATCGCCGTCGAGGATCGGCTTGAAGATGACGCGGTCGAGATACGGCAGCGCGTCGCCATCGCGGTCTCGGCCCCACCAGTCAGGGTTTCGCTCGATCGTGACGTGATCGTCCTTGACCGCTTCAGTGAGGACGAACGGACCCGTTCCCGCCTTGAAAGCCTTCCGTGTGAAATCCTCGCCGCCGGACTCGACGGCCTTCCGCGACACCATCATGCCGGCGCGATCCACCAAACTCGCGAGCAGCGAGGGGAATGGCGCCTTCAGCTTGAAGCGGATCGTTGACGCATCGACGACTTCGACGGCCGAGATCGGGGCCAACTCTGCTGTCCGGGCGGAGCCCACTATCCGGTACCGGTCGATGTTCCACTTGACCGACTCAGCGTCGAACGGCATGCCGTCCTGATACCTCACGTCCTTACGCAGGTCGAACGTCACAGCTGTGTCGCCTTCGGAGAACGTCCATCTCTGGGCGAGCCAGGGGATGATCTGGCCCGTCGCATTGATCCGCACCAGGGAGTCGTAGATCTGGTACTGCACAGCCCGGTCGCTCACATTGCGAGAGCGGAGCGGATCGAGGTCGTCGACATCAGCGTCGAGAACGAATGTGATCGTCCCACCGCGCGCGGGTCTGCTCGTAGGTTCGGCCGTGCCGATCCTGCCAGGTTCGGCGGGAGCGCAGGCGCTGGCAAAGACCAGCACCGTCGAGAGAAGCCCGAGGAACCTCACCGGATCGCCCCCCAAGAGACCCAGCCTCCGCGCGTGACCTCCGGCGAGCATACGCCCGCGCGTACGCTCCACCCGTGAACTCACTCGTCCCGCTAACGAGCTTCGTGGGGCGCCGCGCGGAGCTCGCGCAGCTCAGAGGCGTGTTCGCGAGAACGAGACTCCTCACGCTCGTCGGTCCTGCCGGCACAGGAAAAACTCGTCTCGCGCTCGACCTCGCGCGTCGGGCGGCACGACCGACCGAAGTCGTGGGCATCGCCGAGCTCGCGCCTCTCGCGGACCCTGGTCAAGTCGATGTCGCCGTCGCAGAGTGCTTCGGGCTCGTCCCGGAGGGTGACGCGCGCCGGCAGCTCGTCGAATGGCTCCGTGACCGCCCGGCCCTGATCGTCCTCGACAACTGCGAACACGTCCTTGGCGGGGCGTCGGATGTGGCTGCCGTGCTCCTCGCCGAATGTCCTCGCCTGCGGATCCTCGCGACGAGCCGTGAGTGCCTAGGGATCGGCGGCGAGCGCATCTGGCCCGTGCCGCCGCTCACGCTGCCCGCAGCAGCGAGCCGCGACCACGACACGTGGCAGCGTTCCGACGCGCTGCTGCTCTTCGCCGAGCGCGCACGGGTGGTCGCTCCGAACTTCGCGGTCACCGGTACGAACGCCGAGGCGGTGGTCGAGATCTGCCGCGCGTTGGACGGTCTGCCACTCGCCATCGAGCTTGCCGCGACGCGTCTGCGCAACCTCGCGTTCGAAGACTTGCGGCGCAGCCTTAGCCAACAGCTCCGTCTCCTTGCGCCTCCGAGCGGCGCGCCGGGTGGGCGCCACGACACCATGCGCGCGGCGATCGAGTGGAGCCACGGCCTGTTGCCCGAACGCGAGCGTCGCGTGTTCCGGCGACTTGCGGTCTTCGCCGGCGGGTTCGACAGCGACGCCGCCCAGGCGGTCTGCGCGGACGACGATATCCACGAGCGCGACGTCCTACCGATCCTGTCAGCGCTCGTGGATCGCTCGCTCGTGCGGCTCACCGGGTCCGGCGAGCTTCAGCGGTACTCGTTCCTGGCGGTGCTCCGCGAATACGCCTTGGAGCGACTCGCGGAATCTGCGGAGCTCGGTCTCACCGAACAGCGCCGTGCCACGTTCATCGCAGCGTTGTTCGATTCGTTCGGTCCGCATCGCCAGAAGGAACGAGAAAGCGCTCTGAGCCACATTTTCGCCGAGCACGTGAATGTTCGCGGCGCGATGGACTGGCTGCTCCAGCACGACGTGCCCGTCGCGCGCCACATGCTCGGAAAGGCGTGGCTGTTGTATATATTCCTGCGGCCAGGGATCGACCCCTCCGAGATCGAGGGCTGGCTGGTTCGCGCACTCGACGCCGACCCGACCCGCGACGACACCCGCGCTCGCATGCTGATCGCCCTGGCGCAGCGCCGCTTCGCGCGCGGTGACCGCGAGGGATCGGAGAGCGCCGCGACACAGGGTCTAGAGGTAGCGACCGCCGTGGCAGACACCCACGCGATCGCGGGCGGGCACCACCGCCTCGCGCTGTCACGGCTGACGGCCGGTGACGTCCCGGGCGCGCTGACGCACTTCGCGGACGCGATCGCGCATTACCGGACGACCAATCTGCCGGGCTGCGCATTCGCGCTGGCGCACTGCGCGATGGCGCGCAGCAGCTCTGGCGACTTCGCGGGCGCTAGCATCGACTTCGCGGAGGCGCTCGCGTTATGCGACGCCCATCCGCATCTCCCGCGTATTCGAGCGGTGGTGCGGACGATGCAAGGTGAGCACCTTGTGCGCGAGGGTGCGCACGACGCCGCGCGCGACGCGTTCGTGGAGGCACTGCACACGTACACCGAGTTCGGCTCCGAGATCCCCGTCGCTCGGGCACTGCACGGGCTCGCGCAGATCGCCGCCGCGGCCGACCAGAACGAGCGCGCCCTCCGATTGTCAGGCGCGGCGATCGAGATGAGAGCGCGGACCGGCGACACCTGGCCGCCCTCCCGCGAAGGCTCCGCGCTAGCGGTGGCCGAGCAGCGGCTCGGAAAGGGCGCCAGCGAGCTTCGATCGGAAGGCCGACGGATGTCCGACTCAGACGCCGTCGCGTACGCGCTCGATGACCGGCGGTCCGTCGGCGAAGCGCTGAGCCGTCGCGAAGCCGAGGTCGCGAGCCTCGTGGCGGAGGGTCTCAGCAGCCGCGAGATCGGCCAGCGTTTGCGGATAACCGAGCGGACCGCCGAGACCCACGTGGAGCACATCCTCGTGAAGCTCGGACTTCGGTCACGAGCTCAGATCGCGCGTTGGGCCACGGAGCACGGCCTCACCGCGACGTAACACCGCCATCGGCGTTGGCTCTACGTACTTTCCACGATGACGCGGGATGCCTGCGCCGGTACGTTCCCGACATGCGGCCCCTTATGTCGGCGGTGATTTTCGCGACGGTCCTCGGGGCTTGCGCTGCGGGGGGGTCGGCGCCGGCGTCGACCTCGGCTGCCCCAACCTCTAAGGCTGCCGAGTCGTCCGGCCACGCTGCCACCGGTAGTGCCCCGAGCGACGATCTCCTCGGGCTGGCCGACTTGCCTCGAGGTTGGATGGTCACGCGCGAGACCATCAACGATGCGGTGGAGTACGCCGGCGACGCTGCGGAGCAGGCGCGGCTTCGTGAGAGCGGGTTCTTGTGGAACTGGCAACGTGACCTCGAGAATCGCTACGGTGGAGGCCCGCGCTGGGTCGGACTGAGCGTGAGCAGCTACGGCGACCGCTCGGGTGCGTCGGTGAGCGTGAACGACCGAACGAAGTACACGATCGACCGGGCCAATTACTGGGACCACAGCGTAAGGACGCTCGACCTTCCCATCGTGGGTGCGGACGAAGTCCATATGCTCGTCGTCGATCGCTCGAACCAGGAGCGCCTGTATGTCGCTTACTTCCGCGTTGGCACCGCCGCGGCCGGTGTCCTGGTCGGTGGCTACCCCGACACACTGCACCTCGACTTCGTCCTCAAGGTGATGAACGAGCAGGCTCATCGTCTCGATCGGAGCCATTCCGACAGGTAGCGACGCGCCGATATCCTCCGCTGCATGCCGGTCCTCCGGACCCTGGCCCTCGTCGCCGTCGCCGCACTGCTGCTCGCATGTACCCCCGAGCCCACGGCTTCCGCGCTCACGGCGAAGGGCATCGCGAATCTCAACAGCGCGAAGACCGTCCATCTCGACGGGACCGGTTCGATCGCGCTCAAGGGCCAGAACGCCTTCTCCTTTGCGTTCGAGTTCAAGCTGTCGGGCGATGCCGAGCTTCCGAACAAGGCGCGGATGAACCCGCAGATGGCCCTCATGGGCATGGCGTTCGACGTCGAGACGATCACCCTGGCCGGCAAGGAGTACGCGAAGGACGCGGCGACGGGGATATGGACCGAAGGTTCCGGGACGTCACCGGTGAACAGCCTGATGGACCCGCTCGGCAACATCGACATGTCGTTCATCCGTGATGTCGTCGAGGTCGATCGCCCGGAGATCGACGGCCGCAGGACGCGACATCTGCGCTATCAGGCCGACACGACGAAGATGCTCGATGAGATCCGCAGGTCCGCCGGCACGTCATCTCAGTCGATCTCGAATCCGCAGGGCACGGGTGAGCTGTGGATCCGCATCGACGATTCGCAGATCGTCCGGCAGCTGGTGAAGGTCTCGATGGACGTCGACGGCCTCGCCGGCTTCCTTCCCGCCTCCGCATCGAACATCGGCAAGGCAGCGGTGGAGATGTCCCTTGACATGCGTTTCTCGAAGCACGGGGAGGCCGTTCCCCAGATCACAGCGCCGCCGGTCGGGCGCTAGGTCCAAACTGACGGCCCCGGTACAGAGCGGTAGCAACGCCGTGACCGCATCGCGCAGGGGCGGTCGACCGCCGTTATCTGCTTCGTGAGCTTCATCGCAGGGCTCGTTGCTGGCCTCGTTATCGCAGGGCTTTACGTCTTCGCGGGGCACTTTCGCATCGAGACGGAGCAGTACACCGTGTCCGGCAATGGCACGCTCGCGGTGGCGACGGCATCCGTCCTGGTACCTTTGGCCATCCTCTGGGGATGGACGTGGGTGTCCGATCGGTGGTCGGGCCGGAGCGGTCCTCGGCTGGCCCTTTTCACGCTCGGCCTCGTGCTCGCGACCGCCGCGGCATTCCCTCTCGACTCGATCGTCAGAGCGTCGGCGCCGGACCGCATCGTGCTCGACCCCAGCGTGTCGATCGTCGCCATCGACGGAGTTCTCTGGATCGTTCCGATCGTCGCGATCGCGGCGATCCTCTACTGGCTCTTCGGATCGGGGAAGCTGCCGGTGGCATTGCCGACGCTCGCCCTCGGTTACCTGATCGGACTTCCACTCGGACTGCTCTTTCCGCCGGCGGCGATGGGCGCAGTCGCGGGTACCGCGGCCGGCCACGCGTGGCGCGAGCCCGGCGCACGAACGCTGATCGTCGTGCTCGTCATCTTCATCATGTTGATCGCGGCAGTGGAGCTCCCACTCGCCGCTGCGACGGTCGACGGCCCGCTGCTTCCTCTGCTCCCGTAGCGAGCGGCCCCCGACCTAGCACGTAGCATCCGGCGATGATCAGGCTCGCCGTCGCCGCGGGCTTCCTCGCCGGCGTCATCGTCGTTCTGCTCACCTTCGCCGCCGAACACTCGCGCATCGCGATCGGCAACTACGCGCTGTACGGGAATGGCGCGCTCATCGTGCCGGTGATCCTCGCGCCGTTCGCGCTCTACCCCGGCTGGGCGTGGCTGCTTGCGCAGTCGGGCGATCGCCGTCTCGAGGCGGCGCTCTACACCGTCGGACTGCACTTCGGCGTTGGAATGGGAGGCGTGGTCGCGGCGCTCCTGGGCTCGCCGTTGGCTGAGGTGACGCTCGCGAGCCTCGCGCCAGGGATCCTGCTCAGCGGAACGCTCTTCATCATCCCCGCGGCGCTCGTCGGTGCCGCAACGCTGTGGCTCGTCCGATCCGAGCGACTCGCGATCACCCCGCTCGCGGCTGGTTTCGCGATCGTGCTCGCGGCGTTGACGGTGCCGCTCTTCGGATTCGGCCTCGGGATCCTGAGCGGCGGAGCGGTCGCTCTCGCACTGGAGCGACCCACGCGCAGGATCGCCATCGGTGCCGCACTTCTTGTGTTGTGCGTCGTCGTGGGCAACGCGCTGATCCTTCTCTCGATCCTCGCGCCGAGCGGCCCGACCGGCTGACGCGCGACTAAGAGCTCGGCGCTTCCTTTTCGGTACGGGCCGGTGCAGGCGACGCCGGTGCAGGCGACGCCGGTGCAGGCGGCTGCGGCGCAGGCGACGGCGGCGCGAAGCCCTGTTGCGGCGCGGGCCCAGGCGACCCAGGCTGGACGAACGGTGCCGACGGGGTGAATGGCCGCGGTGGTCCGGCAGGCCGGAACTCGCCAGCGGGCCGGAAGTCACCAGCCGGTCGGAACTCTCCGGCTGGCCGCCAGGGTCCGCGCTCGGGCTTGGGCGGCGGCGGCGGCCCCCCCGCCATCGCACGCGCCTGCGCGGACATGAGGCCGCGCACGTGATCGGCGGTGTACGGCAGCATCG
>JANNHF010000022.1:0-11898 GCA_031404235.1 Chloroflexota bacterium
CTGCAGAACTTCGTCACTCTGGCCGAGGACCCGGTGTTCCGCCAGGCCCTCGGCAACACCGTGCTCTATTCGGCGATCGTCGTCGCGGCCCAGCTCACGCTCGCGCTCGTCGTCGCCAGCCTCATCCAGCCTCTGGGGCCCCGCAGCCAGACGTTCTACCGCGCGCTCTTCTATCTGCCGCTGGTGAACTCCGCGATCCTCGTCGCGATGGTGTGGCGTTGGATCTTCAACGCCAACCCGTACGGCCTCGCCAACACCGTTCTCGGCTCGCTCGGATTCGAGCCGCTCCTCTGGATCGGCAGCTCGGACCAGGCGCTGGCCGCGGTCATCCTCAGCGCGGTCCTGACGATCCCCGGCGGTGGCGTCGTCCTGTATTCGGCCGCGATGGGGTCTCTCCCGCGGGAGCTGTACGAGGCCGCTGAGGTCGAGGGCGCGGGTCCGCTGACGAAGTGGTGGTACATCACCATCCCGTTGCTCAAGCCGACGACGCTGTACCTGCTCGTGATCTACACCATCCTCGCGTTCCAGGTCTTCGAGCGCGTGTACGTGATGACGAACGGCGGTGGCCCCAACAACGCGACGATCACTATCGTCCAGCTCGTCTACAGCACCGCGTTCCAGTTCGGCCGATACGGTCTGGCGAGCGCGATGGCCGTCGTCCTCTTCATCATGGCCGTCGCGGTCGCGGTGGTGCAGTTCCGATCGCTGCGGTCCGATGTCGAGTATTAGGACTCGGCTCCCGGTCCACCTCGTCCTGCTCGCTGCAGGGCTCCTCTCGCTGTTCCCGCTGTACTGGCTCTTCCTCACCTCGCTCAGTCCGGCGCAGTACGTGGTCAAAGTGCCTCCCGAGATCGTGCCCCGCGAGCTGACCTTCAGCAATTACCAGCGGCTATTCGAGACGACACCCATCATCCGCTGGCTCGTGAACACCGTCGTCATCGCCGGCGTGATCACGACCTTTCACCTGCTGTTCGACAGCATGGCCGGCTACGCGTTCGCCAAGCGGCGTTTTCCGGGCAAGGACCTCATGTTCTGGCTGGTCGTGAGCACGCTCACCGTGCCCGCGCAGGTCACCCTCATCCCGGTGTTCTTCATCCTGCGCGCCATCGGTCTGCTCGACTCGTATCCCGGCGTGATCATCCCCGGCCTGGCGGATGTGTTCGGCGTGTTCCTGATGAAGCAGTTCATCCAGACGCTGCCCAGCGAGCTCGAGCAGGCCGCGCGCCTCGATGGCGCGTCCGAGTGGCAGGTCTACACGCGCATCATCCTTCCGCTATCCAAGCCGGCGCTCGCCGTGCTTGCGATCTTCACGTTCAACCGCTACTGGAACGCGTTCATCTTCCCGCTCGTGATCCTGCGCGACCCCGCGAAATACCCGGTGCAGGTCGGGCTCGCGACGCTGCAGGGGGAGTTCAACACCGACTTCGGCATGCTCATGACCGGAGCAGCCGTCGCCGCGATCCCGATGATCGTCGTGTTCTTCGCCTTCCAGCGCTACTTCATCGAAGGGATCCGCGTCGGCGGCGTCAAGGGCTGAGCCCTCGCGTCAGCGGCCGCTCGTCGCGCGATCGACCTTGCGTGTGGGTGCGAGGCTCAGCCGCGGGAGCGTGACCGAGGCCCGCATTCCGCGCGACACCGGCCTGCGAAGGAGTGCGAACGTGCCGCCGTGTGCTTCACAGATCAAACGCGCCAGCTCGAAACCCACCACGCGCTCGTCGTCCTCGGCCGGCCGCAGCGTCGTGTCGCTCGGCGTCACGCCGATCGAGACAGCGACCTCGACGCCCATGGTCCCGCGCTCGGCCTCGATCCGAACGTCCTCGTCGCTCGCCTGCCCAGCCTCATCGAGCATCGCCGTAAGGGCCTGCGCGATACGCGCCGCGTCGGCGCTCACCGTGAATGACTGGCCCTCCTGGATGCTGGTGAAGATCCGCGAGCGGTCGGGACGCTGGGCGACCAGCTCGGTGATGAGCGCCCGCAGATCGACTGGCCCGCGCGCGAGGCGCAGGGGCTCAGATTGCAGCCGTCCCAGCGCGACGAAATCCCGCGCGAGGAACTGCATCCGCTCCGCGTCGCGCCGAAGCTCCTGCAGCGCCGCAGTCGGCAGCGCACCCTCGCGCTGAAGCCGATCGAGCGCGAGGGACAGCGAACCTGCGGGCCGAGGTAGCTCCCGCTCGATGACCCGGAGGAAACGCGCGCGCTGGGAATCATTGTCGACGAGGAGCGCCCTATCGCGGCGCAGGCGCGAGACAAGTACCGCGGCCGCGCAGAACAGGAAGCTGCGGCTGACGGCGTTCCACAGGGCGGCGATGACCGGCATCGACAATGCCGCCGCTGGGTCGAAGATGAACCACGCGACGCTCGCGCCGACGGCCACGATCAGTCCGACGATCCGGCCGTGCAGCCACGCTGCGGCCAGGACCACGAGGAGATAGGGGAAGTCGAACGCGTAGCTCGGCCCCGTCTGGTCGTCGAGCCAGCCCAGCGCGGCCACCACGGCGAGCCAAGTGGACGCGGCGATGATCGGCCCGATGCGGAGCGCGGTGCGCACCGAGGTCAGCGCGAGCGCGGCGCTGCACGCCGCGTGGTGACCGCGGTAGTGCGCAGCCTCGGGAACTTGACACGCAGCTCGGCCGCTCGGACCTGGAAGAGCGTCTCCGGATCCGGCAGACCCGCGAGCGCGTACCGACCCAGCGACACGAAGCTGATGCCACCGGCCTCGCTTCCCTCGAGCGCGTCGCGCGACGCCGACGAGGCGAGGATCTGCCCGCCGTGTCCCGCGGAGCAGACGCGGGCGGCTGTGTTCACTGCGATACCAACGTATCCGGTCTCGGTGAGCGTCGTGCGGCCGGTGTGGATGCCGATGCGCACGCAGACCTCCGCTCCCTCGGGCCACTCGCGCTTCCGCAACGACCGCTGTATCTGGACGGCCGCGTCGAGCGCGCGCCCCCCGTGGCGAAAGACAGCGAAGAACTCATCCGCGCGCGCGTCGACCTCGTGACCGCCGGCGTCGCGCACGCCCTTCCGGATTAGCGTCCTCACGTCACGCAGGACCGTGGCGTATCCGTCGCCGAGCTGCCGTAGCAGACCGGTAGATCCCTCGATGTCGGTGAGCAGGAACGTGACCACCCCGCGTGGCAGGCCTGCGATGTCCTTCGCGCGCGCTCTGATCGCGGTCTGCAGCCGCTCCTTGCGCAGCTGACCGTCGAAGAAGCCGATCGGGACGATGCTGTATCTCTTCGCCGCCCGAAGGAGCCGCTGGCGCGCGCGCTCGCGCGCGACATCGTCCTCGAACGCGGTCTGGTCGAACCGAGCGAGCGCGTTACGCACGTGCGAGGCGTCGTGGATCGGCAAGCGTCGGCGACCCAGTGAATCCACGTACGCGAACGCACTGTCGGGGAGGCGGGCGCGAGCGTTGGCGGCGAGTGTTGGCAACGGTGGCTGGACCCCCTAGAGAGCGAGATGATATCGACGCGAGCGCCGACCTAGGCTGGGCCACGTGCGCCACGAACAAGTAGCCGATAGGCCGCGCCGTTGGAGTGGCTGCGAACGACGACCTTGCTGATACGCGGGAACCGGAGGGGGGTCGCGTACGTCTCAATGCTGATGAAGGGTCTGGCCCTGGCCACCGTCCTCGCCCTGGCCACGATCGTGGTCGCAGGAGTCGTCGCCCTCGCGTCCGCGCGCGGCGAGCTGAGTCCTGGCCCAGACCGGCAGACCGTCGCGGCTCCGATCGATCAGATCGAGGTCCTGTTGCGTGAGTCGAGTCCTCCGCAGGTGACACTCAACGTCAAGGTCGGACTACCGAGCGGCTGCGCGCAGCGCGACTCGTATGAAGTCAGCCGGGTCGTCGATACCATCACGGTGCGCGTGCTCAACTCGATCCCGGCGGGAAATCCGATCTGCACGATGATCTATGGCAGCTACGAGCTGAACATCGATCTCGGTTCCGACTTCCGCCCCGGGGGTACGTACACCGTCCGCGTCAACGACCAGACGACGACGTTCAAGACCTAAGCCCGAGTCTGACGCCGCGTATTGGGGGAAGACCCGGTCGGGAGTCGTCCGATGCGCTGCGCGACCGTCCTGTTGGCAGGTTGAGTCTCGGATAATGGCACGGTGAGCGACGTCAAACGCTGGCGCCGAAACCTTCAGCTCGAGATCGATGGTGCTGCCATCTATTACGCGATGGCGCGGGTCGAACGCGATGCGAACATCGCCGCGCTCTATCGGCGCCTGGCGATCCACGAATCAAGACACGCACGGGGCTGGGTCACGAAGTTGCGCGGTGTCGGCGAGGGCCGACGATTCCCGCGACCTTCTTGGCGCGCGACCTTGCTCATTGTGCTCGCGCGTCGGCTCGGTCCCGACTTCGTCGGCCGGTCGCTGGCAGCGCGGGAACGATGGGAGCGCGCTACCTACGAGGCCCAAGACGATGCTGCGACCGCGCTGCTCGGCGAGGACGAGCGTCTCCACGCCCGGGTCCTGGGGCACATCGCGCGCGCGAAGCTCTCGGGCCATGGCATGGCGCGGCTCAGCAATAGCCTGAGAGCCGCAGTTCTCGGGGTGACTGATGGACTCGTCTCCAACGTCAGCTTGGTGATGGGCGTTGCGGGCGCCGGCGGCGACACGCACACGATCACGATCGCGGGGTTCGCAGGACTCTTGGCAGGTTCGCTCTCGATGGCAATGGGCGAATGGCTGTCGGTGCAAACCTCGCGCGAGCTCTACATGAAGCAGGTGATGATCGAGCGAGACAAAGTGGAGGCGGCGCCAGAAGCGGAGGCAGACGAGATCGCGCTCATCTACGCGTCGCAGGGCATGCCGGCGGACGAGGCTCAAGCCGCAGCGCGCCAGCTCGTGCACGGATCGCGTGGCGCCGCCACTCACGCAAGCAGCGATTCCGAAGGCCCAACCGGGCTCGCGGGGTCTGCCTGGACCGCGGCCCTTACCTCATTCGTGACCTTTGCCTTAGGCGCCGCCGTCCCACTCTTTCCTTTCGCGTTCCTGCTCGAAAGCCGCGCCCTGATCGCCTCGGCCGTCCTTACCGGCGTGGTGTTGTTCGCGATCGGAAGTGCCATTACCAGCGTCACTGGCCAACCGGCTATTCGGTCGGGAGTCCGGCAGCTCGCCATCGGCGTTGGGGCAGCGGCCGTCACCTACGGACTCGGCCGACTGTTCGGTGCAGTCGTCAGCTGAAGGTTCGAACTAGCTGGCTGCGATGAAGCGGATGCTGATCGTCGTGCGACAGCGCGGACATTTAAGGGTCGCGAGCGACGACTCGCTCCGCCCCAACACTGGAACGAACTTCAGACCGTCGGCATCCGACACACTCCGCTTGCACTCGGGGCATCGAAGTTCGCCACGGCCCAACTCGGCGTGTGTCGCCTGTAGGTCCGCGAAGCCGACTCTCTTTTTCCGCCCCACGTAGCACCGCTTCCGACAAAAACCCGACTACCCGAGACTTTGCCTGCATCAATGGCTGCAACCACTCGTTGTCTTCGAACAGAGAGCGCTTAGACCTCGATTGGGACCTCGTACACCTCAGCCGTGGGGTGGCCGGCACGCGCGTGGATCCGCATCACAGCTTCCTTGTTCGGACCGGACGAGAGACAGAAGACCTTGCCGCTCTTAGGGTCAAGCCACGCGCGCTCGAAGTGCACTTTCTCCTCTTTTTCGATCGCAAGGTCCGCTTCGTGTGCCTTCTTCAACTGTTCCGCGGTGACACCGACGAACCCCTCGTGAACATCCATGAACTTCGCCATGCCCATTCCTCCCCGTAGTCGCCATAGCCGTCAGCGAAGGCTTGCCGCCACCCGAGTCTACTGGGTTCCGAACGACGTTCAGACTCCCCGGCTCTCACAACGTGTCTGTGAAACTGCAGTGTGCGGTGAAGAGCGGGTCGCTCATCTACTAGCTGGCTGCGATGAAGCGGATGCTGATCATCGTGCGACAGCGCGGACATTTGAGGGTCGCGAGCGACGACTCGCTCTGCCCCAACACTGGAACGAACTTCAGTCCGTCGGCATCCGACACCCTCGACGTGCACTCGGGGCATCGGAGTTCCCCACGGCCCAACTCGGCGTGTGTCGCCTGTAGGTCCGCGAAGCCGACTCTCTTTTTCCGCCCCACGTAGCACCGCTTCCGATCAAGACCACTGCTCTACCGACTGAGCTCGGTCCGGCGAGGGTTCCCGTCTGATTCTCGCACCTGGTCGACCGCTCCGCGACCCGAATTCAACGGCCGGACACGCTTGTCTGGACGCCTATCCTCCGTGCCGGGAGCACCGATAAGTGATCTATGACGACGAGTCCATCCCGCCGACGCGGCCGCCCCGGACCCGCCAGGGAAGGCTACTGCGGAAGTACGCCATCGTCTTCGGCGCGCTCGTTGGCGGCACGCTCGTCGCGGGCAGCCTCGTCCAGGCCTACTTCTCGTACGAGGAAAGCAAGCGCACGCTCCTCCAGATCGAGCAGGTCGAGGCATCGCGCGCGGCGCTCCGGATCGCACAGTTCGTCGAGGGCGTGAAGGCGGAACTCGTCGCGATCCGTCCTGCGCGCGGCCTGGACCTGCCGCTTGACGAGCGACGGACGGATTTCCGCCTGCTGCTGGCGCGCGCGCCCGGGGTCCTTGACGTCAGCTTCATCGATAAGAGCGGCAAGGAGCAGTTGCGCAGATCGCGGCTCGCGCTCAATCAGCCGGACCACGCGCTGGATCGATCGACCGACGCGGAGTACATCCAGACGCGATCGGGCACGCCGTACTTCAGCCCCGTCGACTGGGCGAACTCCGAGCCGTACTTCAAGATCGCTGTCCCCGACGCAGCGGGCGCCGGCGTCACGGTCGCCACGGTCAACCTTCGGTTCATGCAGGAGGCGGTGTCATCGGTCCAGTTCGGCGAGGCCGGCTACGCATACGTCGTCAGCTCCGACGGGCGTTTGATCGCGCATCGAGACGAAAGCCTCGTGTTAGGGAAGTTCGACCTCTCTTCGCAGCCGCAGGTCCAGGATGCTCTCGCCATGCTTCTCGCCCTTGGTCCGCAGGCTGCGCTCGACGCGTCTGGATCCCGCCGCCCTGGGGGGGCGATGATCGCGGCCAGAGCCGATGGGCTCGCCGTTCTCACTGCCTACGAGCTCATCCCCTCGCCGCGCTGGGCCGTGTTCGTCGAGCAGCCGCTCGATGAGGCATTCGCGCCGCTCACCGCATCGCTGTCGCGCACGGCCGGGATCCTCTTGATCGGCCTCGCCGCATCGCTGCTCGCGAGCCTCTTTCTCTCGCGCCGGATGGTCGACCCCATCGAGGCGATCCGCGCGGGCGCCAACCGCATCGGTGAGGGCGCGCTCGATCAGCGGATCGCCATCGAGAGCGGCGATGAGCTCGAAGACCTCGCCGACGAG
Source organism: Chloroflexota bacterium (assembly GCA_031404235.1). Lineage (GTDB taxonomy): Bacteria > Chloroflexota > Limnocylindria > P2-11E > P2-11E > CF-39. Next base: position 7,395 of record JANNHF010000022.1, read on the forward strand.
TTCAACCAAATGGCGACGCGACTCGGCGAGTCCTACGCCACGCTGGAGCAGAAGGTCGAGGACCGCACGCGCGATCTGGGCGAGGCACTCGAACGTCAGACCGCCGTCGCCGAAGTGCTGAAACGGATCAGCCGCTCCACGTTCGACCTGGAGCCGGTGCTCGAGATCGTGGTCGACAACGCGGCGCGCCTCTCGCAGGCGGACATCGCGTGGATGTCGCGCGTCGAGGGAGACAGCTTCCAGACCCTTGCGTACAGCGGCGGCTTTCCCGCCGAGCTGCGCGCCGAGCTCGCTGGCGACCGCGCGCAGCGCGGAACGGAGGGTTGGGTACCGGTCGGGTCGACGGGCAGCCTGGTCAGCACGGTCGTTCAGCGACGAGCGACGCTCCACCTCCCCGACGTCAAGGCGAATCCCGCATTCCATGAATCGCTCGTCGTCCACGCAACGCGGTCGCGCACGGTGCTCGGCGTGCCGATGCTCCGCGAAGGAAGCGTGATCGGCGCGATGGTGCTCGCCCGCTACGAGGTCCGTCCGTTCAGTGACCGCGAGATCGAGCTCGTGCAGACCTTCGCCGACCAGGCTGCGATCGCGATCGAGAACGTCCGCCTGTTCAAAGAGATCGACGACAAGAGCCACTTGCTCGAGCTCGCAAGCCGGAACAAGAGCGAGTTCCTCGCCAACATGAGTCACGAGCTGCGTACGCCGCTCAATGCGATCATCGGCTTCTCGGAGCTCTTGCTCGAGAAACAGTTCGGTGATCTCACCGAACGTCAAGCCGAGTACCTGCGCGACATCCTGTCGTCGGGCAAGCACCAGCTCGCGGTCATCAACGATGTGCTCGATCTGTCGAAGGTCGAAGCCGGGCGCCTGGAGCTCGAGCGATCGACGTTCTCAGTGTCCCGGACCGTTTCGGACGCCGTCGCGTTCGTCCGGGCGCGTGCCACCCAGCGCGGCATCGCGCTCTCCGAGCAGCTCGATCCCGAGCTCGGCGACATCGACGCGGACCCGCGCAAGGTGAAGCAGGTCCTCGTGAACCTGCTGTCGAACGCGGTGAAGTTCACGCCGGACGGCGGCCGCGTCGCGGTGAAAGGGAGTCGGCTCAATGACGAGATCACGGTCGCGGTGAGCGACACGGGTGTGGGGATCGCCCCGGACGACCTTCGGCTGATCTTCAAGGAGTTCGGGCAGACCGCCTCAGCGCGGGGTCACGAAGGCACGGGGCTGGGACTCGCGCTCGCGAAGCGTCTCATCGAGCTTCACGGGGGTCGCATCTGGGCGGAGAGCACGCCTGGTCAGGGGAGCACGTTCACGATCGCATTGCCCGTGCTGGCGAAGGGGGCGGTCCAGACCTGAGCACGAAGACGCTGTAGCGGCTCAGTGGCGCGTTCACGGAATGACCTCGGTCGCCTGACGTATGACGCTGGTGGGGATCGTCAATCCAAGGCGCCGCGCCATCGTGAGGTTGACGATGAAATCGTACTCGGTGGGCTGTTCGACGGGCAGCTCGCCAGGGTTGGCGCCCCTCAGGATCTTGTCAACGAGGAACGCTGCCTTCCCGTAGATCGTCGCGAAGTTCGCGCCGAACTGCATGAGTCCTCCGGCTCTGACGATCTCGATGTCGGCGAACATCTGCGGTAGCCGGTACGTCGCCGCGAGGTCCGGGACCTGACGGTGGTCGCGGACGATCGACAAGCCCGTGAGCATCACCAGGCCATCGAAATGTTCTCGAGCCATCGTCTCCACGGCAGCGTCGAGCTCGCCCGCGTTGTGGGCGCCGAACGCTCTCGTCTCCATGCGCAGGATCCGCGCGGCGTCTTCCGTCGCCTGCACGACAGTCCTCATGGCCGCGATGTTCGCGTTCCAGACGATGCCGAGGCGAGCGAGACCAGGCACGGTCTCCTTGAGCAGCTCGACCCTCTTAGGTGCGGTCTGCAGCGACGCCGTGATCACGCCGGTGATGTTCCCGCCGGGGCGCGACAGGCTTTTCACGAGTCCGGCGGCCACGGGGTCGCTGGTGAGTGTGAACACGATCGGGATGCTCTTCGTCGCGTCCCTCGCAGCGAGCTGCGCCTCTCGGGCCTCGGCGATCAGAACGTCGACGGGTAGAGCGACCAGCTCCGCAGCCATGCCGGGCAACGGAGTAGCGTCGTTGTCTGCGACGCGGAAGACGATTTCGATGTCGCGGCCCTCGACATACCCGAGCTCGCGCAATCGCTCTCGGAATGGCCCAGCATAGTTATAGGCGGACGCGTTGCCGGAGAGGTAGCCGATCTGCCAGAGCTTCGGCGTCGGCGTCGGCGACGGGGTCACGAGCTGTCCGTCGCACGCGCCCAGGAACGTCACCGCACCGAGCCCCGCCATCTGCTGGACGAACGCGCGGCGGCTCAGACCTGCATTCGCGCGGGCCGTTCCCCTATCGGCCGGTCGCTCGCGATACGCCATGGGTGCCCTTCCTCCGTCGACGATGGCAGTGCTCCTCATGACCCTGCCGGCCGACTGCTCCTCACCCCTGGAGCGTTGCTGAGTCTACGCGCGGCCTTGCGTCGAGCGGGGCCGGACGACGATCGGGGTGACGATCGTCGCCGGCCTCCCAGCCGTCCAGAGCTGGCGACTTAGTCGTTGCCATCCGTGGAGTCGCATCCGACGCCGCAGTACGTGCCGTCCGGCATCAGCGTGCCGAAGGAGGTGTGCGAGGGACTCGGGGGAAGCGTGTCCGGGGAGGCCGCCATGTTGATGACGTAGAGGCGGCTGCGGGTTTCCGCGATCGTCGTCCGCGTCGCGATGAATGGGCGGGCACCGCCCGGCGCAAGCCGCGCCCCGTAAGCATCCGCGGTCCGATCGACACTTGCGGCAGGCGTCGACCAACCGCTCGCGAGCGCGATGACGCCGGTGCAGGCGAGCGTGAATGCGAGTACCGAAACACTGCGGTGCACTTCCGTTCCTCCTGGTCCCTTGTCCCTCTTCAAGTCTTCACGACTAGGGCGTGAGACCGGTCGGAACGGTCGTTCAGGTCGAATGAACGGCGGATACAGCTCCCAGCGCAGTGAAGAACGCGGGTCGGGGACGTAGCTGCAGAACGTCCCGGTGCGCAGCGTGGCTTCGAAGTGCTTGGCGAGCTCCGGACAGTGCTCGGTGATCCGTTCGAGAACGGATTTGATCGCCCGCGTTACGTTGATCCGGGCGCGTTCGGCGTCGGATGCGGCCTTGCGGTCGCGCCCTCCAAGACCGACGGCGGCAGCGAGCTCGTGGGCGAGGAGCGCGCGCTCCTCGTTCGCCCGCTCCACGCGCTCGCGATCGTCCCACTGCTCAGCCTCCCGCAGCTCTTCCTCGAGCTCCTGAAGGCGCGCGCGGTACTGCGCCTTCGCCTGCGGGTCGAGGATCGGTCCCGCATCGCTCCCGCTGTGCAGCGGTCGGCCGTCAGATGGCGCCTGCGACCCGACGAGATCCAGCGAGTGCAGCTCGCGGCCCGGCGAGCGCAGGAGCGCAGCGATGTAATGGAGACCTTTCGAGTCGCGGAGGCGGAACGCGGCGCCCTCGAACGCGACCGTCCAGAACTCTCCTTCACGGCGGAACAGCGCGGTCCCTCCAAGCCCGCGAAGCGCAAGGATCTCGACCACCTGTGCCGCGACGCGCTCCTGCAGCGTTCGATTCAGTTGCGCCAGGTCCGCGGCCTGCTTCTCGATGGTGTCGTGGTACGACTTGATCCGTAGCAATGAGCGGATCCGCGCGAGCAGCTCCTGCTTGTCGAACGGCTTGAAGACGAAGTCATCGGCGCCCGAGTCGATCGCCGCGACCTTATCCTGGTCGGGGCTCGCCGTCATCATCACGATCGGCACGAATTGGGTGGCGTCGTTCGCCCGTATAAGACGACAGACGTCATATCCGGTCATCCCGGGCATCACGATGTCGAGCAAGACAAGATCCGGCGGATCGGTCGTTATCGCGCGCATCGCCCCATCGCCTGAGGACGCCGAGCTGGTCGAGTAGCCGTACGCCCCGAGGATCGCCTCGAGCAGGCGAACGTTCTCAGGCTGATCGTCCACTACAAGGATGCGCTGGGCCATCCGACGGAAGGTTAAGCGCGGGTAGGCATTCCCGAACTCCGGCGACCCGAAGAGGCGGCTAGGCAGATGTATATTTTGCCCGCGTCCACCGCCGGAAGTCGACGCCCATCACTCGGTCGGTCACCGCGTGGCGAGGATAGGAAACGGATCCAACGCGGCCCCCGAGCCCAGTTGTTGCACAACCGCTGCACAGGACGGCTTCGGGAGCCGTGGCGGGATCTGAGACATTCGGATTTCCCTAGGAAATTCGGAGCCGACGGGCAGACTCGAACTGCCGACCGGCGGTTTACGAAGACGCACCGAGCCGTTCGGCTGCGTCCGGCCTCGTTCATTCTCTCGTGACTTCGTGTGGCCCAGTCCGTCGCGATCCGCCGCAGTCCACTGTAACTGCGGTCAAAACTGCGGTCATGCCTTTCCACCGAGCACCGCATCGAGAACGG
>JANNHF010000023.1:0-22050 GCA_031404235.1 Chloroflexota bacterium
GCGCCGACGTTGAAGATCTGGATCACGCCCTTCTCGTCGGTGGCGATGCTGGAGAAGTTGGCGCTGTTGAAGATCGCGCTCTGGAGGGCCCCGGCCTTGAGCAGCGCCTCTTGGCGTCGGACTTCGGTGACGACCTTCACCGTGCTGGCAGCGAGACGTTCGGCTTCTTTGGGGGATAGCAGTGGTGGCTTCACAGGGCGTCGATGTCGATGAGCCTCGTTTTCATGGCTGCGTTGATCGGTCGAGTCGGTGTCGCCGCGGACGGTCGATCCGGGACGGTCTGGCACCCAGCGCGGAGTCGTGCGGCCGCGATTGCTCTTCGATGCTACGTTCTACCACGGTCCTATACATGCGAAGAACTTGTGTCCACTACTCCGCTGCAAACTCCTTCCGACGTGGGGTCGCCCGTGGCATGTTCGCGGGGGAATGCCGACCGTATAGCGCCACTGTCACCAGACAGCGCCACTGTCACCAGATGACCAGATAGCGCCACTGTCACCAGATGAGAGGTGGGTTGGCAATGAAGCATTCCGGCGTCGCCGCTCCGCTCGTCGTCGGACGGCCGTGATCCGTCTACTGATCGTCGACGATCACCCGGCCATCACGCGCGGGATCGGACTCGCGCTGAGCCGATACCCGGAGATCCGGATCGTCGGAGTCGCGGCGACGATCGCCGAGGCTACGCGGATCGCCGCAGCGGAGGAGTTCGATGTCGCGCTCCTTGACGTCGGACTTCCCGACGGATCCGGCACCGACCTCGCCAAGCAGTTACGCGCGGTCCACCCGAATGTCGCGATCGTGATGTTCAGCGGCGACGACAGCGACGACGCGCTGCTCGCCGCCGTCCAGGCCGGGAGCTGCGGGTACATCCTCAAGACCGAGCCGGTCGAGGCGGTCGCGACCGCGGTGGAGCGCGCGGCGGCCGGCGAGACCCTGTTCTCGACCGAGACGCTCACACGCCTGTTTCGGCTGCGTCAGCGCCGCTCGGATGCGCGCGAGAGGCCAGCGCTGACCGCCCGGGAGCGCGAGGTGCTCAAGCTGATGGCCGAGGGGATCGACAGCAAGGGCATGGCCTCGCGCCTGCGGATCGGGCTGACCACCGTACGCGCGCACAGCCAAAACGTGATCGAGAAATTCGGCTGCCACTCCCGGCTCGAAGCGGTCGCGCGTGCCCATGATCTCGGCCTGATCGACCGATGAGATCGGCCCGGCCGATCGCGGGGAGCGCGAAGTTAGTCGGCCTTGGTGTCTTCCTTGATCGCCCGAGACAGGACCCACAGGAGGCCGGAGCCTGCCGACGGCAGTGAGCCGGAGCCCGTCGACGGCTGTGAGCCGGAGCCCGTCGACGGCAGTGATGACTGCGTCGTAGTTGAAGTGGATGAAGGCGTCGAGCGAGTAACAGAGGACGGAAGGGCCCGTAACGGGCCCTTCCGTCTCATACTTGGCGACCGCGGCGCTACTTGGCCGTTGCCACCCTTGCGGCCCGGGTTGCGCGGATCGCAGAGCTCGGGTCCGTTGCCCACACCTAGTTAGCCGCGCCGCCGAAGCTGGTAACAGCGGTGCCGGTGATCGTCACCGCGGCGCCCGCCAGGGCTCGCCCGTCGAAGGTTCCACGGGTCATGGTGATGCCCGCTCCGGCGAGGATCGTTCCGAGGAAGACCGAGTCCGTCATCGTCGTGGCCTGGGCGACGTGCCAATACACATTGGACGCCTGCCCGCCGCCGGTGATGGCCACCGAGAAGCCCGTGCCCGTGAGTGCGCCGGTCCCGAGGGTCCCGATCTTGAAGATCCAGATCCCGTCCGACGGCCCGTCGAGCGTCAACACGCCGCCGGTCTCCGTCGCCGCGGCGTCGAAACAGTAGACACCGGGTGACAGCGTCAGGCTACCGAGGCCAGTCAAGGTCTGCTCGCATGTCTGCGTCGCGAGCTCGTTGTACGCAATGGCGAAGTCATTTTGGGCCGGCGCCGCAACCAGGTCCCCCGCGTTGATCGTCCCGGTAACTGGGCAACCGGTCTGCGTGATGGCGGTGCCGGGGAACACGCCCACGTTTCCGGTGACAGTGCCGCCGGTGCAGGTCACCGCCGCGCCGGCCAGGATCGCGAAGTCGGCAGCCGCTCCAAGAGCTGGCGCTTGACCTGCCGCGTTTGCGGTAGGCCCTGCCATCGCGAGCGTGCCGACCGCGAGGATGAGCGCCATCGCCGCCGTCAGCAGCGATTTGGGACCGCGAACCTTGCTATTCAAGTCTTTTTCCTTTTCGAACCTTTTCGTCTTTAGCCGAATCATGAGAACGCGAGGCCGGCGCGAGAAGCCACAACGGAGGCGGTACGGATGTAGGGGAAGTGGGTCGATCCTGTGCCCGGATAACGCGGCGGGCTCGCAGTGAGCAAGGTCAGAGGCCCCTACTGGGACCCTTTGCTGGCGAATCGTCGACTAGAGCAGGAATTCCCCGATATCGATGCGCTCCCGCCCACGCATGTAGGGGCGCACGGCTGTCGGGATGACCAGCGATCCGTCCTGCTGCTGGTAGTTCTCGATGACCCCAATCATGAGGCGCGGGAGCGCGACGCCCGAGGCGTTGAGGATGTGCGGGTGCTCGGAGCGAGCGGCGCCGTCACGCTTGAAGCGGATGCCGCCGCGGTCCGCCTGCAGCGATCCACCGTCGCTGGTCGACGACACCTCGAGCCATTCGCCCACGCCGGGTCCCCACGTCTCCACGTCGTAACCCTTCATGGCGACGAAGCCCCAGATCGCCGGCGCAGCGCTCGACGACGCGCACGGGGAGCTCCAGCTTCTCGACGACGTCGACGGCGAGCTGGGTGAGGCGGTCGAGCTCGGCCGGCGAGTCCTCGGGCTTGGTGAACACGACCATCTCGACCTTGTCGAACTGGTGGCCGCGCTTGATGCCACGCACATCCCGCCCCGCGCTCATCTTCTCGCGGCGGAAGCACGCCGTGTATGCGACGTAGCGCAGCGGAAGACGCTCGATCGGGATCGTCTCGTCGCGATGCTGCGAGATGAGCTGCGTCTCCGCGGTCGGGATGAGCCACACGTCATCGTCGTCGTCGCGGTACAGGTTCTCATCGAAATGCGGCAGGTGCGCCGAGGTGATCAGCGTCTCCTTGCGTGTCACGAACGGCGGGTAGATCTCCGTGAAGCCGGCGTCGACCTTCAGATCGATCATCCAGGCGATGAGCGCGCGCTGTAGCGCGGCGCCCGCGCCGCGCAGGTTGTAGAAGCGCGACCCCGCCAGCTTCGCGCCGCGCACGATGTCGAGTATCCCGAGCGACTCGCCGATCTCCCAGTGGGGCTTTGCGGCGAATCCGAGGTCGCGCTTGGGATCCTCGCGCAGGACGCGGTTGTCGTGCTCGTCTTTGCCAGGCGGCACGTCTGGCGCGACGTCGTTCGGGATCCACAGCACGAGCTCATCGCGCTCGGTCTCGAGCGGTCCGAGCTTCCCGTCGATCTCCTTGATCTGCTCTCCCACCTCGCGCATGCGCGTTTTGACCGCGTCGCTTGGCGGGCCACCCCTGCTGGCCTTGTTCCGCTCCGCCTGGAGCAGCTCTTTCTTCGCTCGCAGCTCGCGGCTCTGTCTATCCAGGTCGAGGATGCGGTCGAGGGGGGCCTCGAAGTGGCGCGACGCCAACGTGGCACGCACGCCATCGGGGTCGTCGCGGACGCGCTGGAGGCGGTTCATGAGCGTGTCATTATCGGCGTTCATGTTCCATGTCGTTCTTGTCGCCTTCGAGGGTCCGGACCGCTACTCGTTCGTCGGCGGTCTCGCGACGCGAATGATCGACCTCGCCGACGCCCTGATCGACCGCGGCCACCGTGTACATCACCTCTTCGTCGGCGATCCCTCGCTTCCCACGCGCGAGGAGCGCGACGACGGCCGCTTCGTGATCGAGCGCTGGGGCCAATGGATCAGCCGCCACCACCCGCGGGACGTCTATGACGGCGAAGAGGGCAAATACCTCGACTTCTCGCGCACGGTACCGCCACATCTCGCGAACGTGGTCATCGGCGCAGCGGCCGCTCGCGGTGAACGAAGCGTCGTGTTGTTCGAGGATTGGCAGACCGCCGCCGCGGCGATCAATACCGCGACGCTGCTGACCGCGCGGGGCGATCGCTCTGCGGCGCTCTTCTGGAACGCGAATAACACCTACGGCTTCGGCCGGATCGACTTTCCGCTCCTGCGGCGCGCCGCGTCGATCACGACGATCTCGCGTTTCATGCGCATGGAGCTTGCGAAGGTCGACGTCGAGGCTGCGGTCCTCCCGAACGGGATCGCCGAGCGCTACCTCAAGCCGCTCCCGCCGAGCGACGTGACCACGCTGCGAAAGGCGTTCGGCGACCGGCCGACGTTCGTGAAGGTCGCGCGGTTCGACGTCGACAAGCGGTGGCTCTGGGCGATCGACGCGACCGCAGCGCTGCGGGATGCCGGGATGCGACCACGGCTGATCGTCCGCGGCAGCCGAAGTCCGTACGCCGACGTCGTGGGCGACCGCATTCGCGCGCGCGGACTCAGCGTGGATCGTCTCGCTCTGCCACGGACCGCGACGTCGCGCGACCTGGCCAGCGCGATCGCCACGACGACAGCGGAGATCGTGTTCCTCGACTTCTTCGTCGACGAGAAGGCGCTGCGTTCGCTATACGCGGCCGCCGACGGCGTGCTCGCGAACTCGGAAAAAGAGCCGTTCGGCCTGGTCGGGCTCGAGGTCATGGCGTCGGGCGGCATCGCGTACCTCGGTCGCACTGGCGAGGACTACGCGGTGCCCTTCGGGAACTCCGTCGTCGTACAGAGCGACGATCCGCGCGAGCTGCTCACGTCCTACTTGATGTTGCGCGAGCGGCCCGAGCTGGGCCGGGCCATCCGCACCGAAGGACGCACGACGGCGAAGCGATTCACGTGGCCGCGTGTCCTCGAGGGCTACGAGTACGTTTGGGAAACGGCGTTCGCTCTGTCGGGCTAGATGCGCTCGAGGAGCTCATACCGGACGGCACGGCGGATCGCCCAGGGGTCCCTCTCCCAGCGCCGCCGCTTTGCCACTTCGACCGTCCACCGGACCCGGTGAACGAAACGCGCGTGGTCGTCGAGGTAGCCCTGCAGCGTTGCCCGGTCTTCAAAGAGCACGCGGTGCCAGAAGCGGCCTGCGCGCAGCGACCGGAACCATCTCTTTCCGACCGCGGTCGCGACCGCCCGGTCCGAGGTCCGGTCGTTCGCGAGCTCCTCGCGCGATGTCGCGATCACGCCGGCGCGACGGTACATGCCGACAGCGCTCTGATGCTCCGCGTACGCGAGTGCGCGCGAGTCAGGCCGCGCGTCGACGAGGATGCCGCGCGGTCGCAGGATCCGGTGGGCTTCCTTCAGGGCATCGACCATGCCCCCTCGTGGGACGCATCAGAGCGTCCACGACAGGATGACGACGTCGAAGTGCTCGTCCGCGAAAGGCAGCTCCTGCGCGACGCCGACCTTGAACTTCACATTCGGCGCACCGAGCTGGCGCGCTTTGCGGAGAGCGAGGCGGATGGCCTCAGGATCCGGATCGACGCCCACGACCTCCGACGCGTAAGGCGCGCATCCGAGGGCCATGCGACCGTCGCCGCAACCGATGTCGATGACACGCTTGCGCCGCACGAGGCCCACGCCGCCGTATTCCCGGAGCTCATCTTCCGCTCGCGGTCGGAGCAGTGACGAGATGGCCGGCAGGAGTCGGCCGACGGTGCTCGAACTTGTGACCATGACGACGGGACGATACAAGGAGGAGCGGGTGGAGGGCGGCGCTAGCCGTACCCCTCGCGAGCGCCCGGCAGCATCGCGCCGCCTCGGCCCACGACCGCCGCGAGACGATTGGGATCCATGAGCGACGTGCGAATGTCCTCGGGTGGCTCCGCGCCGGCGTACCACCAGACGACCTCGAGGTTCGCGCGGAACAGCGCGTCGAAGACCGCGTCCTCAGGGCTCGAGTTGCGGCTCGAGTACCACCAGAACCAGTCGCTGCCCTCGGCGACCATGAGTGGCTGGCGCACGCTCTTGGGCATGTAGCGAAGCGCGCCCCACTGCTCCTGTGCGAAGCGCCGAGTGCGCTCGAGCGCGCTCCACGCCTTCGCGTGCGCGGGCTCGCCGATCCACACGCCGAGCGTCGCGTCGATCCATGACCCGGTGTGCAGATTCGGTAGCTCGACGTTCGCGGGCGTCTTGTCCAGGAAATCGCTGACGCGCACGGTCTCGAAGCGCTCGTCCGTCTGCAGCTTCCCATAGAGGTAACGGAGGAAGTCGTTCCCGTTGTTCGGGTACTGCTCCCAGGCGTTCTCGCCGTCAAGGATGATCGTGGCGAGGTATGGACCGCCCTCATCGGGCAGGCGCTCGCGAGCGCGCTCGAGCTTCCAGATCATGTCACCGACGGCGTCGTGCGGAGACATGTCGCCGTACAGGAAGCCGATGCGATCGGAGATCTCCCGGTCGCGGAAGATCGCCGTTCCGCCGCCGGGTATGCGATAGGGCCGGTAGAGCAACTGCGGCTCGAGCAGACCACCGACCTCGTCACGCTTGAACTCGATGCCGACGGAGCGCGCGAGAACGCCTTCGTCCGATGCGAACCAGTCGAGACCGGCCTTGAAGATGGCGTTCGCCGCCTCCGGCGAGACGGATCCCTCGGACGGCCACATGCCGCGCGGCTTCTTGCCGAAGGCGCGCTCGTGCGACGCGATGGCCTCCTCGATCTGGAATGCCGCATCGTCGGGATACACGAACGGCGGATCCGAGATGATCGCGTTCGGATCGCCGCGCAGTGCGCTGCGGCTGTCGATGATCAGCGGCAGGATCGGGTGGTAATAGGGCGTGGTCATGATCTCGACCTGCCCGTCGTGCTCGAGCCGGTGATAGAGGTGCGGGACGCCGGAGGCCATCATCCGCTGACGCCCGATGACGTACCGCACGTCCTCGCGTGTGTAGCGCTTGCCCTTGAGGCGCAGCTCCTCGAGTCGGGCATCGCTCGCGATGTCGTCCGGGTCGATCCACGCGAGATTGAACCACAGGGCGAGGTCGACGAAGTAGTCGTCGGACAGCAGCTCAGGCCGGTCACGCGTCGCCATACCGAGCTGCAGGAGACGCCGGTACTCGTCGTGCCGATGGATCACGTTCCCGTGATGGATGGAGAAGAAGCGACGGAGCATGTGCTCCCTCTCCTCCGCTGTCAGCGAACCGTCCACGGTCCGCATCGTCACGCGGGTGTCCTCGTCGTCCGCGCCCTGTGCGTAGTCCTCGAGCTGGTCGCGCAGGCTCGGCACCATCGTGAGATGCGCTTTCACGCCAGGGAACTCCTGGAGAAGCCGCGCCATGTGGAGGTAGTCCTTCGACGCGTGGAGGCGCACCCAGGGCAGGACGAACTCGCTCGTCTGCGGGTGCCGGTAATACGGCTGATGCATGTGCCAGATGATCGCGACGGGGAGTTTCCCGTTCACGGCGCTTTCGCGGCCTCATCGAGACGCCGGCGCACGAAGTCGTCCTTCAACGTCGTCAGGAGCCAACCCGCTTTCGGACCGCTCGGCTTGCCGAGGAACACCAGATAGATCGCGCTGAAGGCATCGCGCGACACCTTGCCATCCGGACCGACGACGCCCACCCGTTTTGCGGTTTCGTACAGCTCGTGCTGCAGCTCTTCGGGGTCGTGGATCCGGCCGATCGGCTCCTTCACCGCCACGAGATAACGCCGCTGCGCGTCGGTGACCGTGATGCCGGCCGGCAGCTCGGGCAGCACGTTGAAGCGCGCTTCGTCCGGCGCCCAGCGTTCGAGCCAGACGCGCGCGAGCGCGATGCGCTGCTCGAGATCCATTCGCTCTGCCGCCGTGAGCGGCGCATCCTTGCGTTTCTCGGCCTCCCGCTGGGGGTCGACGCTCGGGATCTGCAGCCAGTCGGCGACGATGCCGAAGCGCACGCGGAAGCCCGGCGGCGCGGGATCCTCGTTCACCTGAGAGAGCGCCCACACCTTGGCCTGGTCGCTCTCGGGATCGCTGTGGAACGCGTCGGCGCAGCGGTCGTACTCGTCCACGAGCTTGGGAAGCGTGAGCCCGCCGGGATCGAACTCCACGTGCCGCTTCGGTGGCGTGCGCAGCATCAGGAAGCGCACGAGCTCGGGCGGGTACACCTTGACGAGGTCCGTGGCGGCCGCACCAAGACCCTTCGATGTCGACATCTTCTTGCCGCCGGTCGTGAAGAATTCGTGCACCAGACCGATCGGCGGGTCCTTCTTCCAAACTTCGCGGTAGATCTGGTCGGCGCGGTCGCGCGAACCGCCGGCGGTCAGGAGATCCTTGCCGCCTTCCTCGTACGTGACGCCGAAGTGGTCCCACATCGCGCACCACTGCAGATTCCAGTAGAGCTTCGCGTTGCCCTTGAACGGCGAGCGCCGGCCGGTGTTGCCGCAGCCCTCGGCCCACGCGACGTAGTCCTTGCGGCATTCGTACGCAACGGTCTTTCCGTCGTAGTCGAACGCGTACGTGGTCCCGAGCCGGCCGCAGTTCTCGCAGATCACGCCGATCGGGAGCCAGCGCTCGTCCTTCGTCACGTGCGAGACGCGTTCGTATATCTCGCGGATCGTCGCCGCGTTGCGCAGGACGAGGTCGATCTGCTTGTCCAAGTCGCCTTTGCCGTACAGATCGCGCAGCCAGTGGATCTCCCCCGGCCGGATGCCGAGCGTTTCGAACGTCTCGAGGTAGGCCGAGGCGTGATAGCGGGCGAAGTCGGATGCGGCCGAGGGTTCCGGCGAAGGGATGTGCGCGAACGGCTTGCCCATGTGCTCCGCCCACGCCGCCTTCTCCTTCAGCGACTGTGAGTCCATGGGGTCGTAGTCGTCGATGGTGAACACGTAGCGGATGCGCAGGCCGCGCTTCCTGAATGTGCGGTAGAGAGCGTCGGTGACGATCGGGCCGCGCAGGCCGGAGATCGGGACCGCGCCCGAGGGTGTCTTGGAGTCGCGGATCACATGCTGGCGATCGGTGGCGAGGAGGTCGGCCTCCTCATCCGCCCAGAAGCGCGCCTGGTGACGGGGCTCCGATCCTTTGCTCGCCACGCTCTCGCGGGACTCTAAGCTCAACTGACCGCCAGGATCTTCATTTCGACCGTGCCGGCAGGGACGGACAGCTTCACCGTCTCGCCGGTCTTGTGGCCAAGGAGAGCGCGCCCGACGGGCGACTCGTTGCTGATCTTGCCCTCGGTCGGCGCCGCCTCCGCCGATCCGACGATCGTGTACTTCTCCTTGTGTCCGTCAGCCTCGATGGTCACGTGGCTGCCGACCTCGACGAGATCGTGCTTGGATTTCTCGTCAATGATCTGAGCGTTCTTGATCATCTGTTCGAGCGTCATGATCCGGCCCTCGAGGAACGCCTGATCGTTCTTGGCCTGCTCGAGCTCGGAGTTCTCGGTGAAATCCCCGAACTCCATGGCCGCGTGGATGCGCTCGGCGACTTCGGCGCGCTTGGCCGTACGCAGCTCTTCGAGCTCCGCCTGCAGCTTCTTCAGCCCATCAGCAGAGACATAGACCGGCTTCTCGAGATTGTTCACTTGAGCCTCCGTTATACGTCGGGTGCGACTCGCGCCACCCCACCGTCCTGGAAATAAAAACACTGAAGGCCTCACGGCCCTCAGCACTCAGGTTCCCTATGCTGACGACAGATTGTACACGGGCAGGGTGGCGCCGGCGATGCTCCGGAGACGACTCCTGCGCTGGTATGACCGGAGCGCGCGCGATCTTCCATGGCGCCGAACCCGGGATCCGTACGCGGTGCTCGTCTCGGAGGTGATGCTCCAGCAGACGCAGGTCTCGCGCGTGCTTCCGGCATATACCGCGTTCCTCCGCCGCTTCCCCACCCTCGCCGTCCTGTCCCGAGCAGCCCTGGCCGACGTCCTCCGAGCCTGGTCGGGCCTGGGCTACAACCGCCGGGCCAGGGACCTCCATCGCATCGCGCGCATGCATCCACGCGAGCTACCGCCGACGCGCGAAACGCTGGACGATCTGCCCGGCGTTGGCGCGTATACGGCAGGCGCCGTCAGCTGCTTCAGCCGCGGTGAGAGCGTGGCTTTCGCTGACACGAACGTCCGTCGCGTGCTCGGTCGCGCTCTCCTCGGCCGCATCGCGACCGAGCGCGAGGCGGTCGTGCTCGACGAGCGGCTCGTGCCTCGTAGGGGCGCCGACCGCTGGCACCACGCGCTCATGGATCTTGGCGCGACGGTGTGCGTCGCGCGAGCGCCGCTCTGCGCGGAGTGCCCGATCGCGGAAGGCTGCCGCTCCCGCGGTCGTGTCGTCCGGTCAGCTTCGCGACGTCAGACCGCGTTCGCCACCAGCGACCGGCGCGTGCGCGGACGCATCGTCGCCCTGCTGCGCGAGCGGGACGCGATGAGCGAGGCCGCGCTGCGGCGCGCCGTCGCGGATGCGCGCACTGACGGTCTGCTCACCGCGCTGGTGCACGAGGGACTCGTCGAGCGCGTCGGGCGCTCGGTGCGCCTACCGGTCTGATCCGGGCGGATCGAGGCGGACGGTCGTGTCGAGCACGTCGGCCTGCAGCATCGACGCCACGGGTCCGGCATAGCGCCCGTACTTGCGGCTCAGCGCCGCGCTCGTGGCCTCGATCGCGGTCGTGGCTCGGTCATGCGTCGCCTTGACAGCGATGCGTTCTCCGCCGGCGACGACCACGCCCTCACCGCGCGCGAGAAGCTCGCGGTACCAGCGACCCTGCGGCCCGCGCACCGAGCGCACGTAGGGAACGCCGTCGGCCACCACGATCCAGATCGGCATCGAATGCTGCGCGCCTTTCGCCGAGCGAGTCACGATGTCGACGACCTCTGTCTTGTCGAACCGCTCCAGCGTGTCCGCGGGAAAGGCGCCTGCCACTAGACCAGCGCCTCGGGAAGCGCGGGACCCGCGACCGCGAGCGCGTACCGGTCCGGCGGAAGGAACGTGCGGGCGGTCTCGATCACCTGCTCCTTGGTGACCGCGCGGAGATCGCGCGGATAGCGCTCGAAATGGTCGTCGCCGAGGTCGAACATCTCGGCCTCGAGCACCATCGCGGCAACTCCGGCCGGACTCTCGAGCGCGACGTCGAGCTCGCCGACGAGCTTGTCCTTGGCGAGGGCAAGGTCGTCGTCGGCGATCTCGCCAAGGGTGATCTTGCGCAGCTCATCGAGCGCGACCTCGATCGCACGACGGACGTTCTTCGGGTTGACGCCCATTCGCACGATCCACGGTGACTGACCACGACTCGCGCCGATGCCGCTGAACACGTAGTACGCGAGGCCGAGCTGATCGCGGATCACGTTGCCGGCGCGGCTGGCGAACGTATCTGCGGCATAGATCATGTTCGTGACGCGCGCGGCCACAAAACGCGGATCGGTCCGCGGCAGCCCTGGCCAACCGATGATGACGTCGCTCTGGGTCTTGTCCGGCACCAGCTCGACGCGCCGCTTCGTCGCGGCGAGGCTGACCGTGGGATAGCGCGCGTCGCGCGGCTGCGCGCGCTTGGGCCATTCCCCGAACGCGCGGCGCGCGGCGTCCGTCGCGGCCTCGGCGCTGGTCCCGCCGGCGATGACCAGCACCGCGCCGTCCGGCGTGATGGCGACTTTGTGGTACGCGCGGATCTCCTCCGGTGTCGCCGACCGCACCACGCCGGCGTCACCGATCGGCGGTGCGTGGAAGGGATGACCCTCGGGGTAGACCAGCTGGCGCCAGGCACGATCCGACACGGCGCGCGTGTCGCGCTCGTCCTTTTCGAGATGCGCGAGTGTCTGGCCACGGACGAACTCGATCTCGGGATCGGCGAGCGCGGGCGTGCGCACCGCCTCCGCCACGAGCCCGAGCAATTCGCCGAGGTCGTCGCCCAAACACTGGGCGCTGAAGACCGCGGCATGCGCGCCGACGTCGAGACGCGCGACCGCGCCGAGGGCGTCGAGCGCGCCGGACCACGTCGCGGCGTCGCGCCGCGTCGTGCCGCGGAGCATCGTCTGCGCGACGAGGCGCGCGATACCCGGTCGCCCCGCGGGCTCGAACCACTGCCCTGCCTCGACCGCAAGAAGGACCGAGGTCGAGCGCAGGTCCGCGATCGGGACGACAGCGACGCGCAACCCATTCGCAAGCTTGCTGCGGTGGACGCGGTTCATGACGCGTCCCCCTCGGGAACGAACCAGCCGACGTTGCGCGACCGCTCCACGAAGAGACTCTTCGCCGCGTCGCGGATCTCCTCACGCGTCACGGCGGCGAGCTTCCCGTACCAGTCGCTGATCGACGTCGCCGCGCCGGTCGAGAGAAGCTGGCCGCAGCGGTAGGCGCGCCAGGTGATGGTGTCCGTGTTGAACGCCGTCGACGCGAGCAGTTGCCGTCGCACGCGCGCGAACTCGTCCTCGGCGACAAGATCGCTCGAGAGCTTCGCGAGCTCCTCCAGCAGGACGTGCTCGACGTCCGCGTGCTTGATCCCCGGGCGCAGCGTGGCGTCGGCCAAGAACAGGTACGGGTCCTTCATCAGCTGGAACGACGCATCGACGTCCGCCGCGAGCCCGGTCTCGACCAGTGCGCGGTGAAGGCGCGAGGAGCGGCCGGATGCCCCGTCGCTGCCACCCGACGTCCCCGCGAGCGCCACCGCAAGCGCGGACATCGCTGCCGCGCGCGGATCGGTCGCGCGCGGCGCGCGGAACGCCAGCATGACGATCGGCAGCGTGCCACCCGCGCGGTGCACGACGATGCGCCGCTCGCCGTGCTGCTCCGGCTCGGGCGCTTTCGGCGGCTCGCCGAGATCGCTCGAAGGCTCGAGCGGGCCGAACGCCGCCGCGGCCTGCTCGACGAGACGCTCCGGTTCGTCGTCGCCGGTCACGACAACGTACGCGTTGTTCGGCGCGTAGAAGCGACGGTAATGCGCGTACAGCCCGTCGCGCGTCATGAGCTTGATCTCGTCCTTGCTCCCAATGATGCCCTGGCCGTAGGTGTGCCGGCTGAACGCAATGGCCTGCAGCTCCTCGCCAAGAAGGAAGGACGGATCGTTCTCGTAGCCCTCCCGCTCGCTGACGATGACCGTGCGCTCGGCCTCGGTCTCCTCGACCGAGATGAGCGCGTTGCGCATGCGGTCAGACTCGAGCTCGAGCGCGGTCTTGTAGTGCGCCTTCGGGACCGTCTCGAAGTAGCAGGTCACGTCCTCGCTGGTGAAGGCGTTCCACTGCGCGCCGTAGCGAGCGAGCAGCCGGTCGAGATCGCCCTTGGGATGCTTCGGCGTGCCTTTGAAGAGCATGTGCTCGAGGAAGTGCGACATACCGGTGGTGCCCGGGACCTCGTTGCGGCCGCCGACGTGGTACCAGACCCACAGGGACACGACCGGCGCATGCCGCGCTTCGAGCGCGTACAGCACCAGGCCGTTGTCGAGGCGACGCGTCGCCGGGGTGTCAGTGATCGTTGGGATAGGTCGATTTTAGGCGACGCGGGGCGGACCGTCGGAAGCTAACCCCTACCGCGCTCGAGCAGCACGACCATGAGGACCGCGGGAAGTGCCAGCTGGTCCAGCCGCGGGGGCAACGGCGCGTCCTGCTCGACGAGAAAGCGGCGCTCGATCAGCGACGGCCGCTTGCGTATCCGCAGGAGCGTCACGCCGTCCGCGCCATCGATGAGGTACGTCGGGTTGATCCACTGCTGGATCACGAAACCGATGAACGGGATCTCGCCGATCAGGCTGTCGATGACCTTCACCCAGGCATCCTGCTCGTGGACGAGACCGAGGGCGTTGCCGGTGTCGTCGAGGATGTCGTACGTCGCGTTCCACAGCGTACGCATCCCTCGCTGCCTGACGGCGCCGAGCGGGCGGCCATCGGCGGCAGTGACCCGATACGTCGCGCCGATGTCGATGATCCTGTCGGCCTTGATGTGGAACAGGGCCACCGTTTGGGATTCGTCGGCGAAGATCGTGACATCTTCCTTGAGCCTGAAGGCTCGCTGCTTGACGTAGCTGACGAGCTGGCCGGTCGCGTCGACGACGCGGATGTAGGAGCTGATGGTCAGGAACTTGAACGTGAGCGTCAGCGGATAGGTGACCCTCATCACTGCACGCCGAACTTTGCGCCGAGGACCGACCGCGTCGCCGTGCCCGCGACCTGCGACGCGTGGACGCCCGGACCCTCGTGGAACTCCTCGAACACCGCGGCGAAGGCGATCGACGGCTGCTCGAACGAGGCGAAGCCGATGAACCAGCCGTCTGGATCACCGGAGGGCGTCTCGGCCGTGCCGCTCTTACCGGCGACCGTCACCGGGAACCCGCGGAACGGGAAGAAGACGGTGCCGTCGCCGTCGGCGACCACAGCGCGCATCCCGTCGCGAATGAGCGAGAGGTCCGTCGGTATGCTCGCAGCGCGCCCCAGCTCCGCCTTCTCGAACTTCCTCTGCACCGCGCCCGCACGGTCGCGGATCTCGATCACCAGGCGTGGCTTCCACACGATCCCGTCGCTCGCGAGCGCCGCGGCGTAGTTCGCCATCTGCAGCGGCGTCGCGAGCAGGAACCCCTGTCCGATGGCGAGGTTCGTCGCGTCACCCGGATTCCAGGTCTTGTCCGTGGGACGTTGCGCCTTCCACGCGGGACTCGGAACGAGACCCTCCGCCTCGAGCACGTAGTCGATGTCCGTAGCTTTCCCGAGTCCGAAGCTTTTCGCCGCGTTCGGAAGCAGATCGGTGTTCCGGTCGTTGAGCCGCTTGCCGAGCTCGTAGAAGAACGTGTTGCAGGAGCGCGCGAGCGCGGTCCGTAGGTCGATGGGTCCGAGATTCCCGGTCTCGTGATTGAGCTGCGCCCACTGCTCCCCATACCCGGTCCAGCGAGCCGGGCAATCGATCCGGTCGCCCCACTTGTACAACCCCTCGCGCATCGCGGCCGCGGCGGTAATCGGCTTGAAGGAGGAGCCGGTCGGGTACTGACCGAACGTCGCGCGGTTGAACAGCGGTTTGCGCGCATCGGCGGAGAAGCGCGCGATGTTGACCGCGTCGGAGTTGGCGAACGCGTTGAGGTCGAAGGTCGGCCGGCTCGCGATCGCAAGGATCTCGCCGCTCCAGGGATCCTCCGCGACCAGCGCGCCCTTGCGGTCGCCCAGCGCATTCTCGGCCGCGAGCTGCAGCGCCGGATCGAGCGACAGCACGACGTCCAGGCCCGGGATCGGCGCGGTCTCACCCAGCACCTCGGCACGGCCGCCGTTCGGTTCGATGATCTGGAGGCGCCAGCCGTAGGTCCCACCGAGGACGTCGTCCAGGGTGTCCTCGAGGCCGCTGTTCGCCTTGCCGATGAGATCGCCGGCCTGCACGCCGCGCGCGGCGCGCTTCTGTGCCTCGATGTCGCTCGCCTCTGCGAGATAACCGAGCGTCTGTGACGCGAGGCCGGTCGGGTAGCTGCGGACGCGCGTTCCCTGCGCGGCAACACCTTCGATGACACCGAGCTTCTGCTTGATGCCGTCAAGCGCGGCACCGCTGAGCGTTTTGATCGGCACGAAGGTGTCCGCCCGTACCCACGGCTGATGGAGCTTCGCCTTGATCTGCTCCGGCGTAAGGCCGACGATCGGCGCGAGGCTGAGAGCGAGTCCGTCCTCCGAGCGCATCTGGCCGGGAACGACGCCGATGATCGATCCGTCGATGAACGTCGCGAGCTCGGTCCCCTCGCGGGCCCTGATCACCCCGCGCGATGTCTCGAGTCGCGTCATACGCACGAGCCGCCCGGGTGACAGCGCCGGCAGGATCGCCTCCGGCGACCACGCGATCCGCCAGACCGCCTTGTCCTTCTCGCCGACCAACACCAGCGAGAGCGTCGTGCTCCGTTTGAAGTCGCCGACGCGCACCGTGTGGAACGTCATGTCGAGCGGGACCGTCGCGCTGCGCGGATCGGGCGAGCCATTCGGCAGCCTCTCGCGCGCCGATGGTCCGGTCGTCGCCTCGAGGGAGCGGAGCGTCATCTCCTCCGCGATGAGCGGGAGCCGATCGAGGAAGCCTTCAGGCCCAACGCGCTGACGCGACTCTTCGGTGAGGAGGTCCCACATCTCCCTGTAGTTGCCCTTCGTCCACGCGTCCGCGTACTGCGTGGCGACCGGATCGGGTGATGGCGGCAGCGCATCGCACGCTGACGCGACCGCGAGCGCCGCGTAGAGGATCGGGATGAAGAACGACCGCATCGGCTAGTAGCCGGCCGCGTTGCCCTCGCGGCGAGGATCCGCGCCACCGCTGAAGACGCCGTTCTCGTCGATCGCGATGGCCTGCGCACCCCCGGTGACATCGGCCCAGTCGCCGACGAGGGTGATCTCGTGACCCTTTGCCGCGAGGCCCTTGCGCGTCTGCTCGGAGAAGCGGCTCTCGATCTTGAGCGCGCGGCCGGACTCGTGGTACCAGCGAGGCTCCTCGATCGCGCGCTGCACGTCCATGTCGTGATCGATGAGCGCCACTGCCAGCTGGAAGTTCGTCTGGACCTGCGCGTGACGGCCCGGCGTGCCGAACACGAGCCGCGGCGTCGCGCCGTCCAGGGCGATCACGGTGTTGAGCGTGTGGATCGGCCGCTTGCCGGCAGCCAACGCGTTCGGCGACGCGGCCGCGAGCGAGAAGCCGGTCAGGCGATCACTCAGCATGATGCCCGTGCCCGGGACCATGCACGCCGCACCGAACTCGCTGAAGACGCTCTCGATCAGGGAGACCGCGTTGCCGTCGCGATCCACGATCGCCATGTAGGTGGTGTCCGTCGCGAGGACCGCCATCGCGCCGGCTTCGGTGCGCTCGCTCGCTCTGGAAGGGATCGCGCGGCGACGTGCCGCGACGAACGGTCCGTCGAAGAGGCGTTCGACGTCGAAGCGCACCTTGCGGGGATCGCCCGCGTAGGCGTCGCGGTCGGCGAACGCCATCTTCTTGATCTCCACCATCTGGTGCACCAGATCGGCGCTGCCCCACGGTTGCTCCCTCACATCGAGCCCGTCGGCGATCGCAAGCTCCTCCAGCAGGACGTGGCCCTGCGAAACAGGCGGCTGCCCGAAGACCCGCAGCCCGCGATAGTTGACGGCAGTCGGCCGGGGTCGATCGGTCGCGTGTGCTGCGAGATCGTCGAGCGTGATGTGGCCGCCCATCGCCGCGAGTCCGTCCGCGAAGCGCGCGCCGAGATCGCCGCCGTAGAACGCGGCTGTCCCATGCGCGACGACCTCGCGCAACGTCTGTGCGAGGTCGGTCTGCTGGAGGATCTCGCCGGCCCGCGGGAAGCGGCCGCGGGGCCCGAAGACCCGCGCGCACTCCTCGTCCAAACGCGCACCGCTATCGACGAATCCCTCGGCGAGACCGTCGCTCACCGGGAAACCTTCCTCCGCGTACTGGATCGCAGGCGCCAGGACGCGTTCGAGGCCCAGCCGGCCGTGGTCGTCCATCAGAACGGCGAACGCGGCGAGCACGCCCGGCACCGTGGCGACGCGCGGACCGCCCTTGGGATACCCCTCCGGGAACGATCCGATGTCGACCGATCCGGGCGCCGCACCCGACCCGTTGTACGCCTGCACCTCACGCGTGCGCGCGTTGTAGACCAGCGCGAACAGATCGCCACCGATGCCGGTACGGTGCGGCTGCGTCACGGTGCATACAGCTGCCGCGGCCACCGCGGCGTCGACCGCGCTCCCACCCTCACGCAGCACGGCGAGACCCGCCGCCGTCGCGAGGTGGTTGTCGGTCGCCACGAGCCCGTTGACCGAACGGATCGTCGGCCGCGTGGTCACATGCAGATGCTATTCGCTCGTAAAACTCAGACGAGCAGGCCGATGAGCGTTCGTGCGATCAGCGCGGCGACGATAGCGATGACCACGCCGAGCGCGAGCGAACCTCGTGGACGCGGCACCAGCGGCATGAGAGCGAACGCCAACGCCGCGAGCGTCCAGTGCGGGCTGCCGTTGGTCAGGAGCGCACCGAACAGCACGTATCCGATGGCGGCCCACGCGACGGCGGCAACGCCGTCGGCCAGCACGACGATCGCGCACACCGCGGCCGCGACGACGGAGCCCCAGAGGATCAGCTCGGCGGCGCTGATGCCGAAAGTCCCGCCTGTCTCGCGGAACGCCAGCACGCCCATGACGACGGCATCGATGCCGGCCACGAATGCCTTCGCTCTGCGGGACACCGCCGCAGGCTAACCGAGGATCCTGCGCACGCTCCCCGTCAGGTGCGCGCTCGGCGCGCGAGGGCCTATCGCGCCGGCTCCTGCCCAAGAAAGATGCGCGTATAGCCCCACGGTTCGCCGGGGCGGAGCGGATCAGGCTTGCTGCCGTCGAGATTGATGAGCATCGCCTGCTCGTCGCAGGCGAAGCGCTTCGGGCACACGGGACACTCGGCGGCGCTCTTCTCGGGGAGGCGACCGAGGCTGATGAGCGTGAAGCCGCAGCGCTCGAAGAACTCCGGCACCAGGGTCAGCGCAAAGACACGCTGCAGGCCGAGCCCCTTGGCCTGCGCGACGCACGCGTCCACCAGCGCCTTCCCCACTCCCCGGCCGGACCTCTCGGGCAGCACGGCGAGCGACCGGATCTCGGCGAGATCCCGCGTGAGGACCGCGAGCGCGCAGCATCCGGCGAACGCGTCGGCCTCGGCGACGACGTAGTCGCGGAGGTGCTCGCCGAGAAAGTCGCGCGAGCGCGACAGCATGAGGTCCTGCGCCGCGTAGCCATCGATGAGCTCCCGCATCGCGTCGAGATCGTCGGCGCGCGCCGCGCGGATCCGCACGCTCACGCGAGCAGCGCGGTGCGAGCTTCCTCGATCGCGGCCCGAACGCGCTCCGGCGCCGTACCGCCGGGCGACGAACGAGACGCGAGGGAACGCGACACTAAAAGCTCGTCGACCGCGCTCTCGGCGAAACGCGGATCGACCGCACGCAGCTCTGCGATCGTGATGTCAGCCAGGTCCTTCTTCTGAGCGAGGCGCCCACGGACGAGCCGGCCCACGATCTCGTGCGCCTCGCGGAAGGGCACGCCTTTCCGCGCCAGGTGGTCAGCGAGATCGGTCGCGGTCAGCATCCCCCGTTCGGTGGCGCGCCGCATCGCGTGGCGGTCGAAGCGCAGCTCGGTGGCGACGAGCGCGAGCGTCTCGAGCGCTGGGATCACGGCGGCCGCGTCGTAGAGGGGCACGCGGTGCTCCTGCAGGTCGCCGTCGTACGCGAGTGGCAGCCCCTTGAGCGTCGTCAGCACGGCCACGAGGTCGCCGATGATGCGGCCAGCGCGACCACGCACGATCTCGGCGACGTCGGGGTTCTTCTTCTGCGGCATGATGCTCGACCCCGTCGCGTGCCGGTCGGAGATCTCGGCGAAGCCGAACTCAGCACTTGTCCACAGGACCAGCTCCTCGGCGAAGCGGGACGCGTGCACCGCAGCGAGCGCGCAGACGTACGCGAAGTCCGCCACGAAATCCCGGTCGGCCACGGCATCGATGCTGTTGCGGAACGTTCGCGGCAGTCCGAGCTCGAGCGCGACCGCGGCTGGATCGACCGGATACGGCACGCCCGCGAGCGCACCGGCGCCGAGGGGCGATATCGCCGCGCGCTCACGGGCCTGCGCAGCGCGCGCGCGATCACGCCGCAGCGCCTCCACATGCGCGAGCAGATGATGAGCGAGCGACACCGGCTGCGCGCGCTGCAGGTGCGTGTAACCCGGCATCACGGTGTCGACCTCGGTCGACGCCCGCTCCACCAGCGCACGCGCGAGCGCGAGCAGTGCGCCATCGAGAGCATCGAGCAGCTCCACGACGAGCAGTCGGAGGTCGAGCGCGATCTGGTCGTTGCGGCTGCGGCCGGTATGCAGCTTCCCCCCGACCGTGCCGGCGCGCTCGGTCAGCACGCGCTCGATCGCCGAGTGCACGTCCTCCGCGTCAGGAGGCCAGGCGAACGTCCCGCCGTCGATCTCGATGGCGATGCGCTCGAGCTCTCGGACCAGCGTGGCCGCCTCGTCTCTGGTGATGACGCCCTGACGGCCGAGCATCCGCGCGTGCGCGATGCTGCCGCGCACGTCGTGCGACGCGATGCGCTTGTCGAGCTCGAGCGACGCGGTGAAGTCGCGCACTCTCGGGTCGAGCGCTCCCTCGAAGCGCCCCTTCCACAGGTCCTTGCTCACTTTGTCTTCTTCTTCGCCTTTGGCGCCTCGAGAGCCTTCCGCGGGACGTCGAGCATGGCCTCGCTCCCTGGGCCCCAGAGCGCCTGTGTTCGCGCCTGCGTGCGCAGCGGGAGGCCGAACACGGTGATGAATCCCTCGGACGCCTTGTGGTCGAACTGGTCGCCCTTCCCATACGTCGCGAGGGCGGTCGAGTAGAGGGAGTGCGGCGAGCGGCGGCCGGCGACCGACGCCGCGCCGCGGTGGAGGCGCACGCGGATCTCGCCGGTCACGAAGCGCTGCGTGCTACGCACGTAGGCGGCGAGGTCCTGGTGATGCGCGGTGAACCACAGGCCGTTGTAGACGAGGTCGGCGTACTCCTGCGCCAGCTTGGCCTTGAAGCGCAGCGTCTCTTTGGTCAGCACCATGTCCTCGAGCGCGCGGTGGGCGAGGTGCAGGATCACCGCGGCCGGCGCCTCGTAGATCTCGCGCGACTTGATCCCCACCAGGCGGTTCTCGATCTGATCGATGCGGCCCACGCCGTACTTGCCACCGAGCTTGTTGAGGCGCTCGACGAGCTCGACGCCTTCGAGCGCATCGCCGTCGAGGCTGATCGGCAGGCCCTCGCGGAATCCGATGACGATCTCGCGCGGCTTCGCCGGCGCCTCGTCCGCGTCGACGGTCCACTGGAACACGTCCCGCGGCGGCGCGCCCCATGGATCCTCGAGGACGCCGGCTTCGACCGAGCGCCCCCAGAGGTTCTCGTCGACGCTATAGGGGCTCTGCTTCGTGGCCTCCACCGGGATGCCGCGCTCGCGCGCGTACTCGATCTCCTCGTCGCGCGTCATGTTCATGCCGCCGCGCATCGGCGCGATCACCCTCAGGTCCGGCGCGAGCGCTCCCACCGCGAGGTCGAAGCGCACCTGGTCGTTCCCCTTGCCGGTGCAGCCGTGCGCGACGAAGCGCGCGTTCTCCGAGCGCGCCGCGTCAACGAGCAGCTTCGCCAGCAGCGGACGGCCGAGCGCGGTCGCGAGCGGGTAACGGTCCTCATAGAGCGCCCCGGCCTGAAGCGCCGGCCAGACGAAGAACCGGACGAAGATGTCGCGCGCGTCCTGGACGATCGCCTTCCGCGCGCCGCTGGCGATGGCCTTCTTCTGGACGAGATCCAGATCGCGGACCGAGCCGAGATCGCCCGTGCACGTCACGACCTCGAAGCCATGCGTTTCCCGCAGCCACGCCACCGCGACGCTCGTGTCGAGACCGCCCGAGTATGCGAGAACGCAAGTCTGACCCCGGGTTGGGGGATTCTCGGGGGGCACAGCCCCCCGGTGGCGCGTCATGCCTTCTCCTTCCGAGCGATGCCGAACGCGGTCAGTCGCGTGACCAGGGAACGCGCGTGCCGCTCCGTCGAGGTGGCCACGAACACGGTGTCGTCGCCTGCGAGCGTCCCGAGGATCTCGCTGAGGCCAGACGAATCGAGCGCCGCGCCGAGCGCGTTCGCGGTCCCGGGCGAGGAGCGCAGCACGACCATGTTCGCCGCGACCGCCGCCTCCACCGGATAGTCCTCGCTGAAACGGCGCAGCCGATCCGTCCCGCCGCCCTGGCTCACGGCGGAGGGCGGCGCGTAGATGTGCGCCCCGTCGCGCGCGACCTTGACGAGGCCGAGCTCGACGATGTCGCGCGACACCGTCGCCTGCGTGGCCGGGAAGCCCGCGCCCTTGAGCGCGCGGACCAGCTCCTCCTGCGTCGAAAGCCGCTGCTGACGCACGAGACGGACCAGCGCCTGCTGCCGATGGTGCTTGCGCGTGAGCGCTTCCCTCATGCCGCGGCCTCGAACACCGTGCCCACCTGCTCGCCGGTGAGCAGCCGCTCGATCGCGTCGGCACCGCGCGCCGCGACGATCGCGGAACGGCACCCCGCGCTCGCGGCCATCAGGCACGCCTCGACCTTCGGCACCATGCCG
>JANNHF010000024.1:0-40356 GCA_031404235.1 Chloroflexota bacterium
AGATCGCTCCCGCGCGAGAGCTGCGGATAGAAGATGGTGGTGACCGCCCCGGGAGTCCGGATCGGATCATCCTTCGTCCAAGTGACCATCTGGCTTCCTAGCAGAATGCCGACGTAGTAAAGGATCGTCGGCATCATCGCCATGACGAGGATCTCGAGGTACGAGATGCCGAGGATCTCGGACATGAGGAACGCGGCGGCGCCGAGCACGGGCGGCGAGATCACGGCTCCGATGCCGCCAGCCGACAGGATCGCGCCCGAGCTGTCGGGATCGTGGCCCGCGCGCTTCAGCATCGGGTAGGTGATCGCGCCGAGCGTGACCGTCGTGGCCACACCGGAACCGGAGACGGTGCCCAGGAGGAAGGACGCGAACGTCACGGTCCGCGCGGCGCCAGTCGGGCGGCGTCCTGCCAGCGCGAACGCGAGATCGACGTAGAACTTCCCGGCACCGGTGCGCTCGAGGACCGCGCCATAGATGGTGAAGAGGATGATGAACGTGGCCGCGACCTGGAGAGGTGTCCCGAGCATGCCGTCGAGGCCGAGGTACTGATTCGAAACGATGTCGTCGAGGTCCTTCGGCGGCCCGCGGAACGGGCCGGGCATGAAGTCGGCCAGGTACGCGTACAGGATCGCGACCACGCCGATCACCGGGAGGTGCCAGCCGATCGTGCGGCGACCCGCCTCGAGCACGACGAGGATGGCGACGATCCCGAACACGAAGTCCGTCTGATTGGGGCTGTTCACGCGATAGATGACGGCCTCGAAGTTCAGGAGCACGTATCCGCTCACGGCGATGGCGGCTGCGGCGAGCACCAGATCGAAGATCGTGACGCGCGCGCGGAACCGCGGGGCCGGTGGATACACGATGAATGTGAGCACGAGGATCGCCGCGAGGAACAGCATCACGTAGATCTGCGGTGTCGTGATCGTCTGGTCGAAGATGCGTATGCTCGGCACGGGCACGAACGACGTCCCCGGGATCGGCGCCCCCGCGATCGCGAAGTACAGCGCGAAGATGCTCGTCGCGATCGCCAGCACGTTCACGGCGGTACCCAGTGGGCCGCGCAGGTCGCGTGTGCGGGCTTCCTGCTCGTACGCCTCGATCAGCTCCTTGGTCTTCGCGTCGGACAGGACCGCGTCGAGATCGGGACGCGCGATGCGATCGTCGCTCATCGCGCCAGCAAGAGGGCGATGCGCGGGCGGCTCTCGGCGCGGACGCGCACGACGCTGTCGCCGAAGGCAAGGTCCAGGTCGCGGGTCCAGCGCGGCGTGCGCAGCGTCTGCCGGCGGCCGGGCGTGATGCGGATCACGAGCTCAGTGACGTCACTGGGCGGCGCGTCCTGCGTGAAGAGACCGTCTTCCCGCTGTCGAATCTCCCCATCCCAGCGGAAGTATTCCACTGCGCGAAGGTCCGGCGAACGCACGCGAAGCAGGTCGAGCCGGTCGCTGACGCGCACGAACTCCTCGAACACCGGGACCAGGTATATCGACTGCTCGTACGAGTACTCCACTGCCTCCCCGTCGTCGAGGGACGCCACGAGCTCGCCGCGGCCGGTCGCCATCGTGAGGACCGGGACGGGGGTGGCCATGGCCACCCCCGTCACAAGAACTGCGAGTGCTATGAGCGCTGCGGGCGCTCGACGCACGCTATTTCGTCCAGACGCCCTTCGACTTATAGAAATCGATGGCGCCCTGGTGGTAGTCGAGCGGCGAGCCATTGACCGCGGTCTCGAGCCTCAGGTTCTTCCCCTCGGCGTGGATCGTTCCCAGCTCCGTCACGCTGTCGAACATCGTCCGCAGGACCGCCTGGGCGAGCGCCGCGTCGAACTTGGAGTTGACGACGAGCAGGTTCGCCACGCCGGAGACCGCGACATCCGCCGCCAGGCCGTACGTGCCCTTCGGGATCGTCGCGTTGAAGTAGAAGGGGCCGTACTTCTCGGCCATCTTCTTGACCCCGTCCGCCTGCTCGAGGACCCGGATCTTCGTCGTCGACGCGAGGTCTGCCACGGCCGCCGTCGGCAGGCCACCGCTCCAGAAGAACGCGTCGATCTTGTTGTCCTTGAGCCCCGTCGCGGAATCGGCCACCCCGAGGCGCTCGCGCTGGATGTCCTTCGCGGGGTCGAGACCGTAGGCTTCGAGCGTGCGGTTCCCGATGATCTCGGTGCCGCTCCCCGCCGCGCCCATCGAGACGCGCTTCCCCTTGAGATCGGCGATCGTCTTGATCGCGCTGTCGTCCTTCACGATGACGTGCGTGAAGTTGCTGTAGAGGACCGCCAGGCTCTTTGCGTCGGCCTTCGCCTCGGTCGCGAACGATCCCTTGCCGTTCACGGCGTCGTATGCCGTGTCGGCGAGGACGAACGCGAGGTCGGCCTTGCCGTCGCGGATGAGCTTCATGTTGTCGACCGACGCGGTAGTCGACTGCGGGCTGGCGGCGACCTTGAGCTTCTTGTTGAGCAGGTCCGCGAGTCCCGCGCCGTAGATGATGTACACACCACCGGTGCCGCCGGTCACGATGTTCAGCGTCTTGCCCTCGAAGTTCGGCGTCGGCGAAGCGGCCGCCGTGCCTGGTACGGTCGCGGTCGGCGCGGCTTGCCGCGGCGCGGCACAGGCCGCGGCCACGAGGAGCAGCGCGACAAGCGGTGCGAATGCGCGCAGTGAACGTCTCATCTGTCAGCCTCCCAGTCGCCGCAGTCTACTGATGGAGCAGCGTCAGCTGCTCCAGAAAGCCGGAGCGCGCAGCGCGGAGGTCATGAGGTGCGTGGCCGCTTCAGCCGGAGTGCGCGGCGGTCCTCCGCCGCCTTCATGCGGCGGCGCTCATCGTCCGTCTCAGCAAGCAAGGGAGGAAGCGCCACGGGCCGGCCCCGCTCGTCCGTCGATACGAACACGAGGTACGCGGATGCTACGTGGGCGGCCTTCCCGGTGAGCAGGTCCTCGGCGTCGACGCGCACGCCCACCTCCAGGCTCGACCGGCCAACGTGGTTCACCGACGCCGAAGCTGTCACGAGGTGGCCGACGTACACCGGCGCGAGGAAGGAGAGCTCGTCGATGCGCGCCGTCACGACGCGCGAGCGCGCGTGTCGCGTCGCAGCCGCGCCCGCGCAGGCGTCGATGAGCTTCATGATCTCGCCGCCGTGGACGTTCCCGTAGGGGTTCGCGTCAGACGGCAGCATCGTCCGCGACATGATCGTCTTCGAGGCGGCGACGGGCTTTGGGTCGGACATGCGAGCGAATCCTAGACTCACCGGCATGTCCGTCCTGTCGCGTGAAGACCTGCGTGCCGCGCTCGCGGCCGATCCGCCGCTGGTCGAGGGGCTCGACCTGCAGGTGCAGCCGAACGGCATCGACCTCCGCGTCGACCGCGTGCAGCGGCTGACCTCACCCGGCCTGCTCGGTGAGGCCGACAACGTCCGCGAGCCAGCCGCTCGAGAAGACGTGCAGGCCGACAAGGACGGCTGGTGGGACCTGCATCGCGGCGCCTACGTCATCACCTATCAGGAGAAGGTGAACCTACCGACGGACATCATGGCGCTGGCCCGGCCGCGCTCGACGCTCCTCCGCTCGGGCGTCGCGATCCACGCCGCCGTGTGGGACGCCGGCTACTCGGGTCGCGGCGAGGGACTGCTGTCCGTGTTGAACGCGCGCGGCTACCGCCTACAGCGCGGCGCGCGCGTGCTGCAGCTCGTGTTCTTCCGGCTCTCATCGCCGACAGCGGAGGGCTACAAAGGCCGGTATCACGGGGAGAACGCGGGATGACGGGTCCAAAATCCGCATGGAGCCGAATGGCCCCTACATCGTCACGGGACCGATCACGATCGCCGATTCTGGCCTGCTCGCCTATTTCACAGAATATGTCTTGACAAGAATATTCTCATAGGGGTATATTCAACCCCATGAACGCCACGCTGACCGCCTTGGCCGAACCGAATCGCCTGCGCATCGTCGAGCTGCTTCGCGACCGGCCACGACCGGTGGGGGAGATCGCCGAGCGCCTCCGGCTGCGTCAACCACAGGTGTCGAAGCACCTCCGCGTGCTCAGCGACGCTGGTCTGGTCGACGTGCGTCCGGTCGCGCAGCAGCGGATCTATCAGCTCCGGTCGGAGCCCTTCAATGAGCTCGACAAGTGGCTGGAGACGTTCCGGCGCCGGATGGCCGACCGGTTCGATCGACTGGACGACCTGATCAGCGAGCGGAAGGCAAAGAAAACGCAGGAGAAGATCCATGGCCACTAAGACGAAGCACGAGACCACCCTGACCCTGCCGTCGGATCGGGAGATCCTCATGACGCGCAAATTCGACGCGCCGCGCGAAGTGGTGTGGGACACGATCACGGATCCGGACCTCATCCCGAAGTGGTGGGGGTTCCGCAGGGACGCCACCGAGGTGAAGACGATGGACGTGCGCCCCGGCGGCCAGTGGCGGTTCGTCACGCACACATCGGGCGGCGAGAACATCGACTTCCACGGCGAGTACCGCGAGGTCGCTCGGCCTGAGCGCCTCGTGTACACATTCCTCGTCGGCGACATGCCGCCCGGCGACGGCTTTGTGGAGATCACGCTCGTCGAGCGCGACGGCGTCACCGAGCTGAGGGATCGGGGCGTCTTCAGCTCGAAGGAGGAGCGTGACGCCGTGATCGAGACCGGCATGGAGGTCGGAGCGAGGGAGACCTACGAGCGGCTCGCCGAGCTGCTGGCGACTCGCACCGCCTGACCGCGCGCTAGTCGAGGCTCGGAAGGTCGATCGCGGACCGCTCCGCAAACTGCCGGGCCTCGTCGTATCCGGCATCGGCGTGACGCATCACGCCGGTGCCGGGGTCGGTGGTGAGGACCCGACGCAGCTTCTCGCGTCCCAGCGCGCTGCCGTCGGCGACCGCGACCATCCCCGCGTGGATCGAGTTGCCGATCCCGACGCCGCCGCCGTGATGCACCGAGACCCAGGTCGCGCCGGCCGACGCGTTCACGAGAGCGTTGAGGATCGGCCAGTCCGCGATCGCGTCGCTGCCGTCCTTCATGCCCTCCGTTTCGCGGAAGGGTGATGCGACCGAACCCGAGTCGAGATGGTCGCGACCGATGACGATCGGCGCCCGCAGCTCACCGCGCTCGACGAGGTCGTCGATCCGCTCGCCGAAGAGCGCGCGCTCGCCGTAGCCGAGCCAGCAGACTCGCGCGGGAAGTCCCTGGAAGGGCACGCGGTCCTGTGCCAGCCGGATCCAGCGTGCCAGCGTCTCGTTCTCGGGGAACAACTCGAGCACGAGGCGATCGGTGCGGTGTATGTCCGCCGTGTCACCCGAGAGCGCGACCCACCGGAACGGTCCGCGGCCTTCGGCGAAGAGCGGACGGATGTACGCGGGGACGAACCCGGGATAGCTGAAGGCGTCGGCGTAGCCGGCCTCTTTCGCCTCGCCGCGCAGGTTATTCCCGTAGTCGAAGGCGACAGCGCCGCGACTGGCGAGCGCGACGATCGCCGCGCAGTGTCGCGCCATCGACTCGCGCGACCGCTGCACGTACCCCTTCGGATCGCGCGCTCGCAGCCCTGCCGGATCCTCGACACCCGCTGGGACGTAGCCGTCGAGCGGATCGTGGGCGCTCGTCTGATCGGTGACGACGTCGACCCGTACGCCGCGACGCACGAGCTCGGGCAGGACGTCCGCCGCGTTCGCGATCAGTCCGATGCTCCGCGGCGTGCGGTCGCGCAGCGAACGCTGCGCGATCTGGAGCGCGTCGTCGAGAGTCGGCGCGATCTCGTCGAGGAAACCTTGTCGGCGACGCCGCTCGGCGCGTGCCTGATCCACCTCGACGACCAGACCGACGCCCTCGTTCATCGTGATCGCGAGCGGTTGCGCTCCGCCCATCCCGCCGAGCCCGGCGGTGACGACCAGCCGGCCCGCGAGCGAGCCGCCGAAGTGTTTGCGCGCGACCGCCGCGAACGTTTCGTAGGTGCCCTGCAGGATCCCCTGGGTCCCGATATAGATCCAGGATCCCGCGGTCATCTGCCCGTACATCGTCAGGCCCGCGGCCTCGAGCTCGCGGAACTTCTCCCAGGTCGCCCATTTCGGGACCAGGAGCGAATTGGCGATGAGCACGCGCGGCGCCCACTCGTGCGTACGGAACACGCCGACCGGCTTGCCCGACTGCACGAGCAGCGTCTCGTCGTTCTTGAGGCGCCGCAGCGTCGCGAGGATGCGATCGAACGCGTCCCACGAACGCGCGGCGCGGCCGGTGCCGCCGTACACGATGAGCTCGTCGGGTTTCTCAGCCACCTCGGGGTCGAGGTTGTTCTGGATCATGCGAAACGCGGCTTCCTGCGGCCACGCGCGGCACGCCAGCGTTGTGCCCCGAGGTGCTCGGACGGCGCGCGCGGTGACGGTCATGGCGTCGATTGTCCACCTAAGCCGTGCCGGTCGAGGAAACTCTGCACCGCGGCGTTCCAGGCGGGCGCCGCCTCGCGTGGTGCGGCGTGATGCGCGGCCGGCAGGACCACGAACTCGGCGCCGGGGATCCATGAAGCCCATTCCCGTGAGCCCTCGATCGTCGCGCGCGGCTCGCGTTCGCCGACGATGACGAGCGTCGGCACGCGGATCCTCGCGAGGTCGGCCTTTCGTGGTCGCTGATCCCAGTCGCGCAGAACGGCGATCGCGCGGGCGACGTCTTCACGCGTCCGGCCGAGACCCGTGCCGGTGGTCGCGATCATCCGGCCGAGGGGCGACGCCGCGAAAGCCGGATCGGTCGTTGGTGGACCCACGCGGTCGCTGCTCTCCGCCGGCTGGCGCGCGATGACCGGGCGACCGGCGCGCGCGTCCGCGACCTGTTGCTCGAGCCAGGCGCGTCCGGCGTCGTCGAGGTAGGGGACGGTGTGCCCGATGATGAGCGCAAGCGCCCGCTCTGGATGATCCACGGCGAACTGCGCCGTGATCACGCCGCCCAGCGACGAGCCCCCGACGATCGCGCGCTCGATGGCGAGTGCATCGAGGAAGTGCGCGAGATCGTCTGCGAGATCGGCCGCGCTCCAGTCGCCATCGGGGCTCGACGAGCGCCCGGTCCCACGCCGGTCGTACACCAGCACGCGGTAGCGCTGCGAGAAGACCGGTGCCTGCCCGAACAGCCAGGCCGTGTGGTCGTGGCCCTGAAGCACCAGCGGCGTGCCCTCGCCGAGCGACTCGTAGAAGAGCTCGACGTCTCCCGCCGTCACGCGTGGCATCAGCGCATCATCCTAGAAGCGCGGGAGGGATGGCATGCCGGCCGAGCTGCAGATCGCATTCGCCTTGGAAGCCTTGAGGCCCGGCCTACTCGACGATGACCTGGCCGATCATGCCGTCCCCCGTGTGGGATGCGGAAGTATCCGTAGACACCGGGTCGGAGGAACGTGGCGATATCGGTGCTCAGCGCGAGCGCCGGCGGGCGGCCTCTTCGGGCGGATGGACTCCGCGGAACGTCGCGTAGATGAGGCCGTCGTACAGGATCTTGAGCCCGCCGGCGATGAAGAAGGGCAGACCGAGCGCGCCGGCGGAGAACGCCATGCCAACGAACGCGGGCGAGATCGCCGCGGCGGTCGTGCGCGCGACGTTGGTGATGCCGGCGGTCGCTGTGCGCTCCTCGGGATCGACGATCGCCATCGTGTAGGACTGCCGGGTCGGCACGTCCATCTGCGAGATGCTCATGCGAACGAGGAGCAGCGCGACGGCGAGACCGGCGGACGGCATGAGCGGCACCAGCATGAGCAGGACGTTCGACGGCAGGTGCGTGAAGACCATCGTGTTGAGGAGCCCGATCCGCTGCGCGAGCCAGCCCGCGGCGAGCAGCGAGAACCCTGACAGCACGTTCACCCAGAAGAAGATGACAGCGAGCGCTTCCGGCGAGAGGCCCCAGCGCAGGTGGAACCAGTACGCGACGAGCGAGAGGACGACGAAGCCGCCTGCGAACGCATCAAGGCCGAAAAGCAGCGAGAGCTTCGCCACCGTCCCACCGGAGCGGCGGATCCCGAGGAAACGCCGCTCGCCCTCGACCTTCGCCAGCTCGACCCTATCGGAGAGCGTCATGAAGATGGCGAGGTTGATGAGCCCGATGAGCGCGTAGAGGATGAAGAAGGGCCGGTAGGCATCGGCGCCCTGAAGCCCGAGCGAGCCGAAGAACACCACGGATGCAGCGGCTAACGACCCGAACGCGCCGGCGAAATTCGCGACCGTGTTGTAGATCGCAAATAGCCAGGTGCGCCGCTTGTCCGGTGCCGTCTGCGGGAGGATGGCCTGCTCGACGGTCTGGAAGATGCCGACCTCCGAGCTGGTCGCGCTGATCGTCCCGGTGAACGCCCCGATGATCAGCGGCAGGAAATCGCCGCCGACCGCGAAGAGGAGGCCGCCGACCGCCATGAGGCCGGCCATCGTCGCGACCGTGCGGCGGCGGCCGTAGCGATCGGCGACCAGAGACCAGAACACCGTCATGAGCGCCGACCCGGCGATCGCGGCCGTGAGGATGAAGCCGATCTCCGTCGGGCTCATGCCGAGCTCGTCGAGATACACGCCCAGCACGACCGTGAGATAGCCATACGCGAACGTGCGCAGCACGCGCGTCAGAAGAAGTTTCTTGCCGTCGAGGCTGAGCCAATCGAGCACGCGCGCAGCCTACCGACGCAAGGCGGGTGCTGCCTGAGAAGCGCTAGGAGCTCGTCGCGAGGCGCAGGCGGAATCGCGCGCCCCCGCCGCTGGCGTGCTCGACGGTGACGGATCCGCCGTGCGATTCGGCGACCTCCTTCACGATCGAAAGACCGAGGCCCGAGCCGGGCAGCGATCGCGCGTTGGCAGCGCGCCAGAAGCGATCGAAGACGCGCGGCGCGTCCTCGGGAGCGACACCCGGACCATGGTCGCGCACGCTCACCTCGCCGCCGGTCACGGACACTTCGACCAGTCCACCCGCGGGACTCCACTTGCCGGCGTTGTCGAGGAGATTGGTGACGGCGCGCGCGAGGCGCGGACGGATGCCGCGGACGGTCGTCTCTTCGATGACGGCTTCGAAACGCACGCGCGGGTAGCGGCCACGTACGTCCGTTATCGCGTCGGCGACGACCTGGTCGAGCCGGACGTTCTCGATCGGAAGCGTGGCCTCTTCGTCGCGCGCGAGATCGATGAGATCGCCGACCAGCGTCGACAGCCGTTCCATCTGGCCCACGAGCTCGACCAGCACCTGCTGCCGCTCCGCGGGATCGGTGGGCTGTCCACGCGCGAGCAGCTCGAGATTCGTCCGCAGGCTCGTGAGCGGAGTGCGCAGCTCGTGCGACGCGTCGGCGACGAGCTGCCGCTGCTGCCGGAGCGAGATCTCGAGTGCGCCAAGCATGCCGTTGAAGCTCGCCGCGAGACGGCCGAGCTCGTCGGGACTCTCCGCGGCCACGCGACGTGACAGGTCGCGGGTGCGCCCGACCTCTTCGACGACGTCCGTGAGGCGCCGCACCGGCATGAGCGTTCCCTGCGAAACGACGACGCCGAGCAGCGCCGCAAGCACGACAGCGCCCAGCGCGACGATCGCAAGCCGCACGCGCGTCTCGTCGAGCACGCGGTCGACCTCGTCCAGCGGACGCCATAGCTCGATCGCGGTGCTCGACGTGAACGGGGCGACGTACACGCGCAGGTGGGATCCCTCGATGACCGTATCGAAGAAGTACGCCGGCCTCGTTCCGGCCGCGACCTCGCGTGCCTCGGAGGTGACGAGTGCCGTCAGGGGCTGGTTGTCGACACGCCCGACACCGCCGGCGGGATCGATCACCTGGGCGAGGATGTCGGGACGGCCGGACAACGGAGAGCCGAGGGATCCAGGGAACCGTGGCCCGCCGCGCGGACCTCCACCCTGCCCTTGGCGCGAGGCCATCGCGGCGTCGCTGAGCGTCTCGTCGAGCTGGCTGGTGAGCTGCTGCTGGACGACGACGTACATGATGGCCGCGGCGCTCACGGCCGCGAGCGCGACAGCGCCCGCCGCGAGGAGTGCGACGCGGACACGGAAGGTCATGCTTCCCTCAACACGTAGCCGACGCCGCGCATGGTGTGGATGACCCGCGGCTCGCCGAGCTTGCGGCGGAGGTATCCGATGTACACATCAAGAGAGTTCGAGTCGGGACCGAAGTCGTATCCCCAGACGCGATCGAAGATCACATCGCGGCTGAGCACGCGCCGCGGATTGGACAGGAACAGCTCGAGCAGCTGGTATTCGGTGCGCGATAGCTGGATCGTCCGATCGGCGCGCCGGCAGATCATCGCGTCGCGGTCGAGCACGACGTCCTCGAAACGGAGCGTGCCGCGCGATCGCCCGCTCTGCGGCGCGCGGCGTTCGAAGGCGCGCAGCCGCGCCAGGAGCTCGTCGAGCGCGAATGGCTTCACGAGGTAGTCGTCGGCACCGGCATCGAGACCCTCAACGCGCTCGGTGACTGCCGCGCGTGCCGTGAGCATGAGCACCGGCACGCTGCTGCCTGACGAGCGCAGGCGGCGGCACACCTCGAGGCCGTCGAGGCCGGGCAGGCCCACATCGAGGACGATCGCGTCGTAGGGGCTCGCCGTCGCCACCTCGAGCGCCTTCGTGCCGTTGGCGGCGGTCTCGGTCCGGTGGCCGGCGCCGCGAAGCGCCCGCTCCACGGCTCCCCGCACTGCGGGATCGTCCTCGACGACGAGGACGTTCATGGGCCGAAGTGTATGAGCGCGCAGATAAGAGCCGAGTAAGAAACGGCGAGCCGGCGTCCGTTCTTAGGGCTGTTTCATGAAGCGCGCAGCGCGCAGTGGTGTCCTGTTGTCAGCCACCTCATGGGAAAGGGATCGACATGAAGTACATCGACAAGATGCTCATCGCGAGCGGCATCACGCTCCTGCTCACCGGCGGGGTCGCGGCCGCGGCGCTCTCGCCCGTCGCCGCTGACGCCGTCATCGCGCAGCTGCCGGGCGGCGTCGCGATCTTCGCCTCGAACGGACCCTTCGGCTCGCACAACGTCCTCGCCACAGCCGCCGCGTACATCGGCGTGACCGAGGCTGACCTGCGGACGGAACTCCAGGCCGGCAAGACGCTCGCGGAGGTAGCCGTCGCACACGGGAAGACCCGTGATGGCCTCATTGCCGCACTCTCGGCCGAAGCCACCCAGCAGATCACCACCGCCGTCGACCAGCCGGGCACGACCTTTTCTGGTCCCGGTGGCCGCGGTGGACCTGGCGGTCCTCGCGCGATGGTCACGAACGACATCGCCGCCGCCGCCACCTATGTCGGCACGACCGACGCTGACCTGCGGACCAAGCTTCAGGCGGGCCAGACGCTGACTCAGATCGCGACCGCTGCCGGAAAGACCCGTGACGGCCTCATCGCCGCCCTGGTAGCCGACGGCAACGCGAAGATCGACGCTGCTCTGACGGCGGGCACGCTCACCGCCGCCCAGGCAGCCGAGAAGAAGGCAGCTCTCACGGCGCACGTGACCGCCGAGGTCGACGGGACCCGTCCCGCCGGTGGACGACCGGGCGGTCTTCGCCCCCGCCGCTAACTCAAGACTTCCCGACTCCCTCCCTCCTTGCGCCGCGCCCGCCCCTCTGGGGGGCGCGGTGCTATCCGGATCGCGAGCCGAATTCGAGAGCGTCGGCCGCACAAGACGAGCGGCCCGGTCTCCCGGGCCGCTCGTGGACTGCGATCTCGCAGACGCTTAGGTCAGGTTGTTGCCGATGTTGCTGAAGATGTTCTGGATCTGCCCGCGAAGGAAGACCATGGCAACGATCACGGCAATGGCGATGACAGCGATGATGAGTGCATATTCGACAAGGCCCTGACCCTCTTCGTCACGGAAGAAAGCGATCATGAGTACCTCCTTTCCCTGGCTTTTCGAGCGGACCCTGGCCCGCCCACCGACCAGGAGTCTAGGTCGACCAGGCCCCCTTTCCTCCCCTTCACGGGTGCCACGGCTGGGACTGATACGGCGGAGCCACCTTGCGTCCATCACGTGCGCTTGTCGCGTCGCGGCACATGTCGAAAACAACCCCGTTCGTGGTGATCCAGCATGCCCACCGCTTCCATGAACGATCCGCAGATCGTTGGCCCAACGAAGCGGAAGTGGCGCTTCCGGAGGTCGCGCGACAGGTCACCTGGATCGTGGAAGCGCCAGACGTAGGCGTCGAAGGTACCGTGTTCTTCAGCCACGCCGAGGAACGCTTTCGCGTTCGAGATCGCCGACGTGATCTTCGCGCGGTTGCGCACGATGCCCGCATCTTTCATGAGTCTCGCGACGTCGCGCGCGCCGAACCGCGCGACCTTCTTCGGGTCGAAGCGCGCGAACGCTCGCCGGTACGCCGCCCGCTTTCGCAGGATCGTCTCCCACGAGAGTCCGGCTTGCGCGCCCTCGAGCACGAGGAACTCGAAGTGCGTGCGCTCGTCGTGGCGCGGCGTGCCCCACTCCTCGTCGTGATACCGGGTGAGCGGCTCACGCGTCGCCCAGGCGCAGCGCTTCACGCGCCTCCCCATGCCCGAAGCACGCCCGGTAGCTCCACGAGCGAATCCACCACCGCGTCGGGCGCGCCATTCGAGATGGGGAATCCCGAGTCGTTGCGCCGCCAGATGGCGCGCATGCCGACCGCCTGCGCGCCCGACACGTCGTCGATCTGTCGGTCCCCGATCATCACGCACGCCTCGGGTGCGACGCCAAGCCGTGAGGCGATCTCACGGAACACGGATGGATGCGGCTTGGAGTGCGGCAGGTCTGACGTGTAGACGAGCTCGTCGAGCAGCCCGGCGAGTCCCTGGGCTGCCAGGTCGGCGTTGTGCCACTCCGCGGCCCACCAGGTGTTGGAGAGCAGGCCCAATCGGTACCCGCGCTCGCGCAGCGCGCTGAGTGTCTCGCGCGCGTCGGCGAAGACGGTGCACCAGCCCGCGACGGCACGCGCGTAGCCGTCGAGCGTCGCGAGCAGAGCGCGATCATCAGCTTCCGCGCCGAGCCGCCGGAAGCCTTCGCTCACGACGCCCGTTGGTGGCCCGCTCCAATGGTCGCGGTCGACGCGCTCCCAATGCGTCTTCTCGGCCGCACGCATCGCGGCGACGAACCGCTCTCGCGACGCGGCTACGCCGTCGCTCGTCGCACGCACGGCGTCGTACGCGAGTCGCCATTTCTCCGGCGCACCATCCTCCCAATCGGGCCACTGCACCAGCGTGCCGCCGAGATCGAACACGACGGCGCGCGGCACGGTCACGCGAGATCGGGAATGCGCGCCCTCACCGCGGCCAGCATGATCTCGTGTCCAATGAGGTCCGCGACCGCCGCGATGTCGGGAGCCAGCGCGCGGTCCGTTTCGAGCATCGGCACGTGCTCGCGTACGACACGGCGGGCCTCCTCGACGCCCGGGGCGGTCGTCGCGCCGAGGAGATCGAGACCTTGCGCACCACACAGCGCCTCGATCGCGAGCGCGTAGCGCGTGTTCCGCACGACCGCCGCGAATTTGAGCGCCGCATGGACGCCCATGCTCACGTGATCCTCCATGCCGGCCGACGTCGGTATCGACTCGACAGACGCCGGGAACGAGCGGAGTCGGTTCTCGGCGACGAGCGCCGCGCTCGTGTACTGCGCCACCATGAAGCCGGAGTTCGTGCCGGCCGCGGGGCTGAGGAACGGCGGCAGGCCGCTGGTATGCGCGTTCGTGAGGCGATCGACGCGCGCTTCGCTGATGTCGGCGATCTCAGCGACCGCGATCGTGGCGAGGTCGAGCGCGATCGCCACCGGCTGGCCGTGGAAGTTGCCGCCGCTCACGACGCGGCGCTGCTCCGCGAAGACGAGTGGATTGTCGGTGACCGAGTTGATCTCGATCTGCAGGACGCGCCGCACGTAGTCGAGGGCGTCGCGCGACGCGCCATGGACCTGGGGCATGCAGCGGATGGAGTACGGATCCTGGACGCGCGTGTCACCCACGCGGTGCGACGCGACGTTCGCGCTTCCCTCCATGAGCGAGCGCAGGTTGGCGGCCACGGTCTGCTGTCCCGGATGCGGCCGCGCGGCGTTCAGGTCGGCGTTCCACGCTGCGTCGGTCGCGCGCAGCGCTTCGGCCGACATGGCGCCGACGATGTCGGCCGTCGACGCGAGGACCTCGGCGTCGTGGAGGGCGAGGCAGCCGATGGCGGTCATGACCTGCGTCCCGTTGATGAGGGCGACGCCTTCCTTCGGGCCGAGCTCGAGCGGTTTGAGTCCGGCTCGCTTCAGCGCATCCGCGCCGGACATGCGCGCGTCCTCGACGAAGGCCTCGCCCTCGCCCATGAGCACGAGAGCCGCATGCGCGAGCGGAGCAAGATCACCCGACGCGCCCACGCTTCCATGCATCGGGATCACCGGATGCACGCCGCGGTCGAGCATCTCGAGCAGCATCTCGGCGAGCTCAGGGCGCACACCCGAGCGACCTGCGGCGAGGGTGTTGGCGCGCAGGAGCAGCACCGCCCGGACCACGTCGATGGGTAGCGGGTCGCCAACGCCCGCCGCGTGGCTGCGGATCAGATTTCGCTGCAGCGCGCGTAGCTCCGAGGTCGGTATGCGGACCGTCGCGAGATCGCCAAAGCCGGTGTTCACGCCGTATACGGGCGCTTCGCCCGCCGCGAGCTCGGCCACGAGCTTGGCGGAGTCGGACATCCGCCGCTCGGCCGCGCGATCGAGCGCCGCGGGTGTGCGGCGACGAGCGACCGCGACCACGTCGGCGATGCTGAGATCCGCTCCGGTGAGGCGCAGCGTTGGCAGCTAGTCGGTCTCCTTGAGGCTCTCTCGATACCAGGCGGAGAGCTCGGCGTAGTGGCGCGCGGCCCCGACCGTCCAGCGATCGTCTTCGGCGCGGACCTCGCGCACGACGCGCGCGGGCACACCGAGCACCAGCGAACGCGCGGGGGCGGCGAATCGCTCCGCCAGGACGGCGCCCGCGCCCACGATGGTGCTCTCGCCGACGGTGTTCGCGCCGACGAGCACCGCTGCGGATCCGATCAGCACGTTGCGCTCGACGATCGACGAGTGGACGATCGCGCCGTGACCGATCGTGCAGTCCGCTCCGATGATCGTCGGCTCGCCGGCATCGGTGTGGATGGTGCAGTTGTCCTGGACGTTCGAACGCTCGCCGATCTCGATGCGGTCC
This sequence comes from Chloroflexota bacterium, assembly GCA_031404235.1. Classification (GTDB taxonomy): domain Bacteria; phylum Chloroflexota; class Limnocylindria; order P2-11E; family P2-11E; genus CF-39. The sequence goes on from JANNHF010000024.1 coordinate 15,097, forward strand.
ATGTCGCCGCGCAGCACCGAACCGAACCACACCGACGCACCCGACCGCACGGTCACGTCACCGATGAGCACGGCCGTCGGGGCGATGAACGCGTCGGGCGCGACCGTCGGTCGCCTTCCGCGGTAGCCGTAGAGGGGCACGGCTCCGTAGAGTAGGTGGCGCGATGAAGACCCGCGACCTCCGCGTCGAAGGCTACCGGCCGCTCATCCCGCCGGCGATCATGCTCGACGAGCTTCCGCTGTCCGAGGCGGGCTCGCGCACCATCGCGAGCGCTCGCGAAGAGATCGTTCGCATCCTGGATCGCGAGGACGACCGTCTCATCGTGGTGGTCGGCCCGTGCTCGGTCCATGACGTCGAGGCGGCGATGGAGTACGCGGGCCGCCTCGCCGGGCTTGCGAAGGATCTCTCCGGAGATCTGAGGATCGTCATGCGCGTGTACTTCGAAAAACCCCGCACGACCGTGGGTTGGAAGGGCCTCATCAACGACCCGGGCCTGGACGGCAGCTTCCGGATCAACGACGGCTTGCGCCTCGCGCGACGCCTGCTCATTGATCTGGCGGAGCTGGGTGTCCCGGCCGGTTGCGAGTTCCTCGACCCGGTGTCGCCGCAGTACATCTCCGATCTCGTGAGCTGGGGCGCGATCGGCGCTCGCACGACCGAGAGTCAGGTGCACCGTGAGCTCGCCTCGGGCCTCTCCATGCCGGTCGGGTTCAAGAACGGCACCGGAGGCACGGTGCAGATCGCGATCGACGCCGTGCGCGCCGCCGGGCATCCACACCGATTCATCGGTGTCACCGAGCAGGGCTTGGCCGCTTTCGTTAGCACGCTGGGAAATCCATACGGTCACGTGATCCTGCGCGGCGGCGCCCGCGGGCCGAACTACGACCGCGCGAGCGTACGAGCCGCGCTCGACGCGCTACGCGACACCGGACTCCCGCAGCGGCTCGTCGTCGATGCGAGCCACGGGAACAGTGAGCGCGATCACCTGCGTCAGCCCGCGGTCGCCGGGGAGATCGCGACGCAGATCGCGGCCGGTGAGCTTGGCATAGCGGGCGTGATGGTCGAAAGCTTCCTCGTCGCTGGGCGCCAAGAGCTCACGGATCCGTCACGGCTGGTCTACGGGCAGAGCATCACCGACGCGTGCATCGGCTGGGAAGACACGGTCGCGGTGCTTCGGGTCCTCGCATCGGCGGCGCGCGAGCGCCGCGCGCAGACCGACGGTCAGCGCGCTCGGGTGGCGTCCACCAAGCGGTAGCCAAAGCCGCGGGCCGTCTCGATCGCGACCTCGCTCACTGCGGCGTCTTCCAGCTTTTTCCTGAGGCGTCCGACGTGGACGTCCACCAGTCGCGTGTTGCTACCCGGCTCGTAGCCCCACACGCCGGTGAGCAGGTCGTCCCGCGTGAAGACGCGGCTGGGCTCGCCCGCGAGCGTGCGCAGGAGCTTGAACTCCGTCGGCGTGAGCTGCACCGGCCGGTCACCGGCGATCGCCTGCACGCTGCCGTTGTCGATCACGAATCGGCCGAAGCGCAGCTGCTTCGCGCCGGCGCCGTCGTGCGACAGCTGCGCGCGGCGAAGCAGCGCCTCGACACGGGCGAGCAGCTCGTCGTTGTCGAACGGCTTGCCGATGTAGTCGTCGGCCCCGACCCGCAGGCCGACCACGCGATCGGGCGGCTCCTTCTTGGCGGAGATGAACAGGATCGGGATGTCGGTGTTCCGCCGCAGCTCGAGGCAGAGGCTGATGCCGTCGAGGCTCGGCATCATCACGTCGAGCGTCACGACGCTCGGGCGAACGCGCTCGAAGGTCTCGACGGCCTGCCGCGAGTCCGTCACGACGTGCGTGGCGTAGCCGTCCTCCGCGAGGATGCTGGAGAGGAGCATCGCGATATCGCGGTCGTCTTCGACGATCATCACGCGCGAGCCGGTGTGGGAAGGGGCGACGGCAGCTGACGGCCGCTGATCGATCATCGTGACGGTCCTGTATCGCATTTGCTGTGCCACGTGCAGCGAGCCCCGACACGTCGGTGACCCAACATTGACCGTCTTCCGGCGTTGGCGGTCGGATCTGGCGTTCGCGGTCGGATCTGGCGTTCGCGCGCTTGTCTCAGAAGGAGGCGTTCACCGCCGCGAGCGTCGTCCGGATCCAGGCGCCGGCGGAGCCGACGTCCTCGGGCCACGCGGAGAAGAAGAGCCGGTCGGTCTCGTCCTCGATCGCCTGGCGTGCCTTCGTCCCCTGGTCGGTCGTCCGCGGCGCGCCATCGGCAGCGACGAGGCCGTCGCGCCGCAGGCGCACGAGCGTCGCGCCCACGTCCGCTGGCCGCTGCGACGTCAGCTTCGCGCTGAGCTCCTGCTCGGTGGCGGCCTCGCTGCGCCAAATGCGCGTGAGGGTGTCGAGCGTGGGGCCATCCAGGCCAGCCTGGCGCCAGGCCGCCATGTGGCAATCGTCTCGCGCCTGCCAGAGGCCGTACACGGCGTTCTCGAGGGCGACCATCGGACCTGAGCCGTCGCCGGCCATCCGCGCGGCCCGCGGGATGTGCGAATGCCAGCGCGGATCGAGGCCCCGGGCTGTCGCATCGAAGGCGCGTGCGAGGAGCGACGCCAGCCGAGCGAGATCATCGGTAGGGACCGGGGACGACAACGACGCGAGGAACGCATCCGCCTCACGGCGCACGCGTTTCATAAGGTCACGACCCGCGGCCGTCAGGTCCCAACGGCCACCCGCCTCGACGACGAGGCCGGCGCCTCGCGCCGCCGCCGAGGCCGCGTGATATTGATCCCACACGGTCGCGTACGGATTCCACATCTCGCTGAAGCGCCCGCCGCCCTGCGGCGCGACTCCACCGATGACGAAGAACAAAGCGGGTCGATCGATGCGCAGCTCTTCCATGAGGCGCAGCGGGAAGGTGAACTTCGTCCGTCGCTTGGTCAGGAAATCCGGGAGGAGCGGCACAAGCTCGACGGGATACGGCGGTCTCACGCGGGCACGGCCTTGCGTGTCAGGAGGCGTGTCGCCAGCTGCCTCAGCGCGACAGCGGCCTTGTCGTTCGGCTCCGCCAGGACGTACGGCACGCCGAGGTCGGCCGCCGCGTCGGCCTTGTCGGCGAATGGCACCACGACGTCCGGCTTGCGTTTCAGGAACTTCGCCACACCCGCGTCATCGATCCCTTTGGCCGTGCTCCGAACGAGCGCGACCATGATGCGTTCGTCGGCGATGCCGATCCGCGTGAGCATCGCGAGCGTATCCGACGTGCTCCGCAGCGACGCCAGATGCGGCGCTGTGACGACGCAGACGACGTCCGTCACGTCCAGCGCCGCCAGAGTGATCTCGTCGAGCTTCGCGGCGAGATCGAGCACCACGGCGTCGCGTCCGCCGCGCGCCAGATCGATGGCCTGTTGTACCGCACCGACGCTCACGAGGTCGGCCTCCTCGGGTGACGGCGGTGCCGCGAGTATGCGTACGCCGCTCATGTGGTCGGCAAGGTACTGGTTGAAGTCGTCCTCGGTGACTCGAGTGACGTCCCCGCGCGCGAATTCGACGATCGTCGTCTTTGGGCGAAGGTCGAAGAACATCGCGGCCGTGCCGAATTGGAGATTGAGGTCGAGCAGCGCGACGGACTTGCCGTCTGCGGCGAGGGCCGCCGCGACGTTCGCGGCGAGCGTGGTCGCGCCCACACCACCCTTGCCGTGAGCGAACGAGATGATGGTGCCGAGCTTGCGCGGCGCCGAGATCACGTCGGCCACCGTCCGCGTCTGACGCAGGATCGTCTCGATCTTCGCGGCCAGGACCGCGAGCTCGATGGGCTTGCCGATGTAGTCGTCGGCACCTTGGGAGTACCCCGCCAGGATGTCCTGCTCCTGTTTGGCGGCGGATAGAACGATGATCGGCGTACGCGCGGTCCGGCGGTCCTCGCGCAGGCGCTTCACCAGCTCGAGGCCGTTCATGAGCGGCATGTTCACGTCGGTGACCACGAGGTCCGGCGGGCCCTTGCTTTCGATCAGCGTCAGGGCCTCGACACCGTTCGCTACCGCCTCGACCCGGTATCCGCGCTTCGCGAGATAGACCGTGCAGAGCTTGCGGATCGCCTCCTCGTCGTCAACGCAGAGGATCTTCTCGCCCGCCATGCCTTCCTTCCGGTCCTCCGCCCGCCACTAGACTCGCCGCAATGCTTGGCTGCCAAACACTAATCGACCAGCGTTGGCATGTGCGCTTGGCGCACGCCGCAGTGCGGGTCCCGTGACCACTGGGATCAACCTCGGAGACCCCTACGGCCCACGACGTTCGCGCCTGCTGTCGCGCATTCTCTTGGTCGTCGGCGTCGTCATCGCGTTGGCCGCCGGCGCGGGAACGTATTTCTTCGGCGTTACCGCGCGCACAGCGCCGCCCGACGTCGCGACAGTGGATGTGCTCGTAGCGACCCGCGACATCGAGGCACGCTCGGCGCTCGGCGCCGGTGATCTCAAGGTCGTGCAGTTGCCTCGTGATGCCGCGCCCGCGAACGCGCTTCGCGACGCGAATGGCGCGGTCGGCATGGTCACGACCGTCGCACTGTCGGCGAACGAGCCGGTGCTGCCAAACAAGGTCGCGCAGCTCGGCACCGAAGGGCATATCGCGGTCCTCCCGCCCGGACAAACGGTCGCGAACTCGAGCCTCTTCCGCGCGATGTCGCTCAACATCCCGGATGCAAATGCGGCTGGTGGAGCGATCGTCGCCGGCGATCACGTCGACATCCTGTACACGCTCGTCATCGTCGAGCCGACGCGTAGCGATTTCGTGGGCCGCATCGTGATCCAGGACGTCCCGGTGCTGGCGAAGACCATCACCGTGTACACGCTTCGCATCGACGTGACGACGGCGGAGCGTGTTGCCGCTCTGCAGGCTTCCGGCGGCAACCTGCAGCTGCTCCTGCGCGCACCCGGCGATGCACGTCCCGCTGGCACCGCAGGCGCGAGCTTCACCAACGAGGCGCAGCGCATCCTTCGGCCGTAGCGGTCGCGCGGTTCACTCCACCAGCGACGGCACGCGTGTGCCGGCGACCGAGCTCGGCGTGAAGGTCATCGTGAGCGTGTTGCCACCGACCAGCGTCAGCTCGTAGGCCACGATCTGCGATGCGATCGTGATGTTGTTGGCGACGGAGATGGTGAGCGTCGCCGCTGGAACGTAGAGCGTTCCGCCGAACGACGTGCCCGTTCGCACGGTGAGCGCCGCGCCGTTCGAGCAGCTGCGGTCCTGGAACACGAGCATGCCGGCGTAGGAGCCGGTGCGGCTCGCCGATAGCGTCATCGTGCCTGAGCCGGCGAGCGAAAGGTTCCCACAGGATCCGCCCACCGCCGGATAGTTCGCGTTCGCGTTGTAGAGAAGGACGCCGCCGGCGTCTGCAAGCACGACGGAGCCGGTGCCGGTCGTGGTGAAACCGGCGCGGAAGATGTACCTGCCAGCGGCGAGCTGCGCGATGCCGCCATTGCCGACCGTGATCAGGCCGGTGTACACGCCAGGGCTCAGCGCGACCGTGGTGGTGATCGTCTGCCCCGCGTAAGCGGGCACGCCGGTGGTCGAGGGACCCGCGAGTGAGGCGAATGGATCTGCAGCCGCAGCCACGCCGGTGATCGGCGCCGGACTCATCTTCCCAGCCACAGGCGCCGTGACGCCCCCGGTCACGCGATGGAACGTCGCGGTCAGCTGACCGGATCCGGTGATCGAGATCGCGTTGGCGTGGCTCGTGTTCGTGTTCGTGCCACCACTGGTGATCGTGAACTTCGTGTTGCCCGTGAGCTGGAGGGCGGTCGTGCCGGTGGCGCGCGTGACGATCACGGCCTGGCCCGTGCCGGAGCGTGCGAGGCCCGCTACGGCCCGTACCGTGACCGCGGTGCGGCCGGCGCTTGCGCCGAACAGGAATCGCGTGAGCACCTGCTCCGTGATGGTCACTTCGATGTAGCCGGGATCGCCCGAATAGGTGCCGCTCGTAGGCGGCGAGGCGGTCGTGACGGCGATGTAGGTGCCCGCGGTATAGCCGTTGAGCGTCGCGTCGTCGGTGGCCGCGGTCCGCGCAAGCGCTGCACTCCCGCCCGCGTACAGCACCGCCGCACCGGCCCACGCTCCCGCGTCAGCCGCCGTCTGCGCCGCGCGCCGCGAAACGAACAGCTGTCCCGTGTCGAGAGCGAGGCCGATGCCTAGCAGCAATCCGCCGAGCGCTGCGGCGATGAGGATCAGCGCCTGGCCATCCTCGTCGCACGACCAGCGCCTCATTGCTCGATCACCAGCGTCGAGTTCGACCGCAGCGTGATGCCCAGTCCGCCACCGAGGAACACCTGTGACAGGGTCGGAATGAACGGGAAGGTCGCGCTCACGACGATTCGGCTGCCGCGGTTCGCGTTGCCGTCCGGCCACGTTGACGTGACCGTGAGGCTGCTCGGAACACCTGCGGAGTAGCTCCGCACTCTTGCCGTGATCGCCGTGTCGGTATCAGGTGCCGTGTACGTGGCTGACCCCGGACCCGTCGGCGAGCCGCTGAGCGCGCCGTGGACCACGCCGTATCGCGAGCCTTCGCGCACAGCGGACGCGAGCGTGTTGCTGAGCCAGATCGCGCTCCCCGCGTCGAAGAGCCCCACGATCAACAACAAGAGGAGCGGTAGAACGAGCGCGGTCTCGACGAGCGCCTGTCCGCGACTCTGGGTGAGCGCGGACCCGAGGACGCGCCGCCGAACAACTGCGGATCGGGGGTCGAGCGCGGCGCTGGCACCGAGGGCCCCCGCGCGCGAGGGGTCCCCGTCCCGCAGGGACGGGGTTTCGCGCGTAGAGAGGGTTTCGGTGCCAGCGCAGCGTCGCCAAGCCCTCATGGGTAGTTCCGGAACGTGGCGGTCTTGTCGAGGCTCAGCGTGTTCGGGACGAACGGCCAGGGAGCGAGCGTTCGATAGGTGAGCCGCACGCGCACGTTCACCCGCGACTCGCCGCCCGCGCCCGTGGTGTGCGTCACCGAGATCGTCGCCGTCGCTGCGTCGACGCCGGCGATGCGCCCGAGCTCGTCGGTCGCGTACGCGATGATCTGCGGGTCCGTGGTCGCGGCGCGTGTGACCGCTGCCTCGGCCCCGGCGCGCGCCGCGTTCTGCACTCCGAGCTGGGCGGCGAACGCCCGCGCCATGTCCGCTCCTCCAAGGATCGTGAACACAAGGAGCGACAACGAGAGCGCGGTCTCCACCAGCGCCTGTCCGCTCTCGCGCGCGGGATCGCGGTCTTGCGATGTGTGACGCTTGGTTACGCGCTCATTGTGCTCGCGACTGCTCCCGTTCAGCGCCCTGCACGTCATCTGTCCCGCCGTAGCAGAATCGTCCCATGCAGGTCGACGAGTTCAGCAAGAGGCGGGCGGACTTCCATCTGCTCGATGTCCGCCAGGACGACGAGTGGGCCGCCGGTCACATCGAAGGCGCTCAGCACATCCCGCTTCCCCAGCTGGCCGCCCGGCTGGGCGAGCTTCCGAAGGAGCGGACCATCGTGGCGGTGTGCCGCAGCGGCGGCCGCAGCGAAGCGGCGGTGCGCGGCCTGCGGCGTCTTGGCTACGAAGCGGAAAACCTTGAGGGCGGCGTCAACGCGTGGGACCGCGCGAAGCTCCCTCTGGTCGATGAAAGTGGCGCCCGCGGGCGGGTGATCTGACGAAGGCAGGGCCATCCGAGTTCGACGCCCGTCACCTCGACCGCGAATGGCTGGCGCAGCACCTCGCCGACGAGCGCCGGGAAGCCGAGCTGCTCGGCGAGATCCGCGAGGCGCTCTTCGGCATGCAGGACGGACTCGTGAGCACGCTTGCGGTCGTGAGCACCGTTGGCGGCGCGATCGGCGATCGCTACGCCGTCCTCGTCGCGGGCATCGCATGCGCGCTCGCGGGCGTGTTCTCGATGGCCGCCGGCGAATATATGTCGTCGAAGAGCCAGCGCGAGATCTACGTCGCGCAGATCGAGAACGAGCGGGACGAGGTTCGCGACCGTCCGGCCGAGGCGGAGGCGGAGGTCGCGTACATGCTCGAGGCCGAGGGCCTCTCGGAGGCCGCCGCGCGAAGGGTCGCCGCCGAGCTCGCGCGCGAGCCCGCCGTGCTCCTCAAGACGATGGTCGAGAAGGAGCTCGGCCTCGTCATCGACGAGGGTCCCGGCGCGCTGCAGGGGGCCCTTGTCATGGGTGGCTCGTTCGGTCTCGCGTCGCTCATTCCGATACTCCCGTACCTCCTGCTCCCGATCGCGGTCGCGCCCGTCGCGTCGATCGCGCTGTGCGGCGTCGTCGTCTTCGTCATCGGCGTCATCAAGACCAGATGGACGAGGGGCAATCCGGTGCGCTCTGGGCTCGAGGTCGTCGCGCTCGCCGCGTTCGCCGGCATCGCGGGATATCTCTTCGGTTCGGTCCTCCCGAGCGTGCTCGGGGTAGCGGGGCTCGGCCCGCTCTGATTTCCGGCGCGTTCTATCGTTCGGCCATGCTGTTGCAGCAGTTCTTCGATGCCGGACTGGGCCATGCGAGCTACCTCGTGGCCGATCCGGAGGCGGGCGTGGCTTTCCTCGTGGACCCCGATCGCGCCGTCGACGCGTACCTCGCGGCCGCGTCGAAGCTCGATGTGCTCATCACGCACTCGTTCGAGACCCACGTCCACAACGACTATCTCTCGGGCTCGCGCGCACTCGCAGACCTGCGGCCGATCACGGTCGTCGCGGGTCCCCAGGCGCGCGTCGAGTACCCGCACACGAGCCTGCGCGACGGCGAGAGCCTTGACGTCGGAGCGCTTCGCGTCCGCTGCGTCGCGACGCCCGGTCACACCCCCGAGCACGTCGCGTTCCTCGTGAGCGATCTGCGTCGCGCCGACGATCCGCAGTACCTGTTCAGCGGAGGCGCGCTGCTCGTCGGACACATCGCGCGTGTCGATCTGCTCGGCCCGAAGCTGGAGGAGCAGCTCGCGCGCGATGCCTACGCGACGCTGCGCGACAAAGTGCTGAGCCTCGCCGACTACGTCGCCGTGTTCCCCACACACGGCGGCGGCAGCGCCTGCACCGCAGGCGTGGCGGGGTCGCGCTGGACGACCCTCGGATTCGAACGCCGCCACAACGACGTCGCCCGCGCCGCCGCCGGCGACTTTCGGGAGTTCCGCGAGACCATCGCTCGCGGCCTACCTGTGGCGCCCGCGTATTACCCGAGCGTTCGCGCCCTCAACCACACCGGCGCCACTTTCCCCGATCGCCGCCCGTTGCCGCTCCTCAGCGATCCTTTGCCACCCGGCGCGGCGCTGCTCGACCCACGTCCGCCCCATCTGTACGGTGCCGGGCATCGACGCGGCGCGCTCAACATCGTCGGGAACGATGGCTTCGCGGTGCGCTGCGGCGCGGTCGTTCCGTACGGCGCGCCGATCGTGCTGCTGACGCGCGACGAAGAGCAGGCCGAACGCTTGCGTGGCCAGCTCTCGATCATCGGCTTCGACGATGTGCGCGGATACGCTGAACCGATCTCCGCGTTGGACGACGCAACGGCCACGACGCAGCAGGTCGACGTGCGGAGCGCGGCACGGCTCGTGGACGAAGGCGTGACCTTCGTCGACGTTCGCGAGCGCTCGGAATATGCCGACGGACACATGCCTGGCGCGACGCACATCCCATATGAGCAGCTCGATCTGCGCATCGGCGAGGTGCCACGCGACCGAGCGGTCGTCGTGTACTGCGCGAGCGGCGTGCGTTCGAGTCTCGCGACCAGCATTTTCGAACGCCATGGCATCAGCGCAGCCAATGTCCGCGGCGGATTCACCGCCTGGCGGAACGCTGGGCTGCCTATCGAGGACGGCACGTAGCGGTACACTGATCGCGGGCACTCCCCTCGACGACGCCCTCTCGGTCGCCGCCCGCCGCGGGCGGCCCGCATCCCTCCAAACGAGCGCCCGGTCGGGAAGGTGGTGTTCATGCGTATTGCCTTTGTCGCGTCATCCGTGCCACGTCGCTGCGGCATCGCCACGTTCACCGGGGACCTTTCAGCGGCGGTGAAGGCGGCGGATCCGACCGCGCGGATCTTCGCCGCGGCCATCGACGAACCCGGCGCAGCGCGTCCCTACGGGCCGGAGGTGCGTTGGCGCATCCGTCAGGAGGAGCCGAACACATACCGCGACGCCGCATTGGCCATCAGCGCTTCGAACGTGGACATCGTCAATGTGCAGCACGAGTTCGGGCTCTATGGCGTGTGGCATGACGGCACGTACGACGATCACCTGCGGGTGTTCCTCGAGAGCTGCACGAAGCCCGTCGTCACGACCCTGCACACCGTCGCGCCGAAGCCGGAGCCGTGGGCGCTCGAAACGGTGCGCTACATCTCCGAGCACAGCGAGCAGGTGGTCGTGATGGGCACGACCGCCGCGCGTCTGCTCGCGGAGATCTACGGCGTGTCACGGCCGCCGGTCGTGATCGAGCACGGAATGCCGGCGATCGAGCCGCGTGGCCGACATCGCCTGAAGCGCCAGCTCGGCGTCGAGGACCGTCCGATCGTCTCAACGTTCGGTCTCGTCGACCCGCGCAAGGGGCTCGAGTACGTCATCGAGGCGATGCCCGAGATCGTCGCGCGTCACCCCGATGCGCTCTATCTCGTGGTCGGCCAGACGCACCCGGAGCTCCTCAAGAAGGAAGGCGAGTCCTATCGAAACTCACTGATCGCGTCAGCAGGCCGTCTCGGCCTGCGCGACCACGTCAAGTTCGTGAACCAGTACCTCACTCAGCGCGAGGTGGTCGACTACCTTCTCGCGACGGACGTCTACGTCACGCCGTACCTCGACCCGAACCAGATCACCAGCGGCACCCTCGCCTACGCGCTCGGCGCGGGCAAGGCGATCGTGTCGACACCTTATCTCCACGCGCAGGAAGTGCTCGATCGTGGCCGCGGCATCCTCGTGCCATTCCGCGATCCCCCTGCTATCGGATCGGCCGTGAACGCGGTCCTCGGCGATCCGCAGCGGAAGCGTGAGCTCGAGACCCGTGCGTTCGAGTACGGAAGGCAGATGGCATGGCCTGCGATAGGCCTCCGGGTCCTGGCGATGATGCGCGACGTGCTCGACCATCGCGTCATCGCGGACGAAGGGCCGATCCGCGCGGAGCCGACACCGATCGCATGAGTCTCGGCGATCGACTTCCACAGAACCCGCTCATAACGGCACGGGACGTGAAGCCGTCCCTGCCGATGCTCGAGGTCGTGTCGGTCTTCAACGCCGCGGCTGCGCGCGTCGGCAACGAGATCATCCTGCTGTTACGCGTCGCCGAGCGTCCACGCAGCGACATCGAGCTCGGTCCCAACGCGCTCACGCTCGATCTTGATGCGCCACATCCGATCCTGCTGCCGCTGCCCGAGCGGTACCGGAAGGCGCCGCTGGTGGGCATGGCGTTCCTCGACACCCGCCACGGCGCGCCGCACGTCGTCGTTGCCTATATACCGGCCGACCTGCCTGGCCTCGATCTGCGTGACCCGCGGTCGATCCGCTACCGCAACCCCACCGTCGAGCAGCGTTCGGCGAACGAGGGCTATGTCGACTTCCTGGCGCAGATCTCACACCTTCGCGTCGCGCGAAGCACCGATGGTGTCAACTTCACGATCGACGACACGCCGGCCATCGCGCCGCACACCGACATGGAGGAGTACGGCGTCGAGGATCCGCGCGCGACCTTCATCGACGGCGCATGGCACATCACGTACGTCTCGGTCTCGCGGTGGGGGATCACGACCAGCCTCGCGACCACGACGGACTTCCGTAGCTTCGACCGTCAGGGTCTGATCTTCCTTCCCGATCACAAGGACGTCGTGATCTTCCCGGAGAAGGTCGGCGGCCGTTACGTCGCGCTGACCCGGCCCATGCCGCAGTCATTTAGTCGCATCTTCGGCATCTGGATCGCCTTCAGCGACGACCTGCGCTCGTGGGGCGGTCACGAGACGCTCTGCCTGCCACGCGTGGGGCACTGGGACGACCTTCGGACGGGCGCGTCCGCCGTCCCGTTCCGTGTCGACGACGGCTGGATCGAGCTCTACCACGGCGTGGACCAGAACTCTCGGTACGCGATGGGAGCGCTGCTGCTGGACGCCGACGATCCGCGCAAGGTCCTCGCGCGCTCCGCACGACCGATCCTCGAGCCGTTCGAAACGTTCGAGCGCACGGGGCTCTTCAACGAGACCATCTTCTCGTGCGGCCACGTCGACCTCGGCGACGGCCGGATCCGCATGTATTACGGCGCCGCGGACTCGGTCATCGCCGCGGCGGACTTTGACGTGCGGGACATCGTGAGCAGCCTCGAGCCCTGGCGCGGCGCGGACGAACGGCTCGTGCGGGTGTAGTCGTGTTACGCCAGCTCGCCCGACTGACCGTCCCGGTCGAGTCCGCGGGAGAGCGCGCGTGCGCGATAGCGGTCTACGCGGACGCGGCGGATCGGACGTTCCCCGCATCCGACCGTGGATTCGAAGGGGTCGCCTGCGTCGACGACGCCGCCCGCGCGCTCATCCTCTTCACCGACGTCTGGTCCGCCTCCGGCTTGCCGTGGATGCGCGATTGGGCGCTGGGGCTGCTCGACTTTCTCCTTTATATGCAGCTTGACGACGGTCGCTTCGTGAACTTCATCTCCGATTGGCGGGGTCAGCGCAACGAGGCCGGTGTCACGTCATTCCCGGGTGGCAACTTCTGGCATGCGCGTGCGGTGCGCGCGCTCGCGCGATCGACCGCCGTGCTCGGGGAGGAGCGCGCCCGCGTCGGCCTCGAGCGGGGCCTGGGTCACATCCGGGTCGCCCGTGACGTGCCCCCTGACATCCGGTCGATCCACGTCCTCATGGCGCTCGAGCTGCTTCGCGCCGGCGCGTACCCCGACCTGCGGGCGGACCTGGGCGCGTGGTGTGACGAGATCGCGGCGTGCCGGCGCGGGGGCGTGCTGTTCGACAACCCCGACGAGACCGAGCCGCATCTGTGGGGCCACCAGCAGGAGGGCGTCCTCGTCGAGGCCGGTGAGTTCCTTGGACGCGACGACCTCATCGCCGTGGCGCGCGAGAGCGCGCTGTCGTATCTCGCTCCGGCGATCGATGCGGCCTTCGATCTCCCGACGGTCCAGCCCTACGGCGTCGCCTCCGCCGTGTACTCGATCGAGCGTCTTCGCGCGGTGACCGGCGAGCCGCGCTTCGACGATCTGTGGCAGAAGGCGCGCGGTTGGTTCGACGGGCGCAACACCGCGCAACGTCCCGTGTACGACCACGTGGAGGGTCGTGTGTATGACGGCATCGATGACGGCCAGCTGAACCTTCACTCCGGAGCCGAGTCCAACATCGTCGGCGGGCAGGCGTTGCTCGATCAGGTCATCGCAAGCACGCCGGGGCTCGCGCCCCTCATCGAAGTGTGTTTCTCCGCGGACGTGCGAGGACGGTTCCGCGGCGCGCAGCAGGCGGTCCGGCCCTAGTCGAGGTCGATCCGGACCGGCCGCGCCGCGTTGTTCTCGTACCCAAGCGCGTTGCGCACCTCTTGAAGAGGCTGGGTCGCGCCGGACGTCGTGGTGGCTCTGGCGAGCAGCACGATCTGACCGCTCGCGCGCGGCGCGACGCTGGCATGCCACTCCCGCCAGGCATACGGCGACAGCGCGTCGCCGAGGATCGCGTCCCGCCAGCTGGTCCCGCCGTCAGCGGACACCTCGACGCGCTCCAGATCGCCGCGCCCGCTCCAGGCGTAGCCTCGCGCCACAAACGGCCGAGCGGCGAGGCGCTCGCCGTCGGATGGCCACGTGATCAGCGCCCGCGCCGCGATCTCGCGCAAAGGCCGGTCCTCAACGACGTACCGCTCCTTCTGGAAGAAGCCTTCGAACTTCCGCTCGAGCAGTCGCAGCCGTGCGAGCCACTTCACTGAGGCCATGCCGTACCAGCCGGGGACGACCAGGCGCAGCGGGGCACCGTGCTCGGGCGGAAGGTCGTCGCCGTTCATCGCGTATGCGAGAAGCACGTCGCCTCTCAGCGCGTCGGCGATGGGCAGCGACCGCTCGTACGCGATGCGCGCGCCGGCGTCAGCGGGGGTGCCGGCGTCCGCGCCGATGCAGAGGACCTCGACCGCGCCGGCGAGCGGCTCGGCCATCTCAAGGACCGTACTGAGCGATGCCCCGGTCCACTCCGCCGTGCCGACAGCGCCGGTGCGCCACTGCTCGCCGGCGACGGGCGGATCGAGGAACGCCCGCCCGTTGCCGGCGCATTCGAGCGTGACCACCAGCGACCGCGCGGGCAGCGATCGGATGTCGTCCAGCGCCAGCTGGACTGGCGCGCGTACCGCGCCGTCGATCGTGAGGCGGCCCGTCGCCTGCGGGATCGCGAAATGATCGCGGACGTAGTGGCGGGACGAGGGCGTGATCACGCCGACCTGTCGGTCAAGCGGCGTCTCGGCATTGATCGGCTCGCGGGTCAGATATCTGAGCTCGTCGGGCTTCATGCGGCCAGTCTCTGGCACATTGCGGGGTGGCGCATGTGCACGCTCCGCAGGGGTCGCCGGGCAACCGACCGTGTCGATGTCGTGTCGCTCACCGTAACAATTCCTCGTTCGCGCGGATAAAGCAGGTCAGTGACGTGCAGGTCCCTTAGCCTATGACGATGCGCCGCTTGTTCGTGGTCGCCGTCGCAGGTCTGGCGGTCGTTTCGGCGACCGTCGTTTCGTGCGGCGTGCTGTCTCCGGGTGGTGTGCCCTTCGCTCCTAGCGCTCTTGGCGCGCAGCTGGGGATGGGGGGCGTCGCGGTCCGGGCCGGTGCGCCGCTCCCGATGCTGCAGGACATCGACCCTGAGGATCTCGATCCCACTCGCGACGTGCCAGGTGTCCCGCCCGTCGCGCTCGCCCCGCCCGGCGGCGCCATCGTCCAGGCCAATGGCGTGCGCATCCCGAAGCCGGCGATGCCCACGGGGCCGCGGCGCATCGGGATCCAGGTCGGACACCTGGAGACGGACCAGGTCCCCGCCGAGCTAGGCACGCGCATCGTCTTCCAGACCGGAACGAGGTGGGCGGGCATCGACGAGGTCGATGTGAACATGGATATCGCGGTGCGGATCAAGGCGCAGCTGACCGCGCGCGGCTACAGCGTGGACATCCTCCCTACGACCGTGCCGCCGGGCTACCTCGCCGACGTATTTCTCTCGCTCCACACGGACGGGGACGGCACCGGCGAGAAGAGCGGCTTCAAGCTCGCGCACGGCTCGCGCCGTGGTCCATACGAAGACAAGCTCGTGAGCCTCCTGCGCGACGAGTACGCGAAGCTCACGGGACTCGACTGGGACGCTACCGGAATCAGTCGCAACATGACGAACTACTACCCATTCAACTGGGGTCGCTATCAGCACGCTGCCGCGCCGCACACACCCGCGGCGATCCTTGAGATGGGCTTCCTCTCCAATGGCCACGACCGTGATCTCATGGTCAATAGGGCCGATGGCGTCGCCACAGCGATCGTTAACGGCATCCAGCGCTTCCTCGACGAGGTGCCGCGTTCGAAGATCTTCGGCGAAGACCTCATCGTGCCACCGCAGCGAGGCCGACCGAGCCCGACACCCGGCACCTAGTCGTCGCGGCGTCCATTGCTTTTTGGGTTTAGGCAGGACGAGTGCCAGCGTGTACGATCCACCCGCGCCCGATCGGGGCGACGAAACCAAGGGAGGCCGGACATGAGCGTTTGCGCCGCACGCGCCACCTGCGCCGGCCTCCTCGCCGCGGTGTCCGCGGCCTAAGGCCGCTGCAGCACCCCGCGCGCGCGGCGCCTTCAGCTCACGCCACCTCCGCGGAGGACCCATGCCTGCACGCGACCTGTTTCCCAGCAACTGGCTCGTCGGCGGCGGCTACCGCGACACGCGCCTGGGAGTCCTGAAGCACGGCAAAGAGAGCGAGGTCCACCTCGTCGCCCGCACCGCGGGCGAGCGAACGACTCTGCTCGCAGAAAAGCGCTTCAAGGCGCGTGACCGTCGGTCATTCCAGAACGATTGGCTGTACCGCGGCGTGTGGGGTGAGGGCACGCGCCGCGAGCATCGCGCAATGAAGAGCAACACGCGCTTCGGGCACGAGGCCGCGCAGGGGCGTTGGATCGCGCAGGAGTGGGAGAGCCTGGTACGCCTACATGACGCCGGAGCGACGGTCCCACCGCCGGTCGAGCTGCTGGACGAGGGCTACCTGATGGCCTTCATCGGCGAGAGGGAGCGGGCCGCTCCACGCTTGGCAGAGGTCGACCTCGAGCCGCCGGCCGCGCAGCGCGTCTGGGACGACCTGTTGACCGAGCTCGCGATCCTCGTAGCGGCGGACCGCGTCCACGGCGATCTCTCCGCCTTCAACGTCCTCTGGTGGCGCGAACGCGCGGTCCTTATCGACTTCTCGCAGACCGTCGACATCATCACGCATCCCGCCGCATACGAGCTGCTGGTGCGCGACATCACCTTGCTCGGGCGGTACTTCACGCGCCGCGGCGTCCCGATCGCGGTCGATAAGGTCCTCGACCGGATCGGCGCCGACCCACATCGGTTCGCGCGCCAGCAGATCCGCGCGCCAGCAGATCCGCGCGCCTAGTCGCGGAGCGCCGCCTTGAAGGGGGCGCGTATCGTGGGCGCCCATGCCCGCGAAGAAGACGACCGCGAAGAAGACGACCGCGACAACGACGCGCAAGACCACCCGCAAGCGTCGCGGCCCGGCCGAGCCGCGCGGTCCTGAGCCGTTGGGGAGTCTCATCGGCTCCGACGACCCGGAGATCGGCGACCTCGTCGCGCGCATCCGCGCGTCGCGCGGAGCCGTGATCGGCGCGTACCGCGATCCCTACGGCAGCACACCGCTCGTGTTCGCATCGCTGCCGGTTGGTGCGGTCGAGGCCACGGCGTTCCAGCGCGACCTCTCGCGCACGCATGCTGAGCGACTCGCGACCGCCATCGGCGACACCGGCGCGTTCCTCGATCCGGTCATCGCGATCCCCTCGAAGGAGGGCTTCCTCTCACCAAACGGACGGCACCGCATCGCCGCCGCGCGCCAGCTCGGGCAGCGATCCATCACCGTGCTGGCTACGGCTGATCCGGCGCTCGCCTATCGGATCCTCGCGCTCAACACGGAGAAGGCACACAACCTGCGCGATCGCAGCCTCGAGGTGATCCGGATGGCGCGTTCGCTCGCGAAGGAGCAGCCGCGCTCAAAGGAGAAAGACCACGCGACGTCGTTCGATTCGCCGGCCTTCCTTACGCTCGGCTGCGCGTACGACAAGCGCGATCGCTTCTCCGGCTCGTCGTACAACTCGATGCTGCGCAGGGTCGAGCTGTTCCTCGATCAGACGCTGCCCGCGGCGCTGCGCCAGCGCGAGCAGTGGGCGGTTCGCTTGCTCGACATCGACGACCGTGTGAGCGCGCACGTGAAGGCGCTGCAAGAGATGGGGATGAAGAGCCCATATCTTCGGGCGGTCGTTGTCGCGCGCTGCAATCCTGTCCGCTGGATCCCGACGAAGAAGGGCGCCGGTCCACCGATGTCGGTAGCCGAGGCGCTCACGCGAATGACGAAGAGCGTGCGCGCGTTCGAGCCGAAGAAGGTCCGACCCCAGGACCTCGCATTCGCTGCAGCGGTCGGCGGCGCGGAGGAGGGATCTTAGTCCACTAGTTCTCTCGTCCGGGTGGGCCGAAGCGCTGGACGATCGCCAGCAGCTCATCGAGACCGAACGGCTTCGCCAGGTAACCGTGGGCACCCACTTCATCGGCCCAGCGCTGCGCGCTCTCGGCCGCGGTCATCACGACGATCGGCACGGTGCTGCCCTGATCCCGAAGGGAGCGCGCGACCGCCCATCCGTCCATGCCCGGCATCCGCATGTCGAGGAGGATGAGGTGGGGTCGCGTGCGCGCAATGGCGGCGAGCGCCTCATGGCCGCTGGCCGCACTGACGACGTGATAGCCCTCGCTCGAGAGGATGGCGCTCACCGTATCGAGGATGGACGTGTCGTCATCGACGACGAGGACGGTGTTGAGCGGCGAGTCAGTGTGCGGCCGCGGCCTCGTCGCCCCGGTCGAGGGCGAGTCCTCGCCGCGTGGAGGACCTCCCACGCAAAGCTGCATCACCTAGTTGCTCCTTCCATCCGAGATCGGCAGCGCGACGTGGAATGTCGATCCCTTGCCGACCTCGCTTTCCGCCCAGATCCGACCACCGTGCTCTTCAACGATGCCGCGGCAGATGAACAGGCCCAGGCCCATACCGTGGAAACGCCTGTCGTCCACGTTCGACGCGCGCGAGAAACGCTCGAAGATCCGCGGGAGATCGGCCGCCGGGATCCCGATACCCGAGTCCTCGACGGCGACGCGCGCCTCACCATCGTGCCGCCAGACCTTGATCCTGATAGGCGTCCGCTCGGGACTGTATTTCTTCGCGTTCTCGACAAGGTTCTGAAGGAGCTGCTCGACGCGACGGCGGTCGTACACGCCCACGACCGGAGCGCTCACCTCCACGCGGCAGTTGCTCGCGTCGGTCGTGTCGTGGTTGCAGACCTCCTGCGCCAGCGTCGCGAGGTCCACGGGCTCTCGTTCGCCGACGAGCCCTCCCTGTTCGAGGCGTGTCGCGTCGAGCAGGTCTCCCACGAGTCCCGCGAGCCGCTTGCTCTCCCGCACGACGCGCTTGATGCCCGCGATATCCGCGGGAGCATCCGGCTCTCGCGTGGCGCGTCGCTCCAAGAATTCCGCCTGCGCGACGATAGTGGTCAGCGGTGTCCTGAGATCATGCGCGGCGGCCGAGAGGAAGTCCTCTTTGAGACGAGTGGCTTCCTCACGAGCCCTTACCCGCGTGGCATCGTCGATGAGCGCGCGGCTCTCGAGGATGACCGCCGCGTGCTCCGCAAGCAGGCCTGCGAGCTCGATGTCGCTCAGCGCGAAGATCGGCGGACGCGGCGCGCTCAAGGTCAGGACCCCGAGGCGCCGCTCGCCCGCGGTGATGGGAGTCGCAAGGACGGCGCCGATATTGCGGGCACGGTAGCGGACGGCGCCCTCGGGGTTGTCGCGGATCGGATTCGCGCTGAAGATCGGGCGCTGCAGCTCGAACGCTCGCCCGGCGAAATGCGTGCCCGACTCGAGGTCGACGGTCGCGCCGTTGTCTTCCCAGAAGCGAAGCTTGGACGTCTCGTCCTGCCACAGGCCGATCCGCGCCGTCGTGCCCGCGCTGTTCGTCGCGCCGCGCTCGAGCTCGCGAACGATGTCGAGCGTCGCCGGTAGTCGTGGCAGGCTCGCGGCGCGCGCGAGGAACGCGCGCAACTCGGGCTCCTGCCACGCCCGGCGGAGGATGGGTGGCGGCGCGAAACCGAGGTAGTACGCGATCGCGGAGCCAAGCCCAAGCATCTGCCCGAGCGCCTGGAAGACGGCGCGACTGTCAGGTGGCGCCAGAGGCGTCAGTCCAACGAGCAGGAGGTCTGTGCCGAGCAGGATCGAACCGAGCGATATCGCCTCCATGCGGCGTCGCGTGACGCCCTTCGAGCGACGGGCCGCTGTTATGAACGCGGTCGCGCAATAGATCGACACGACGAAGAAGTACCCAACGATGTAGAGCGTCACGGGTGCCGGCAGCGTCGGCACGGCCGCGAACGTGACGACGATCCCGACCGCGAGCCCGAGCTCGGCCCCGCGCTTGACGGCGGTGCGCACGTGCGTGAAGTCATCCACGAGCCTCAACAGGACGTACGGCATGGCCATGAGGACCGCCACTTCGAGGGCCGTCAGCCACGGCGGTGGCGTCGTTCCGGTGAGCGTGACGATGCGTGTGGCCAGGATGACGAACGTGAGCGCACCGAAGAAGAGAGTGATGTCGGTGTGCGCGCGCGTGGGCTGGCGCGCTGCGCGCAAGGTGACGCTGATGAAGATCAGCACGAAGATGATCTGCGTGACCGCGGAAATGAGTTCGAGCGCGTTCAAGGTCCGGTGATTCTATGAAATCAAGAAGCGAGCAGAAGACCGAGCAGTGCCCCACCGATGACCACGAGCGCGGGATGCAGACGGCCTTGATACGTGAGCGCCGCGGCCGCGACGGCGACGACGACCTGCCACCACGACGGCACGTCGCCGGCAGGCACGACGAGCGATACACCCGTTGCGCAGAGGAGGCCCGCCGTCGCGAGGGCCGCACCGCGAACCAGCCCGGCGAACCGCACCGACAGCAGCCAGCGACGAGCGGCGGCCGTCACGGGGAGGATCAGCAGTGGCGGCAGGCTCGCTGCAACGAGCGCCATCCCCGCGCCAAGCGGTCCGGCCAGCTGAAAGCCGAGGCTCACGATCCAGAGTCCGTTCGGCCCTGTGGAGAGACGTCCGATAGCGAGCGCCTGGACGAGCTGTGTATCGCTCGCCAGGCCCGTGGCCACGAGGTCCTGGCGCAGAAGCGGGAGCGATCCGAGCCCGCCGAGCGCCAGCGCGGAGTCCTTCAGGAGCACGAGAAACAGCGTGACGGGGTCCATCCGGTTACTCGGCCGCCCCCGCCCGAGACGTCGGGCGCTCGCGTCCCAGGAACAGCGTGCCGAGCGCCGCCACGGACGCGATGACGAGGACTGCGGAGATCGTCGTGAGAAGCAGGAGGGCGAACGCGGCGATGACGAGCGCGACGTCAACGACCGCGCGCCAGCCGTGCCGTCGGGCGTCACGCACGAGTACGATTGCGAGGCCGAGCGTCATGCCACCCGTCGCGGGAGCCATGCCCGCCAGCGCCGCGTGCGCCAGGGGCTCGTCGGCAACAAGGCCATAGGCGGCGGTCATCGCGACGGTGATGAGCGCGGCCGGGATCATCATCCCGGACACCGCGACGATCACACCTCGCCATCCGGCGATGCGTTGGCCCAGGAGCCCCGCGAGCGCCACGAGGTGGATGCCCGGGCTCAGCTGGCAGAGTGACCACGCTTCGGTGAACTCACGCTCGCTGATGAGTCGCCCGCGATCGACGAGGAAGCGACGGAGGAGGAAGAGCGTGCTGGTACCGCCACCGACGGACTGCGTGCCGACCGCGATGAAGATCTTCGCGAGCTCACGCACCACGGCCTAGGCTAACCGCGCAGAGGTGCTGCGGCCGCGCGAGCTCGTCGGGTAGGCAAGCTGGCACGCCGCCTGCTTCAGCTCACCTCATGGACTGGTCACTGGTGGACACCGACCGACTTACGAAGCTCGCCTGCCCGAGCTGCCAGCGGGGCCTGGCCGGTGGCCTCATGCGTCAGGTCGAGTGGACGACGCGGCGGTGCGTCGTCGTCGTGGCCTGCCCGAATTGCAGGTCCGAGTCGATGGTCGTCCTCGAGACGAGCGGCATGCGTCGCGCGGCGCTGCCGATCGACGTCGATGACGTGCGCCGCGCACACGACGTGCTCGCGCGCGCCGGACGGGTGAGCGACCTCTTCCCCGTCTGACCTGCTCCACGAGCTCCTCGTTAGCGCGCGAGATGCCGCAAGAGCCATCAGGCGAAGACGGAGAGCGCGCCCTTGCGGCACACGAACGCCGCGGGCAACCCACCCGCGAGCACGCCATCGGCGTGCACGGCAACGGGCTCGTCCGATGAGATCTCGATCCGCGCGCCGCGGTATGCGACCGGTCTCATCGGCAGCTTCCCGCCGCGCCACACCGCGATGAACGAGCGCGCGAGCGTCCAACGGCCCATGCGCGGGAACACCGCAACGTCAAGAAGGCCGTCCGTCATGTTGACGCGCGGCAGTAGCTCGAGCGCGAATCCGTAGTAGCGGCTGTTCAGCACCAGGACCTGCATCGCGCGTTGGCGATCCTCGCGACCGTCAACGGTGATCGCGACGCGATAAGACCTATGGGTCAGGAGTCGCATCCCGCGCCGCAGCGCCCGTCGCCAATCGCCGCGCTCCGCATGGCGCGCCGCTCCGAAGATCTCCGCATCGAGGCCGACACCTGCCGTCTCGAAGAAGATCTTCTCGCGAACTTCCCCTGCGTCGGCGTGCTGCACGCGACGCCGCGCGATGACTTCGGCCGCCGCCGCGGGCTCGAGCGGCAGATCCAGGCCGTGCGCGATGTTCATCACGCTTCCGAACGGCAGGATCCCGAGGACGACCCCCGTGTCGAGCAGCACCGCAGCCGCAGGAGCGACGGTGCCGTCGCCCCCGGCGACGATGCACGCGTCGTAGCCCTGGTCGACGGCGCGTCGCGCGAGATCGGCCGAGGTCGGCGACTGGGCACCGGTCTCGACACGATCGAGGATGAAGCCGGCCCCCCGTAGGATCGCTTCGCAGCGTTCGAACTCACCCGGCTCCGGTTTCGCCCTGCGGCTACCTGCGGACGGGTTGACAATGAGCATTGCGCGCGCGCGCAAGCGATCTCTCGTCAACTGTTACGGCAACGAAGGCTCAGGTATGACCGTGGCGCGCCGAAGTAGCGTCGCGAAGGGCGCGGGAGGGGACATGTCGAAGGGCGGATCGATCCACTACGTATGCATGGCCGATGCCCACCAGCCGCGTGAGAACAGATCCAAGCAGGAGACCGAGCGTCTGACGATCGAAGCCCTGCGGTCGGGTCTCCCGCAGGGCCGCTCCGCAAAGCTTCCCGCCGAGGACCGCAGCCGCTAGTCAGCCCCCGGTCCACGGACGCGGCGGAAGACGACCAACGAACCGCTGTCGGGGCCGTCGAGCCCCACGACTTCCGCCGTGGCGTGCCACCAGCTGCCTTTGCGCGGCCCACTGGCGAGCTTGAACCGGAGCGATGCAGGCTTGCCCCTCGCGGCTCGAGCCAGCGGTGTCGCATCGTTCGGCAACCTGACGCCGCGTTCGTCCTGATAGAGCGCCGCGACGAACGTGCGCTGGAACGCCGGATTCGCGAGCAGCACGCGAGCTTCCCGGTTCACCACCACCGCCGGATCTCTGCCGACGAGCGACGCCAGCAGCTTCGCGCGGGTGAGAAGGGCGTCGCGGTGCTCCTCCTGCGCGAGCCGCTCGAGCTCGCGCACCGCGAGGGAGCGTTCGCCGATCTCTCGGCTCATCGCGGCGACCGCCAGCCCGGCGCGATTCGCGACCTGGAATTTGAGGAACAGTCGCGAGATGTGCGCCTTCACGGCCTGCTCGCCGATGCCCATCTCTTCGGCGATCGCCTTGTTGCCGAAGCCCGCGACCACACGTTTCAGCACTTCACGTTCACGCGGCGTGATGCTGGGTAAAGAGCTTCGTGACGCTACGTTCGTATAGGGACCTTTTGTGTTCTTTCGTTACGGACCATCAAACGAGTCTAGTGAACGTGACCAATCATGACTCCTGTACAGAATCACCCGCCACTTCAGGTGGCCCTGGTGGTGCGGCCGCCCCTGGCGGGTGTGGTCGCGCTGGCGCTCGCGCATATCCGCGCTGTGCCGCTCGAGATGCAGATCAGTGACGTTGGCAAGGCGGGGTGTGACTTCGCGATCCTCGATGAAGCTGCCGCCGATGGCGGGCTGCGCGACGCGATCGTGGAGATGACCAAGACGAATCGACCCGTCCTCGTGCTCACGCGCAACCACGGCATGTCCGGCGCGCTGAGCGCGATCGGCATGGGCGCGACCGAGATCCTGCGCGTTCCATTCGATCCGGCCGAGCTTGTCATCCGCGCCAGCCAGGCGATCTACCGCGCCAGCGGCAAGCTTCCCGAGCTCGTTGGGAACGTCAAGGTCGGCAAGCTGCACGTCGACATCGCCAGCGGACATATCGCGATGAACGGGAGCGCAACGCACCTGACTCCGCTCGAACGCGGACTCCTCTATGTGCTCATCGCCAACGCCGGTCGCGTGGTGTCACGCGAGGACATCATCGACGTCGTATGGGGCGCCGACGCCGAGCCGAACAGCAACCTCGTCGACCGTCACATCCGTGACCTGCGCCGCAAGCTCCAGGACGACTGGCGCCGCCCGAACCTCCTTGCCACCATGCGCGGCCAGGGCTACATGGTGCCCATCACCGACTGACCTCGGCGGGGCTCGGCCGATCCGCAGTGGGATTCCTTAATCAACTCATAAGGTTTCCGCCCGCACCGGGCCTAGACTGGGCCGACCGTAATGACGCTGTCGAGGTCCGAACGACCCTACGGTCAGTTTCCGCGGGGGGACACGTCGGAGCCCGCTCCGGTGCCCGAGCCCCGACCGCGTCTCTCACTGCGCGAGCGCGCTAGCCGGCGGCTGCGCGCACCACTTGCGTTCGTTTCACTTGTGACGCTCACGTGGTTCCTCGTTTCCGCGGTCCAGACGGGCGGACTTGTCGCGCTTCGTGCCGAGGAGGCCCAGAAGACCCCCGAGCCGACGCCGCTGCTCTCGGTGGCCATCTACCAGCACGTCGCTCCATCGGTCGTTCAGGTCACTGCGCGGGGCGCGAGCGGCGAGGCGAGCACCGGCGCTGGCGTGATCGTCGACGACATGGCGGACATCCTCACGAGCCTGCACATCATCGAGGGGGCCTCCGATATCAAGGTGATGTTCAGCGACGGCACGACCTCGGCAGTCGAGATCGTCGCGCGCCTCCCCGACCGCGACATAGCCGTCCTCCGGGCCACCCAACCGCCGGCGCAGTTCCAGCCGGCGACGCTCGGGAATCCCGGAAGGCTCAACATCGGCGATCACGCTTTCGTCATCGGCCACCCATTCGGACTCACCGGTTCCTTGTCGACCGGCGTGATCTCCGGCCTCGATCGCTCGATGACCGCGCCCAACCTCTCGCAGCCGATCACCGGGCTCATCCAGTTCGACGCGGCGGTCAACCCAGGAAACTCGGGCGGGCCACTGGTGGATCAAAACGGAGATGTCGTGGGTATCGTCACCGGGCTCGTGAACCCAGCAGGTAAGGTGTTCAGCGGAGTGGGGTTCGCAGTCACCATCGACGCGGCATCGGCCGGGCTCGGCATCCCACCGGACTAGGGAAGGAAGCGCCATGACAACCAGCGTTCGGCCCGGCAGCCAGATGGAGCGCCTGCTCTTCGAGATCAAGAAGGTCATCGTCGGACAGGATCACCTGCTCGAGCGCATGATGGTCGCGCTACTGGCACGCGGTCATCTTCTCGTGGAAGGGGTCCCCGGTCTCGCGAAGACCCTCGCCGTGAAGACGGTCGCGCAGGCGATCAGCGGGGAGTTCAAGCGCATCCAATTCACACCGGATCTCGTGCCCGCCGACCTGGTCGGCACGCGCATCTACAACCAGAAGAACGGCGAGTTCCAGACCTCGCTCGGCCCGGTCTTCACCAACCTGCTGCTGGCGGACGAGATCAACCGCGCGCCGGCCAAGGTGCAGAGCGCGCTGCTCGAGGTCATGCAGGAGCGGCAGGTCACGATCGGCCGTGAGACGCAC
>JANNHF010000025.1:0-3342 GCA_031404235.1 Chloroflexota bacterium
GATGAACTCGTTGTACGCGGCACCGACGTTACCGTGGTTCAGCGTGGTCGTCGTGATCGTCAGCGGCTCGCCGGTCGGCGTGGGTGTGGGCGAACCGCGACGCGCCTCGGACGGGTGCAGACATGGTGTGGCCTCCTTGGCGCTCACGGGAACTGCCACGCTCGCCCCTTTGTGCTACGCACGGCAGCTCTCTCCGGATGCGTCGGCGGGACGGGCAGAGGCAGGTGAGGGGCCTGCGCCGCGATACTCCCCTGAAATGCCAATTCCCTCCGGACGTGAACGGTGACCAGACGCGGACCGGTCGTGGCGATCGGCCTTGCGATGGCGTTCGGGCTGTTCGGGCTGACGTTCCGCGGCTCGCGCGCGCGATTCTGGGAGCGCATGACGCTCACCGGTTTCCTGCTCGGCACCATGGCACTCGCGAACGACGCCGAGCTCCGCCGACTGCGCTTCCGCCAGCGCGACGTCGCGCTCGGGCTCCTATCGGCGGCGGGTCTCTACGCCATCTTCCAGGTGGGTGATCGGATGGCGCGGACGGTCATGCCGAAGGGCTCGCAGGAGATCGGCGACATCTACGCGCTCCGCTCGCTACGACCGAAGTCCGAGATCGCCACGCGGCTCGCGACGATCATCGGCCCTGCCGAGGAGCTCTTCTGGCGCGGGTTCGTGCAGCGGAGCATCGGCGCGCCCGGCGCGGCGATGGCGTACGGCGGCGCGCATCTGGTCACGGGGAACACGACGCTGATCGGCGCCGCGACGGTCGCCGGGATCTACTGGGGGCTGCTGCGGGCCATCGGCATGAGCATGCCGGCGCTCATCACCAGCCACGTCGCCTGGGACATCTGGATCTTCCTGCTCGCGCCCACCGAGCCGGAGCAGGAACAGGCGCCGGGCTAGGTGGAGCGGCCGCGCTGGAGGCTTAGAGCACCGCGCGCGCGATGACGTCGGCCACGAGGCCGACAAGGAAGAGCAGACCCCAGCGCCTGTTGTGCGCAAAGGCATACGCGACGAACCAGAGCGGCCACGCGTCCGCCGGATACTCCGCCGGGCGGCTCGCGGGCTTCGCACGGCGGTAGATGACGACCGCGTCGCGCAGCTTCGGCAGGGCGAGGACCACGACGAGCAGCAGCGGACTGAAGAAGCCGATCAGGATCAGGTAGCCGATGACGACGTACTGCAGCGCGAACATCGCGACGACGACAGCGCGCGCGACGCGCTCACCGATGATCACCGGGAGCGTGCGGATGCCTTTGGCGCGATCCTCGGCTTCCTTGTCGATGTGCTTACCGAAGATCACCGTCGTGGCGCCGAGCGCGTACGGCAGACCAGCGAGCCAGACGTACGGATCGAGCCGGCCGGTCACGACGAAGTAGCCGCCGCCGATCATCAGCGGCCCCCAAACGATGAGCACGGCGAGCTCGCCCAGCCCGATGTACTTCAGCGGGTACGTGTAGAAGAGGACGAAGAACGCACCGAGCGCGAGCAGCGCGAGCGCCGTCGGCCCGCGCACTGAGACCAGGTAGGCGCCGACGGCAAGCGCGAGGACTCCGGTGACGGCCGCGTAGCGGATCAGGCCGCGTTTGGTCATGAGGCCGTGCTCGAGGGGATGCGGACCGTACTGCGCACGGAAGTAGTTGTCGCGATCGACACCCCTCAGGTGATCGGTCAGATCGTTGAGCAGGTTGTTCGTGGCGTGCGCCAGCAGGAGTCCGACGGTAAGGAGCGACCAGAGCCACGGATCGAAGGCCCCGTCGCGAGCGGCCAGAAGGCCCGCGATGGCGGCGGAGATGAACGTGAGGACGAGCACCGCTCCGCGGGAAGCGATCAGCCAACGCGACACGACGTCGAGCCCGCGCCATTCCTCCAGGCTGATCCGCGGGATCACCCGCAGTGCCCTGATCCACATCGCCACGTTCACGAGCGGACCTCCCTTGTGGCACCACTGTTCGCGGCGGCGATGGCGTCGCCCAATGAGAATCGACCGAGATAGAGCGCCCGGCCCACGATCACGCCGCGCAGTCCACGGTGGCGGAGCCTCGCGACGGCACGGATATCGTCGAGCGAGCCGACACCGCCCGAGTAGATGACGTCGCCGCCGAACGCGCGCGCGACGGCCTCGAGGCCCGCGAGGTCCGGGCCCTGGAGCGTCCCGTCCACCGACACGTTGGTGTACACGACGGACGGAACGCCGGTCACGGCCAGCTTCTGCATCAGGTCGACAGCGCGTATCTCGCTCGTCTCGGTCCAGCCCGCGGTCATGACCATGCCGTTGCGCGCGTCCACCGCGACCGTCATGCCGTCAGCGTGCCGATCGACAAGCCGGCCGATGAGCTCGGGATCTTCGATGGCGGCGGTCCCGACCACGATGCGCGACGCCCCCGCCTCCGCGAACCGCTCTGCGGTGTCGAAGTCCCGGATCCCCCCGCCCGCTTGGATCTTGACGTTGAAGCGGTTCGCGATCTGCCGGATCGCGTCGAGGTTCGCGGGCTCACCAGTCCGGGCACCGTCGATGTCCACGATGTGCAGCCACGCTGCGCCTTCGTTGACCAGGCGCTTGGCGGCCTCGAGGGGCGAGGGCGCGACCTCCTCGACGGTCGAGAAGTCACCGCGCGTCATGCGGACGACACGGCCGCCGTAGATGTCGATCGCGGGATAAACGATCACGCCGCGATGGTACGGGTCGCGCGGACCACGCGGTTATCCCTGCGCCTTCAGCACATCCACCACCCGGCGCATCGACGCCTCCACGCCGTAGCGCTGCGCGAGTGCCGCGACGTGCATCGGCTCGGGCGGCGAGCGCGGGATCGTCCCGTCCCCGGTCACCTCGATGGCGCAGTCGAGGACCGGGCCGACGACCGTGCGCGCGGCCACCACGTAGTCCTTCGATGCGTTCAGCTTCGCGCGGATCGTCGGCGATAGGTCCTTCGCCGCGAGGATCGCGTCGAGCGAGCCGTACTTTGCGAGCAGCTGCGACGCGGTCTTCTCCCCGATGCCGCGCACCCCGGGCAGCCCATCCGACGGGTCGCCGCGCAGGATCGCGTAATCGAGATACCGGTCGCCGGGGATCCCGTACTTCGCGTGTATCCACTCCTGATCGACGGACGCGAGCTCGCTGACGCCACGAACCGTGAACAGGACGCGGATCCGCGGGTCACGGACCAGCGTGTAGAGGTCGCGGTCGCCGCTCACGATCTCGATCGACCCTTCGATCTGCGTGGTCAGCGTCGCGATCACGTCC
This sequence comes from Chloroflexota bacterium, assembly GCA_031404235.1. Taxonomy (GTDB): domain Bacteria; phylum Chloroflexota; class Limnocylindria; order P2-11E; family P2-11E; genus CF-39. Next base: position 3,239 of record JANNHF010000025.1, read on the forward strand.
TCGGCCTCGCACTCGGTCGCGTTCGCGATCGAGATGCCGAGCGCACGCAGCAGCTCCACGATGATGAGCAGCTGCGGCCCGACCTCATCCGGCGGATCGCCGCT
>JANNHF010000026.1:0-4609 GCA_031404235.1 Chloroflexota bacterium
GACGCGCTCGAGCGCCGCCGCGACCGCATCCGGCGTGTTGTCCTTCAACAGGATGCCGGCGTCGCCGAGCGTGTCGGGGATGGCGCCCGCCGCGTGCGCGACGATCGGCAGGTCGCTGCGCATCGCCTCGAGGAGGGGCACGCAGAAACCCTCGTGCTCCGAAAGCGTTAGGAGTGCCGTCGCACCGCGGTAGTAGGCGACGAGCGACTCGATCGGAACGCTGCCGGTGAAGGTCACCGCGTCGCGCAGCCCGAGGCGCAGGGCGTCGGCGTGCAGGCGCTCGGTGTACTGCGCCGACATCGCTGTGGATCCGACGAGGTAGAGACGCGCGCCCTTGTCGCGCTCGCGGTAACGCGCGAAGGCCGCGATGACATCGTGGATGCCCTTGTGCGGCAGCAGCTGCCCGACCGTGACGATGGACGTGCGCTCCTCGGAGAGCGTGCCCATGACCGCCGGGTCGGGCTCGACGTCGAACGCGGCCCAATCCACGCTGATCGGCACGACCGCGGTGCGCGCATAGCCGAGCTCCGCGAGCTCGCGGCGGTTGAACTCGCTGTCGGCGATCCCGAGCTCGGCCTGTGACGCGAGATCCCTCAGCTGCCGCCGCCCGATCTCGGAGTACTTCTCGGCCGCCGGGTTGAAGCCGCTGAAGTACCGCGCGGGCGTGATGTTGTGATAGATGACCGCCTTGCGGCCCGGCAGCTTCGCGATCTCATCGATGGCGTCGTTCCCCATCGACATGTGGATCAGGGTCAATCCGGCGCCACTCCGCTCCGGGCGCAGGTCGCGCCACGACCGCGCGAATGCGCGCACCTCGGGCTTGGCCTCGTCGACGAAGATCTCGGACTGCACGCCGCGGCGCCAGAGGAGCCGCTGCAGCTCGAACGCGTCGTTGCCGATCGCGTCTCCGTACGCCAGCGTCGGCACGATCTGGTCGGCGATGCGGAGGCGCTCGCTCACGCTGAGCGCATGCGCTTCAGGCCAAGACAGTGAACAGGTTGCGGCCGCTCAAGGAGTCCGGCGAAATCTTCGTGCGTCGGCAACAGCAGCCGCTCGAGATCCTTGTAATGCTCGTGAGACGCTCTGCCGGGCGTTTCACAGTGCTGGTGGATCCCCCAAGCGATGTGCTGATGATGAGCGCGACGGCTCCGCGGCGCCGAAGTGCGGTACTCGAACACGTACGAATCGCGCAACCATCCCTGCGTGCTCCGCTTGAACTCCTCTCGGTAATCGAGCGTCACCGCGGTCGGCAACCCGTACCCGGGCACCTTGACGAGGAAGCTGATGCTGCGTCGCCGTTTGCCCGTGTCGTCGCTGGCGTCGACCTCGCCGTACTTGGCCAACTGCTTGATGATCTCGTCGAAGGCCTGTGCGAAGGTCGCTGCCGGCCGTAGGAATGGCATCGCTAGTCGGCGCGGCCGGGCTTGGCGCGAACGGGCTTGGCGCGACCCGGTTCGGCACGTGCGAACTCAGCGTCGTCGATCCTGCGAGCGTTGTGACCACGCGTGATTCGGATCAGCGGCGGGACACCGAGGAACTGCATGAACGACGCGTGGGGAATTCGAAACAGGCGCGGACCGATCTGAGCGGCGAACAGCCGCTCGCTGTGGATCCAGTCGAGCACGGTCTGGTCACTCACGTCCAGGATGCGCGCGATGTCCGCGGGCGAGTACAACGGTTTCTTCTCGAATGTGAAGTCGTCAATGCTGGGTACCCGGTCCTTGATCGGGCTCTCACTTGTTGTCTTTCTCTTCGCGCGCGCGCTAACGGCCATCGCGACCTCCTGAATGGCTAAACAGCCTAAAGTCAGTATACCAACTTAGCCCATTACAGGCCCAGCACCTCGCGCGTCCGCTGCGCGACCTTCTCGGTGTCGAAGTCGGAGACGCGTCGGTGGCCGGCGGCGGAGAGCTTCGCGCGTAGCCCGGTGTCCTCGCTCACGAGTGCGGCGGCCTCGGCGGCCTGGGCGAGATCGCGGTCGTGCAGCAGCACACCGGCGCCGCCCACGGTCTCGCCGATGGCGGCGGCGTCGTACGCGACCACCGGCAGATCGAAGCGCATCGCCTCGAGGAGCGGCACTCCAAAGCCCTCATGTTCGGAAAGCGAGACGAACGTATCCGCCTCGCGGTAGTACGCGCACAGCGCCGCGAGGCTCACGCCACCGGTGAACGTGACTGCCGTCTCGAGCCCCAGCGCGCGCTGGAGCTCGCGCAGGCGCGCGTAGTACTCGCGGTGGTCGCGGTACGACCCGACGAGCAGCAGCTGCGCCTCGGGGTCGATCACCGCGCGGTAGTACGCGAACATCCGGAGCAGGTCATCGTGCCGCTTGTTCGGCGAGATCCGGCCAACGAACAGCAGCTTGCGTCCGAAGACGCTCCACCGCGCGAGCACCGCGGGGTCCGGCGGCGTGTCGTACAGCTTCCAGTCGATGAGGATCGGCACGTGCGCGGTGTTGCGGAAGCCCATGTCATCGAGGTCCTGGCGATTGAACGCGGACACTCCGATCGCGAGCTCGATGCCCGGCGCGATCCGCTCGAGCTGGCGCAGACCGAGACGCGCGAACGCGGCGGCGTGGTCGTTGATGCCGCTGAAGAACTCGGGTGGGGTGATGTTGTGATACACGAGCACGCGGCGAGCGGGGATCTTGATCAGCTGGTCGAAGACCTCGTTGCCCATCGAGAAATGCAGGATGAGCGTGTCCTCGGGACCGACCGCGCGGAATAGCCGGCGGTACGAGAGAGCCTCGCCCTCGACGCCGGGCTTCGCGTCCACCGCATACGCGTCCGACTCGTAGCCCCAGGAGCGCAGGCGATCGCGCAGCGCGAAGACGTGGTTGCTGATCGCGTCGCCGGGCGCGAGCACCGGATGGAACTGGTGGACCGCGGTCATGCCGGGGCGCGCCCGATCACGGCGTAGTCGCGGTCGCCGAAGAGCGTCTCGTTCAGCAGCTTCACGTTCTCGCGCACGGTCGCGTCGCTCACCTCGTCCGACAGGCGCTTCTCGCTCGGCTCGAAGGTGCGCACGTCGACATCGACGAAGCCCTCGACCTCGAGGTAGAAGCGGAACAGCTCGGGCGGGATCGGGCGCACGTGCGAGGGATCGAGCCAGAACGAATGCGCGCCGACGGTGAGCGTCGCGACGTTCGGCGTCACGAACACGAGCGGCGCACCCGGCGACAGGACGCGGCGCGCCTCGCGCAGCATCGAGACGAGCTCGCCGGGCAGCACGTGCTCGGCGATGTGCCGCGCGTAGAGGCCGTCGATCGCGCGGTCCGGCAGTGAGCGCAGATGGCCGAGCGCGTCGGCCTGGACGCATTCGAGGCCGCGCTCGGCGCACTGCTCGACCATGCGCGGATCGAGGTCGACGCCGTACGCGCCAACGCCCTTGTCCTTCATGAGACCCAGGAAGATGCCGCGGCCGCACCCGAGATCGACGACACGCTCGCGCCCCGCGAAGAGCTCGGCGAACGCCTCCGACTGTCGGCGGATCACGGGCTCGTCGCCGCCGAAGCGCGCCTGGAAGTAGACCGAGTGCAGGTTCGCCGCGACGAAGTCCTCGTGCCAGGTCTCGAGCTTGCGCAGCCGCTTCTCGAGGCCCGGCGTCGGCCGGTCGCGCAGGTCGAAGAGCGCGCGCGCCACGAGCTGGTTGATGCGCTCCTGCCGCTCCGTGATCGCGGCCAGCCACCAGCGCAGGAGGCTGATGAGCGTGCGCCGCGCGAGGGTGATGACCGGGCCGACGTAGCGCTTGCGGCTCTTGGCGTCGTAGGTCACGTCCTCGTCGAGCACCTCGGGCAGCGCCTGGAACGGCTCCTTCAGCTCCTCGCTGAAGATCGGCCGTCCGCCGGGCAGCGGCAGCGTGAGCGCGGCGTCGAGGTCCGCTCCGTATGCGCCGCTCTCGCGCTTCTTGCGGACACGCGCGCGGACTTCGGCGAGGATCGCGTCGAGGTCGATCGGTTGCTGCGATGTCACTCGCGTGGACGCTTGCGATCTGACGCCGGCAATGTTCCAGTGGGTATCACGCGCATGAGCAGCGCCACAGGTCGACCGCGCCGCGTGATGAGGATCGGTCGGCGGGTTCGCACCACACGATCGACGAGCGCGTATGCCTCGCGGTGAAGCCGTGTGATCGAGGCAGCTTTCATCTGTTAGAGCGCGACGACCCGCGCGCCGAGCTTGCGAAAGTCCGCGTCGAACGTTGCGACCGAGTCGCCACGGCGGTTCGCAGCTGCCGCGAGGTATGCGTCTGGAAAATCGACGCTGTGATCGACCATGAGTGCAAGAGCATCGAGAACATCATCAGCGCCTTCCGCCGCAATTCCATCTGCGGTCACCAGTTCACGAAGCCCAAATGCGATGCGGCTCCGGTCGTACGCGTAGTAACGGCCCAAGACCCACACGACCTCGGCCACGACGACGACGGGAAGCACCAGCAGGATGTCGCCTGTCTGCGCGCGCGCCATGAGCGCCTGCGCTTTGCGCGCAAGGTCTGCCGGCTGATTTGTGAGAACGCGAACGAGCACGTTCGCGTCAAGCCACGCCGTCTTCAACGTTTACGGATCTTGCGCTCGAGTTCTTCACCGAGCTGACGTGCTATTTCTTGGCGTGTAGCC
>JANNHF010000027.1:0-8216 GCA_031404235.1 Chloroflexota bacterium
GGCATAGCGCTGGCTGGCATCGGGATCCTCGTGCTTCGTAGACAGATCCGGCACTCGTAACGAGCTTCGCCGCGAGACCGCCAAGCCAAGACCGGCTCGACGCCACTTGGCTTGGCGGTCGGCATGACGGTCCCGTCATGACCCCGCGTGTTCCGTGGCCCAGGCTCTACGTATGACAACAAGAACCACCCCACCGAAAGACACCGCGCCGTCCACACCGAGTCAGAGTCCGACGAACGTCAACGTGACGACCGGGCCCGCTCGCGACACGTCCATCTGGACCGCCAGCCGAGTCATCGCGCTCGTGTTCACCGTCCTCGAGGTGCTGCTGCTCGTTCGATTCACGCTCAAGCTCCTCGGAGCGAACGCGGATCAGCCGTTGGCCTCGGCCATCTACGGGATCACGGAGCCCCTCGTCGCGCCGTTCCGAGGCATCTTCGCGCAGCCCGAGGGTACGCCGGTCGTTGAGATCGCGACGCTCCTGTCGATCGTGTTCTGTGTCCTGGTCGCCGCCCTCATCGTCGCCATCGTGCGCGCCGTCACCGGCCGACGTGGCGAATCCAACCCGTGACGGTGGAACGAACAGGACCGCGTAACCAGCTCGGGGAGCCTGCCACAACGACACCGGAGGAGACCATCGCCCGTCTCGAAGCGAAGGCCTCCAAGAATCACGGCAGTGCCAACCGTGAGCGGATCCAAGCTCAGATCTCCGAAGAGCGGCAGTCGCCGAAGGTCTAGCCGGCGGCGTCGGCAGCAGAAAGGAGAGTTAGAACAACATGGATCTCACTGCGATCGTCACCTGGATCATCTTCGGCGCGATCGTCGGAGTCAGCGCTCGGTTCTTGATGCCTGGCCGGGACCCGATGGGCTGGATCGCGACGATCGTCCTCGGCATCGTCGGTTCATTCGTCGGCGGCTGGCTCGCGCAGGTCTTCTTCGCGGGAAATGCGTCGCTGCCCCCGCCTTCAGCCGGTTGGGTAGGCTCGATCATCGGTGCGATCATCGTCCTCGCGGTCTATCGCTACACGCAAGGTCGACGCGTAAGCGTCTGAGAGCGTGGCCTCGGCGGGGCCTTCTGAGGTTCCCGCCGGTGGCCCGCGCTGGTTAGACCGCTCAGTTGGTCCGCCGACGACTGGGTCGACACGACGCCGTCGAGCTATGACGGAAGCGTCATGCAGGGCCACCATCGCGGTGACTAAAGTCCACGCGTGATCGATATCTCGTTCGTCGTCGGAGTCGTGTTGGGCACCATCGTCACGGGCTTCTGTGCGATCGGCTCCTACAACCGCGGCTTCGACAGCGTCCGCCGCAGATCCTGGGAAGTTGAGCTCGCCGGGCGAAGGCGAGCAGTCGTCGCCGCACGTGTGGCAACCGCACCGCACCGCGAAGGAGCCCTCCGCCGGGCGGGCTGACGAGCACGGTCCTCATCGGCGTCAAGACACATCGACGCCCCGCGCGGACCTAAACTGTCGCGAGATGGCCGTCACCGATTCCCGTCGTCGTATCGCAGCAGATCGCCACGCTTTCCTCGCATATGCGACGACGTGCCCGTTCTGCAAGACCAGCGTCGGGCCGCGGTCAGTGACCCGGGAGCACCTCGACGTGCCGCCGAACCCGCCCTACGCCGCAACGGTGAAGTGCCCGAAATGCGGGGAGATCTTCGAAGTCGTCTTCTAAGGGCAAGGCGCCGTTACACGACCGCCGCATGAGTTCCGTGAACTTGTCTTCCGCTGAACTGACGTTTGCCGTCTGCTGTCCGTTAAGCCTCTGGCACAGACATCAAAGGGGAAACAGTTGAAGGCATTCAGGCACACGCTTCGATCTCTTAGCGTCTTCGCGCTAGTTATGTCCGCAGCACTTGTCGGCAACGCCGGCACAGCGGCCGCGGCCAACCCGCTCCTCTGCTTCGACGGTACGACGGACACGGCCAATGGCGAGACCGGGACCGCCGTTTACGGGGGCATCTGTACGCTCAGTCCGGACGGCAGCAGCGCCGTGCTGAACAACTCGGTGACCGGTCCCGACGGAAGCTACTCGGGCGTCTACTACGCATCGTCCAGCATGAGCGGCAAGCTGCTCTCGGAGGTCACCCAGCTGTCGTTCAACTACACAGGCACCGCTCCGGGGGCCGGAGCTCCTCGGATCAGCCTACCGACCGACGTGAACAATGACGGCGTGACCGATTACCTTTCCATCGCCGCGTTCTATTGCAACAACGGCTCAGGCCTCGTGGATCCGATCCACGACACGACGTGCACGATCTGGTCGAACCTGAACGGCACGACTCCGCTCGCCAGCAGTTGGGCGGCACTCGTGACGGCGTACCCGACCTTGAGGGTCGCCAGCTCGGTGCCGTTCGTCATCGCGGACGAGCCGGGGATCTGGACTGTCAGCAACGTCCAGCTCGGCCAGGGCGACGCGACGAACGTCGCGAAGGCGAAAGACAAGTGCAAGAAGGGCGGCTGGGCCGACCTGTCTCGCGCAGACGGCTCATCCTTTAAGAACCAGGGCGACTGCATCCAGTACGTCAACACCGGTAAGTAGCGACCAAGCGCGGACCAACTATCGCAGCGTCACAGAGGGCTCCCCACGAATGGGGAGCCCTCTCTCGTCTTCGGCCTTACGCCTGCGCTTGGATCTCGGCGACCTTTGCCGCGAGCTCCTGCCCCAGGCGTTCGTAGTCGGCTTGCGCTGAGGCGAGGTCCTCTTTCGCCGCCTTCACGTCCTGCTCTTGCTGCACCGCGCGCTGGGCGCCGCGCGCGGCGGTCGTCGCCCGGCCCACTGACGTGTAGCTGATGCGCTTGCGCCCGAGGATCGCGGTGAGGATCGTCGCGCCGGCCGAGATCACGGTCTGGACCTTCGCCCCTCGGGCCTGGCCCTCCTCGCGCTCCACGATCTGCTCCGCGTTGCGGATCTTCTCCTCGAGCTTGTGCAGCTTCGGCGCGTACTGCGCGCGAAGCTTCTCGACCGCCGCGTCGCGCTGTTCACGTGCCTTCTGCTCGGACTCCGCCACGACGTCGCTTGAAGAGCCTGCCGTTCCGGTCGGTGCTCTGACGGCGCCGCTCGTGACCGCGGGCCGTTTGCCGTCCATGAGCTTCTTGATCTGATCGCGCGTGAGCGGGCCACGCAGGTAGCTCATCGCCCACCGCGACTCGAATACGACCGGCGCGTCCTCGTGCACGTTGTGCATCAGGAAGATCCGCTGCGCGAGCCCCGATAGGAGCTTGTCAATCGCGCCCTTGTCGAACTGCGCGTGGGCCGAGGCAGAGACGCTCTCGAGTCCCTCCAGCACGCGAGCCTTGTCGCGCTCGGTCTGCAGCCTGCCCAGGAACCAGGTACCGGCGTTCGCGAGCCCCTTGTAGTCGAGGTCGACCGGGTTCTGCGTCGCGAGCACGATCCCGAGGCCATACGCACGGGCTTGCTTCAGGAGCGTCAGGAGCGGCCGCTTCGACGGCGGTTCGGCGACCGGCGGGAAGTAGCCGAAGATCTCGTCCATGTAGAGGATCGCGCGCAGGCTCGTTGTGCCCGACTGTGTCCGCACCCAGTCGAGCACCTGATTCAGCAGCAGCGACACGAAGAACATCCGCTCGGCCTCCGACAGGTGCGCGATCGAGATGATGGCCACGCGGGGCTTGCCGCTCTCAGAGCGGAGCAGCTGCCCCGCATCGAGCGGCACTCCCTCGAGCCAGGCGCTGAAGCCAGGCGAGGCAAGGAGGTTGTTCATCTTCACCGCGAGCTGCGCGCGCTCCTTGGTCGGGTAGAAGGCCTCCAGGTCCATCGCGCCAACGCGCGCCATCGGCGGCTTCTGGATCTGATCGATCAGCCGAGAGAGATCCAAGCCCTCGCCCGCGGCCCACGCTTTCGTGAGAAGCGTCGCGATCAGGATGTGCTCGCGGCTCTGGATCGGATCGGCGGCGATCCCGAGCAGGCCGAGGATGCTGGTCGCCGTCGTCGTGACCCGGTCTCGCAGGAGCTCGCTGTCGTCGCGCACTGCCTGCGCCGGCGCTGCGAACGACGCGACGATCGAGATCGGGATGCCTGCGCTGGAGCCGGGCGTGTAAACGGCGAACTCGGCGGCATCCCTGAGCCGCTGGATGCGGTCGCCGTCCTCACCCCAGCCGGCGAGACCATCTTTCCACAGCTTCGCCTGCTGCGCCGCGTAGTCGTCGGGCGAGAGCGACTTCGCCCGTGCGTCGTCCTCGTTGATCCACGGCCGGAAATCCGCGGGCCGCAGCTCCGGGAACGTCAGCATGAGATTCGTGAGGTCGCCCTTCGGGTCGATCGCGATCGCGGGCACGCCGTCGAGGGCGGCCTCCTCGAGGAGCGCGATGCACAGCCCCGTCTTGCCGCTCCCGGTCATGCCGACACAGACGGCATGGGTCACGAGGTCCTTGGAGTCGTAGAGGATCAGGCCCGGCTGGGGCGCCTTGGTCCTCGGGTCGTAGGGCCTGCCGAGGTAGAACGCGCCGAGCTTCTCGAACTGCTCGGGTGCCGGGACGGTCGTGCTGTCGGCCAACTTGATAGACCTCCGTCATGCCCCTGCGAGGCGCCAGAGCATAGAGTCTGCCGCGATGCGCCGGCTCGTCGCGGTCCTGGGCCTCCTCGTGCTCGGCCTTTCGCTACTCGCGGCGCCCGCGGGCGCGGCCACGCCGATAACCACGAGGCTGCAGCTGCGCGGTCACCTGCCGGAGCTTGGCGAGCGTGCCACGATGCGTGTCTTCCAGACGCAGGCGACGTACGACAGCTTCCGCACGAGTCTCGGCGAGGCGAACGTGTTCCCGGCGACGTCGAACATGTTCATGAGCTTCGACAAGGACATCCTCGCGCTCTATGCGCGCGGCAACGACGCGGGCGGCCGTTGCTTGCGCGCCGGTCCGAGCGCGACGCTCGACGGCGACACGACGACGCTCGACCTTCAGTTCGAGTCCGGCACCTGCGGCGCGCCGAGCAACGCGCACTATCCGTTCGTTCTCGTTGCGCTCTCGCGCACGGCCGGCGACGGCAGCGCGTGGGTCACGCCGGCGCGTTCGGTGTGCGCCTCAGCTCCGGGTGTCAGCGATTCGCGCGCCTGCGCCACCCTCGGGACCAGCACCGCGTCGCCGTCGCCCCCGCCGACCACGGTCGCGAGCCCGAGCCCAACGGCAACGACGTCACCGTCGCCGACGGCCACCGCGAGCGCGACAGCCTCACGGACGGCCGCGCCGACGAGTGCGGCGCCGACGACCGCCGCTCCCGCCGCGACGACGAGCGCGGCCCCGTCACCGACACGGTCCGCAGTTGCGGTCGCGAGCCCGTCCGCGGCGGCGGCCGCGTCCGCTCAGCCGGCTGCCGGTGGCGGCAGCTCTGACTTCCTCGTGACCGCCGGACTCGTAGCCCTTGGCGTGCTCATCGGCATCGTGATCATGGCCGCGCGCAGACCGCGGCGGTCGATACGCCGGATCCCCTAGCCGACGTCGCTAGTCGGCTCTGGTGATCGGGCGACCACCACGCTTCTCGAACCTCGTCGCCGTGACGACGGCGTCGCCCCTGGTCACGGCGATCACGTAGGTGCCCGGTGGGTAGCGATCGACGATCTCCGCGAAATGCGCGCCCTGCGGCGACACCGCGATCTCTTCGGTCTCTTCGGTGCGCCGGCCAACGATCCGAAGCGTGACCTTCTCTTCCGACGCGAAGCCGTAAAGGAGATAACCAACGCCATGGCCGGCTTGCGGCCCCGCGGTCATGACGATCGCTGGCCCGGTGGGCACGCCTTCGGTGAACCGAGCCGCGAGACCGTTCACGAATGAATCGAAGGTCCGCCCGGTGAGCGACGCGTATGCGCGAGCGATGTCCTCGCCGCGCCGCAGGCGCTCGTAGATCCGCGCCATCGGCTCTGTGCCGCCGACGTCCTCTCGCAGCAGCTCCGTTGCGCGCGCCGCCTCCTGGTACTTGTAGTAGCCGGCCCAGCTCGTGATCGAGTTCCACTGGCCCTGCGTCACGAGCCTCGAAAGCGGCATGAGGGTGTCCGTCGCGACCATCGACGCGGCTTCGTAGCGCACGCGTGCGAGCCGCCACTCGCCGCCGGGGATGGTCGCCTCCGCGAGCCGCGCCTGGCCCTCGTTGAGCCAGGCCGGGACGAGATCGCAGCGCGGCGCGCAGGCTTCGAGCGTGACGAAGTGCGTGAGCTCGTGGCGGATCGCCGCGAGCGGTCGGCGCTCGCGCACGGCGTCCCAGTTCACCAGGATCCCGCGCAGGTCGGGCTCGAAGAAGGCGACCGAGTTCTCGGCGACGAACGCGGCGGTCGCCCCGGAGTGACCGAACACCTGCGTCAGGCCCGTCGTATAGCTCGCGGTGGTCGCGAACACGTGGACCACCGGTCGTTCCCGAAGCGTCCACGCGAACTCGCGCTGCACTGCCGCGAGGTCTTCCACGACCTGGTCGTACAGGACATGCAGCTCAGGTCCGCCGATCGCGGCTTCAACGAAGACGTTCGCGCCCGTGATGCACAGGTTGGCCATGGAAATGTCCGCCACGACCTTCTCCGGCGAGATGCAAGGCGTGAACGGTGTGGCGGTGGCTATCGCCGGCGGCTGCGGCGTCGCCGGAGCCACGCTGCGCGTGGGCTCTGGTGGGGCCGCGGCGGCGGCAGCCGTCGGTGCTGGCGTCGGCGAGATCGAAGGCTGCGGCGCCGCGGCCGCGCACGACTGTGCCGCGACAGCAGCGAGCGCGAGCGCGACCGCGACCGCACCGCGCATCAGTCCTCGGGCGCGGACAGGAAGATCGACACGCCGAGTCGATCGGCGTACTGGGGGCGGAAACGCTCGATGTTGTACTGATGCGCCACGTCGACGCGGCGGGGACCGAGCTTCGGATCGGGCAGCGTCGTATGCACGAAGTTGCCGCCTTGGATCGCGACCATGCGTCCCGAGGCGCCGTCGCGGATGAGGTCGACGGCGATGTTCGCGAACGTGATCGCGACGGTCTGATCGAGGGCGTCCGGGTCGCCACTGCGCAGGTCGTAGGTGAGCTCGCTCGCCAGCGTCTCTTCGCCGGAGCGCCTGCGGATCTCGTCGGCGAGCGCCTCCGCGATGTTCGTCTTGCGGCGATGTCCGAAGGCGTCCGCCGGCCCGTACTGAGGGATCGTGCCGCCGTTCCAGACGGCTCCCTCGGCGGCGATCACGAAGGTGTAGCGCGACGGGTTGTTGCGCTTGTCCTCGACCAGGATCTCGACGAGGCGATCGAGATCGAATGGCGCCTCGGGGATGAGGCAGCGCGCGGACGTCACGTACGCGGCGTGCAGCGCGCTGAAGCCAGCGTCCCGCCCGAAGATGCGGAAGACGCCGATGCGCTCATGGGAGCCGAGCGTGGTGCGCTGGCGGTCGATGAGCTCCTTCGCCCGCGTGATCGCGGTCGAGAAGCCGATGCAGTACTCCGTGCCCTGGACGTCGTTGTCCATCGTCTTCGGGACGGCGATGAGCGGGATGCCCTCGGCCACGAGCGCCTCGGAGTACGAGAGCGTGTCGTCACCACCGATCGTCACCAGATAGTCGAGGCCGAGCGATGCGATGTTGCGCAGCACCAGCGGCGTGAGGTCGTACAAGCCGTCGGCGACGGCGAGGCGCGCGCGCTCGGACTGTTCCAGGAAGGGCGGCAGTCGTGCCTCGCTCATCCTGCGCGGATTCGTTCGCGACGTGTGGAGGATCGTGCCACCGGTACGGTCGATCGCGCGCGTGTTGGCGCGGTCGAGTGGGCGGACATACTCGGGATCCGGCTCGCGGCCGGGCCGCATGTGCGTGAGCCCTTCCCACCCGCGGCGGATGCCGAGCACTTCGTACCCGAGCTCCGTCGAGCGATAGACGACGCTCTTGATGACCGGGTTCAGTCCTGGGACGTCACCCCCGCCGGTCAGGATCCCGATGCGGTGCTTCATGCAGGCAATCCTAGACATGGAACGGCGCGCCCTGGACTGGGGCGCGCCGTTCACTTCGCGGGGAGGGGGAGAGGAACTATCTGTACGCGGAGAACTTCGACCAGAACTGCCCTGGCGAGAGCTTCGATTCCTTGATCGCCTTCGGGCAGACGCTGTTGATCTTCGCGGCCAGCGCGGTGAGCTCCTGGACGTTGTGTCCGCCGCTCATCTCACCACGGAGCTCGACGCAGGCCCTCATGTTCTCGGTCATGGCAGATGTGCTGGTCTTGTCGGCGGTCGCCTGCTTCTTGTCGGCGGTCGCCTGCTG
>JANNHF010000028.1:0-3761 GCA_031404235.1 Chloroflexota bacterium
ACGCGCGCGCGCTCCGGTAAGGCCACACCGCTGATCGACGCACTCGATCGGAGTGACCTGAACGCGGCCCAGATCGAACTCGAAGAGATGCACCGCTTCATCGATCCGGCAGTTACATGGCTGCTCGTACTCGACCCCCGCTCCCGTTTGCTCGCGGTCGATCCGTTCGCGAGAGGATTGGCGGAAATAGATCTCTCCGCTCGGATAGCTCCCACCCGCGGCAGCGCGGCGCTCGAGGTGGGCGACGCATTCGCGTGGAGCGATGACCTGACACGGGACCCATCCGGTATAGGCATTGGAGGAGGCAGCCTCGCTGGGGGGGGTGTGGCGGCAACGTCGGTCGCGATCAGCGTGACCACCCCCATCCAAACGACTCAGCCGCTCGGGTATCGCCTCGTCGCGGTGGTCAGGCTGAACGCGCTGGCCGGACCCTCGATCTCGCAGCTGCGAACGCCCTACCAAGACGCATACCTCGTCGATCGCGGAGGGCATCTTGCGCTGCGCGCCTCGCGTGCCTTCACTCCGGATGACTTGGCCTACCGCGATCTCTCCGGCTCCCCGGCGGTCGCATCGCTGGCGTCCGGTGTCGCCGATCCATTGGCTCCGGAGCGGGTCGTCCGGGGCGTAGCACGAGTCCCGGACATCCGTTGGTCGGTCCTCGTCGTCGACACGCCGAGCGCCGTCGACGCCGATCTCGAGGCGGCGCTCGTCCAGCAGCGGGCTCTACGCGTGGGGCTCGCGGGTGTCCTGATCCTGGGTGCAGCGCTCGTCGGCATGGCGTCGGGCACGGCGATCCGCCGCCGACGCGAAACGGCCGAGGCACTGGAGCAGCAGACGGCCGTCGCCGACGTCCTGAAGTCCATCAGCGCCTCCGGCTTCGACCTCGGCCAGGTCCTCCACACGGTGACCGAACACGCCACGCGTCTCTCGGGCGCGACGCAAGGCATCCTCTATCGCCGCGACGGCGATGTGCTTCACTTCGCGGCCGGCTTTGGCCCGTCCAAAGAGCTCATGGAGTTCAATAGCCGCAACCCGATCGCCGTGGGCAACCGCGGCACATTGACCGGGCGCGTCGCGATCGACAAGCGGACCATCCACCTCGCCGACGTGCTCCAAGACCCCGAGTACACGTACCACGAAGCCCAGCGACTCGGCGGATTCCGCGCGATGCTCGGTGTTCCGCTGATGAGCGGCGACGAGCTGCTCGGCACGATGTCCCTGTGGCGCACGGAGCCGGTGCCCTTCAGCGACGGGCAGATCGCGATCGTCGAGACCTTCGCGAGACAGGCCGCCGTCGCCATCCAGAACGTGCGCCTCTTCAACGAGACGAAGGAATCGCTGCAGCGACAGACCGCGCTCGCGGAGATCCTGAGCGTCATCGCGGACTCGCCCGCCGATCAGCAGCCCGTCGTGGACGCCATAGCGCGAAACACAACGCGTTATTGCGGCGCAGAGGACGCCGCCGTGTTCCTCCTCGACGGCGACATGCTTCGGCGCGTCGCGCATCACGGGCCGCTACCGGTCGTTTCTGACCCGATCTTGCCGCTCGAACGTGGCGCGGTCGCCGCTCGCGCAATCCTCGAGCGACGTACCGTCCACGTCGCCGACGTCGCCGGTGCTGAAGGCGACGACTTCCTGACCACGCGAACGCGCGCAGAGGTAACAGGACAGCGCGGAACTCTGGCGGCTCCGATGCTGCGCGAGGGCGCACCGATCGGTGTGATCCTGTTGCGCAAGACGGAGCCGACCGGTTTCAGTCCAAGCCAGATCCAGCTCGTCGAAGCGTTCGCCGATCAGGCGGTCATCGCGATCGAGAACGTTCGGCTGTTCAACGACACGAAGAAGGCGCTCGAGCAGCAGACCGCGACCAGCGAAGTGCTCAAGTCGATCAGCCGAGCGCCGTTCGCGCTCCAACCGATCCTTGACACTCTGGTGCAGAACGCCGCGCGGCTCACCTTGGCCGACAACGCCGACCTGGTCAGTTTCGCAGGTGGCGTCCTCCGCGATGTCGCACGTGTTGGCGAGACCTCGGAGGAGTATCGCCGGATCATCAACGAGCAGATGGGCGGTCGAGGATACGTACCCGGGCGCGGAACGCTCGTCGGCCGCACCCTGCTCGAACGGCGTCCGGTCCACATCGTCGACGTGCTCGAGGACGCCGAGTATCAATGGCACGACGCGCAGCGCGCCGCCGCTTACCGCACGCTCCTGGGTGTACCCCTTATGCGTCAGGGCCAGCCGATCGGCGTGATCGTCGTGTGGCGCCGTGAGGTCAGTCCTTTTACCGACAAACAGATCGAGCTGCTCACCACGTTCGCCGATCAGGCGGTCATCGCGATGGAAAATGTCCGCCTCTTCAACGAGACGAAGGAGGCTCTCGAACAGCAGACCGCCGTCGGCGAGGTGCTCAAGACGATCAGCCGCTCGGCGTTCGATCTGCAGCCCGTTCTTCAGACGGTCATGGAGAACGCCACACGGATCTGCGGGGCCGACATCGGTTGGATGTCGCGCGCCGAGGAGAAGACATACCAGCTCGTCGCCTTCAGCAAGGGCTTCCCGCCGGACGTGCGCGTTGAGCTCGAAGACGCGCCCGGCGGTGGATACGCGCAGCGGCCGATCGATCGGCCCGGCATCACGCCGCGCGTGATCCGCGATCGGAAGACGATCCATATCCTGGACATCAAGGCTGACACGGAGCTGCAGGAGTCGTACATCGCCCAAATGACGAGTTCCCGCAGCGTGCTCGGCGTCCCGATGCTGCGCGAGGGCAAGCCGATCGGCGCCATGGTCCTGGCGCGTTACGAGGTGCGCCCATTCACTGATCGAGAGGTGAAGCTCATCGAGACGTTCGCGGACCAAGCCGCGATCGCGATCGAGAACGTGCGGCTCTTCGACGAGATCAAGGAGTCGCTCGCGCAGCAGACCGCTGTGGGTGAGGTCCTGAAGGCGATCAGCCGCTCCGCGTTCGAGCTGGACCCCATCCTCGACACGGTCGTCGAGAACGCCGCGCGGCTCGCCGACGCGGACCTCGCGTGGCTGCTCCGGCGCGACGGGGACCAGGTCGTGGGGGGCGCGCGTTACTCCAGTGACGGCGACATGAGCGTGTTCGCAAGCCTCGACTGGCCCCGCGGCATTGTTCGTTTCACAGGAAGCGGCACGAGCATCTCCGGACGCGCTTTCGTCGATCGCCGCACGATCCACCTAGAGGACATCAGGCTCGAGACGGAAGTCTACGAGGCGTCGCCCGTGCCCAAGGCGACCGGCTCGCGCACGGTGCTCGCCGTACCGCTGCTTGTCGAGGGCGAGGCGATCGGTGTGATCCTCGTTGCGCGCCGCACCGTTCGCCGCTTCTCGGACCGCGAGGTCAAGGTCGTGGAGACGTTCGCCGACCAGGCCGCGATTGCCATACAGAACGTACGGCTGTTCAACGAGATCCAGGACAAGAGCCAGCAGCTCGAGATCGCGAACCGACACAAGAGCGAGTTCCTCGCCAACATGTCGCACGAGCTGCGGACTCCACTCAACGCGATCATCGGCTTCTCAGAGGTGTTGCTGCAGGGCATCTTCGGCGACGTGAACGAGAAGCAGCGCGAGTATCTGGCAGACGTGCTCGGCTCGGGCCAGCATCTGCTCTCACTGATCAACGACATCCTCGATCTTTCGAAGATCGAGGCCGGCCGAATGGAGCTCGAGCTCTCGACGTTCTCCTTCGGCGACGCGCTCCGAAGCGGCGTCACGATCGTGCGCGAGCGGGCGGCCCG
>JANNHF010000029.1:0-12002 GCA_031404235.1 Chloroflexota bacterium
CGCCACCAGTAGCCGCGGCACCGACAGCGGCGACAGCAGCGACAGCGGCGACAGCGGCGACAGCGGCGACAGCGGCGACAGCGGCGACAGCGGCGACAGCGGCGACAGCGGCGACAGCGGCGACGGCGGCGACGGCCGAGACGCCGGCGGTCCCGCGCAAGCGCACCAGGCGCGGCTCCCGCGGAGGACGCCGGCGTGGCGGACGTGGACGCACGAAGACGACCGCAGCCGGAACGGGGACCGAGGCCGCGGAGTAGTGGCGCGCATCCTGATCGTCGAAGACGACGCGGCCAGCATGGACCTCGCGCTCCGCATCGTGCGGCTCGCGCAGCACGAGCCCATCACCACCATGGACGGCGAGACGGCGTTCGCGGTCGCGCAGGCGACGCGTCCTGAGCTCATCCTGCTCGACCTGCACATCCCGCGGCTCGACGGCTTCGCATTCGCGCGCGCCGTTCGCAAGGAGCCGTGGGGCAAGGACCTTCGCATGGTCGCCGTGTCCGCGTCGGCGACGCCGCCGGATCGCGATCGCGCGATCGCGGCTGGGTGCGATGGATTCCTGGCGAAACCCTATTACCCGGAGCAGCTGCGCGCGGTGATCGACCAATACCTGCCCGCGCGCGCAAAGCGCGCACAGAAAGGCCGCTGACCGCAGGTTCCGCGCTCGCTTGAACGCGCTGCCAGCGCCCAGCGTCGGGCCACCGATACACGAACGTTGCCGTAACCGCGTACGACCGGCACAACGGACCCCTTTCATGGCATGAAATGCGCACTCTCTAGGCATGAGGACAAGACGTAACTCACGCACCCGCGTCGTGATCATCGTCGAGGACGACGAGCCGATCGGGGAGCTCCTTGCAGGCGCGATCAACGACCAAGAGGGCTACCAGGCGTTCCACGTGATGCGCCCGTCGGATGCGCTGCGCGCCATGGAGCAGGTGAAGCCGGATCTGCTGGTACTGGATGTCGGCCTGCCCGGGATGAGCGGCCTCGAGCTCTACGACCGCTTGCGCCAGGACGAGCGCCTGCGCGACGTCCCGGTGATGTTCGAGACGGCGGTGGCCCGCGAGCACATGTCCGAGTTCCGCAGGCGCGGGATCCGGAAGGTCCTCCAGAAGCCGTTCGACCTGAACGAGCTCGTCGCGGGCGTGAAGGAGCTGGCTCCGCCGATAAGGGCGTTGCCCTAGTCGGCAGCGCCGTCCCGGGCGCGCGCGCGAGCCTTCGCGACGCGCCCGATCTGCTCGCCGGTCGCCTGCGAGCTGGCGACAAGGACGCGGAAGGCACCTTCGTCCAGCGCCAGGATCTCGAGAGACGTCTTCGCGCGCACCGTCGCGTTCCTCGTTTGCCCGCTCAGGAGGCCGACTTCTCCGAAGTAGTCGCCGGGGCGCAGGGTGCTCACCGTGCGCTCCGCGCCGCCCCCATCCCGCTGCACGACCATCGCTTCCCCCTTCGCGATGACGAAGAACCGATCGGATCGCTCGCCCTCGCGGATGACGACTGCCCCCGGCGGGAAGGTGAGGATCTTCATGCGGCTGGCGGTCTCGGCCATGACTTCCCGCGGAGCCTGCGGGAACGCCTTTTCGGTGTGCTTCAGCTCCTCGATGTAGCGCTCGGCATGCAGCACGGCCGTCGTCGCGTCGCCGACCGCCGTGGTGATCTGCTTCGCGAGCTGCGCTCGGGTATCTCCCGCGGCGTACACGCCGGGAATGCTCGTTTGCATGAACTGATCGGTGATGAGGTAGCCGTTCTCGTCGTGATCGATGTGACCCTCGAACAGCTGCCTGCCGACCGGCTTGAATCCCACGAAGACGAACACGCCCTCGACCGGTATGCGCTCGACCTTCCCATCGCGCGCGACGTCCATCCACTGCACGGCGGTGCCGTCGCCGCCGATCTCCTTGACCGTCGCCGGCGTCACGGTGTGGACCATGTCCTTGGCGAGCAAACGATCCTGGAGGATCGCCTGCGCGCGGAAGTCGCTGCGCCGGTGCACCACGTGGAGCGTCTTCGCGAAGCGCGTCAGGAAGAGCCCCTCCTGGAAGGCGCTGTCGCCGCCGCCGACGACGGCGAGGTCGTTGCCCTTGAAGAACGCACCGTCGCAGACCGCGCAGTACGAGACGCCGCGGCCGTGATACTCGGCCTCGCCCGGAACTCCCAGCTTCACCGGCTCCCCGCCGACGGTGACGATGACGGCGTAGGCGCGGTGGGTGGTGCCGTCCTCGAGCTCGATGACCTTTCGGTCGCCCTCGACGCGGATCTGCTTCACCGGCGCGTAGGTCTCGATCTTGAGACCGAATTTGCGCGCATGATCGGCCATCTTCTGGGCGAGCTCGGCCCCGGTAACGGACTCGAAGCCGGGGTAGTCCTCGATGAGGTCCGTGTTGAGGATCTCGCCGCCCACGTCCTTGCCCTCGAGCAGGACGGCGCTCATGTTCGCGCGCGCGGCGTAGAGTCCGGCGGTGAGCCCGGCGGGGCCGCCGCCGATGATGATGAGGTCGTAGTCGGCCAAGAGAGGTCCTTTCTGGGAACGGCTTCCACAGACTAGAACAGCGGAGCATTCCATCGGCATTCCTGCGACAGAGCGCTGGCTTGCCCTCGGCGACTCGTTCACGATCGGAACGGGCGGCACACCCGATGGCTCGTTCCCGGCCGTCCTCACGCGCCTCTGGGCGGAGCGCGGACGCGTCGTCGCACTTCGCAATCCGGCCGTGAACGGTTACCGGACCGACGACCTCATCGCGGAGGAGCTGCCCCGCCTCGCTGCGTTCCGACCGACGCTCGTGACGATCCTCATCGGCGCGAACGACATCGTGGCCGGCTCCTCGGACGAGCGCTACCGCGTCCAGCTGCGCTCGGTGCACGAGCGCGTTCGCGCCGACGCGTCAGCTGCGACCGTGTACGTGTTGCCGCAGCCGGACTGGTCGCTGTCGCGAGCCGGCGCGTCATTCGGCGACCCGGCCGCCGTCGCCGCGCGCATCGAGCGCTTCAACAGCATCGCGCGCGAAGAAGTCGGGCGTGCGGGTGGGACGTATGTGGACATCTTCCCGCTCATGCGTGACCAGATGCGTCGCGGGATGCTCGCGCCCGACGGACTTCATCCATCCGCGGCGGCGTACGCCGAGTGGGCCGAGGCGCTGCGCGACCGGCTTGTGGCTAAGCCGGCTTCGTGACCATGAGGAAGACGATGATCACCACGATGATCGCGAGCACGATGCCGACGCTCCGGCCGCGCGCCGCGAGGCGCCGGTACTCCTCGCTTCCCGGCCCCTCGCTCTCCAGAACGCGGATCTGATCGCGCAGCGTCGGCGTGTAGACGCCCAGCCCGACGAACACGAGCACGAGCCAGAGACCGATGCTGCCCGCGATCCACAGCCGGCTGAACGGGATACCCGCGTCGAACACCATGAACAGGCCGGTGACCAGCAGCAGGCCGTAGGCGGGATTCGCGAACCGGTCGTCGAGGAACTTGATCGTCCGCAGGACGTGGCTCTGCGTGCCCTGGGGCGCTTTCGCGGCGCGCGCGAGCCAGATGCCGTACGAGCCGTTGAACCCGACCGCGACGATCGTGAGCAGCACGTGGATGAACTTCATGAGCTGGAAATCCATCGGTTCCTCCTAGGTGCGCGCGGTGATCGGGATGGCGGCGCCGTTCACGCCGCTCGCTTCGCGCGATGAAAGAAAGAGGATGACGTTCGCGACCTCCTCGGGCGACGGCCAGAGCTTCGGGTCGGCCTTCGGCATCTGCGCGCGATTGGCGGGATGATCGATCGTCGTCGGCAGCACGGCGTTCACGGTGATCCCTTCGCCCTTCACCTCGGCGGCGCACGACTCGGTCCAGCGGACAAGCGCGCTCTTCGACATCGCGTACCCCGCGGTGTTGCGCGCGCCCTTGAGCGCGCCAATAGCGGAGACGCTCACGATGCGGCCGTAGCCTCGGGCGCGCATCGGGCGGAGGCAAGCCGCACCGGCCGTCACCGCGGTCAGCACGTTGTCACTCCAAAGCTCGCGCATCACCTGGGCGTCGAGAGCCGATCCTCCCTTGAACGTGCCGGCGAGATTGTTGAGGATGTCGACGCGGCCCCAGGCGCGAAGCACGCGCTCGACGAGCGCGCCCATCGCCGCCGCGTTCGCGGGATCGGCCTCGATCACCAGGAGTCGCGGATCGTCATCCGCTCCTGCGACATCTGCGAGCGCCGCACGTAGGGCGTCGCCTTTGGCCGCGTCGCGCACCGCCGCGGCGACGTGCGTCCCACGCGTGAGATATGCGCGCACCACCGCTGCTCCGAGGTTGCCTGTCGCACCGGTGACGACCGCCGCGTGAGACGAAAGATCCAGCACGCGCCCGTAGTATGAGGACCATGCCGGTGCTCGAACGCATCAACGATCCGCGCGACCTGCGCGCGCTTCAGAAGGACGAGCTGCTGACGCTCTGCCAGGAGATCCGCGCCTACGCCGTGGACATGGTGCAACGCACCGGCGGCCACCTCTCCTCGAGTCTCGGCACCGTGGAGCTCACGGTCGCGCTCCATCGCGTGTTCGAATCGCCGCGCGACAAGCTCGTATGGGACACGGGTCACCAGGCCTACATCCACAAGATGCTCACGGGCCGCCGGCCGCGCTTCGACACGCTGCGTCAGTTCGGCGGCATCTCGGGCTTCCTCGCGCGGAGCGAGTCGGAGCACGATCAGTTCGGCGCCGGCCACGCGGGGACGTCGATCTCGGCCGCACACGGCATGGCGATCGCGCGCGATCTCAAGGGCGAGGACTGGAGCGTCGTCGCGATCATCGGCGATGGCGCGCTCACGGCCGGCATGGCCTTCGAGGGCCTCAACAACATCGGCCACGACAAGCGGCGCGTGATCGTCGTCCTCAACGACAACGGGATGAGCATCGCGCCGAACGTCGGGGCGGTCTCGCGGATGCTCGAGACGCTCCGGACGGCGACGCCCTACCGCGGCGCGAAACACCTCGTGCGACAGGTCCTCGACCACATGCCCGCGGGCGACCTCGCGGAAGAGGCGCGGCGTCGCATCTTCAACAGCCTCAAGGCGCTGCTCATCCCGAACCTGCTGTTCGAGCAGCTCGGCTTCACGTACTTCGGTCCCGTCGACGGCCACGACCTGTTCGCGGTCGAGAGCGTGCTGGCGAAGGCCCGCGACTTTCGCGACGGCCCGGTGCTCGTGCACCTGCATACCCAGAAGGGCCACGGATACGGACCGGCCGAGGACGACAACGTGAAGTGGCACGGTGTCTCAGCGACGGGCGCGACCAAACCGAGCGCGCCGCAGTACACGACGGTCTTCGCGGACGCCGTGCGGGAGATCCTCAGCGCGGACGAGCACGCGGTCGCGGTCACGGCCGCGATGCCGGGTGGCACCGGCCTGCTCCCGCTCTTCAAGGAGTTCCCGCAGCGGGTCATCGACGTCGGCATCTGCGAGCAGCACGCCGTGACGATGGCCGCGGGCCTCGCGACCCAGGGCATCGTCCCGATCGTCGCGATCTACTCGACTTTCCTGCAGCGGGGCTACGACCAGGTGCTGCACGACGTCGCGGTTCAGGATCTCTCGGTCGTGTTCGCGATGGACCGCGCCGGGATCGTGGGCGACGACGGGCGCACGCATCAGGGCCTCTACGACATCGCCTTCCTGCGTCCGCTGCCAGGGATCGTGCTGATGGCGCCGAAGGACGAAGCCGAGCTGCGCGACATGATGTGGACGGCGCACCACCATGCCGCCGCGAAGCGCGGACCGATCGCCGTACGGTTCCCCCGCGGCACCGGCGCGGGCGTCGTCATACCGGCCGCGCCGCGCGAGCTGCCGATCGGCGTCTCTGAGACGCTGCGCGACGGAGACGAACTCGTGATCGTGGCCTACGGCCACCCCGTCGGCGCCGCGCTTCTGGCCGCGGAGATCCTCGCGCGCGAGGGGCTGCAGGCCACGGTGCTGAACGCCCGCTTCGCGAAGCCGCTGGATGCGGAGCGCCTTCTCGCGCTCGCAGCGCGGACGCCGCGCTTCGTCACCGTGGAGGAGCACGTCGTCGCCGGCGGCTTCGGATCCGGCGTCGCGGAGCTGCTGCATGAGCGCGGCGCGCGGGTCGAGATCCTGATGCTCGGCATCCCCGACGAGCACGTCGATCACGGCGCGCAGGCGCTCTGGCGGCGTCACTACGGGCTCGACGCGGAGGGCATCGCCGCCGCGGTGCGCGGACGCTGGCCGCAGTTCGTGCGCTCGAACGAGCCGAGACAGAGCGCGGGCTAAGCCGCGATACCGCTCTTCGCGCCGCCCATCAGGCGGTCGGCACGCTCGATGAGATCGTCGATGTCGAACGGCTTGGCTAGGACCTCGTGCACCCCGGTCGCGGCGTTCGCGGTCTCGGCGCGCTCCGGCAGCCCGGTGAGGAACAGCACGGGGACACCCTGCAAACGTTGATCGCTGCGCAAGAGGTCGAACACGTCGAGCCCATTCAGGCCGGGCAGAGCGACATCGAGGATCAGCAGGTCGGGACGACGCGCCGCGACCCAGTCCATCACCAAAGCGCCGTTCGCGACGACGTCGGCATCGACGTCAAGTCGCTCGGTCAGAGCCTGGCGCAGGAGGTCGGCGATGTCCGGATCGTCGTCCGCGACGAGGACGCGTTTCACACGACGAGCAGGGCCATGATCCGGAGGAAGAGGCGCTCGCTGACGCAGACCTTACAGGTGCACACGGCGGTCTTCCCATGCACCCGCCATGCCACCTGGCACATCCGCTGCTCTGGCGACCGGGCATGAGGACCGGAGGGATCGTGGGCGCTGTCGGGTCCGCGTTTCGCTCCATCGGAAGGCGCATCGCTGCGGTCGCGCTGTGGAGCTTCGGGTCATCCGAGGAAGAGCTGCCGCCGCCGTCACCCCCACGACCCGGACCGCCGCATGGACCGATACCGGCGATCGACCTTCGGCGCGACCCGCATCGTCGCGACGTCCCGCCGAGCGGAGGTGCTCGGCCTAGCTAGTCGCGCTCGGTGGGCCGCGGCGAGGACGTCGCACGCGGCGATCCCGCGCGTTCGGTCGGTCGCGGCGAGTTCGTGCGCTCGTTGCCGCGTGGCGACGCGGTGTTGTTCCGAGGCGACGAACCTTCGTTCTCGTCTTCGTCGCTCTTGTCTCTCTTGTCTCTCTTGTCCTTGGTGTTCGGCGTGTCCTTGCGCTCCTCCTCGGTCGCACGATCCACCGAGTCCCTGGCCTCCTTAGAGAGACGGCCCCTCAAGCCCTCGAGGACGATCTCGTGCTTCTCGCGGGCCGCGTCGGCGACGTCCTGCGCGAGCTCGCTCTTGTCGTCTTCGGGCGCGGCCTGCTGCAGGGCAGCGACGGCTTCGCGGAAGCGCGTCACGGCGCGCGCGTACTCCTCTGAGGCGGTCGGGGCCTTGTCGTCGCGCGCTGCCACGTTCTCGAGCTCGGCGAGGCGCCGGTCCGCGATCTCGGCCAGCACGCGCACGCGGTCGACATCGTCGAAGGCGAGCGCGACGCGGACCTCTTCCACCGCACGCTTCAGTCCGAACGTGACATCGCCCGGCATGCTGCCCGCGGCAGCCGAGCCGGCGCCGAAGAGCAGCACGAGGGCGGCGAGACCGGCGGCGAGCGCGGGTCGCAGCCAGGCGGTCCATGCGGTATCGCGTCGCTTCGGTGCGAGCGTCACGGCGGCCTCACGCATGAGGCGGGCGCGCAGCTCGCGACGGAACTCGTCGCGGATGCGTGGCTCGGGAAGCCTCTGCCCGCTCAACCCAGTGCCTCGCGCGAGGGGATCAGCTGGCGCAGGGCGCCAAGGGCTCGGAACTGGATGCCGCGCACGGTGCCCTCGCGCTTTCCTATCAACGTCGCGATCTCGTCGGTCGAATAACCCTCGAGGAAGCGGAGAACGATGACCTCTTGCTGCAGCGGCGTGAGCTGCTCGAGCGCCGTGCGCAGGGTCGCCTGGTCGGAGCCGGCCAGGACCTCAAGGTCCGGGTCGACGACGCTATGCACCTCGGGGTGCAAGAGCGCGTCCTCGAAAGAGACCTGTCGGCCGCCGCGGCGGACGTGGTCGATGACCGCGTTGCGCGCGATGCGGTAGAGCCAGGCGAGGAACGCCTGACGCGGCTCGTACCGCGGGATCGCGCGCAGTGCCTTCATGAACACATCACTGGTGAGGTCCTCTGCCTCGGCGTCGTCCCGCACCCGGTAGTAGACGTAGCGGTAGACGGCGCTGACGTGCCGGTCGTAGAGCTTCCCGAACGCTGCCGGATCACCCTTCGACGCCTGCACGGCCAGAGCGGCATCCTCTTCCTTTCCACCAGGCGTAACGGTCTCCGGCAGGGGGTCGTTAGGAGCCGTCTCTAGGGGGTCGTTAGGAGCCATCTCTCACTTCAACGACGCGAGGTAGGCGACCAGAGCGGCCAGATCCTCAGGTGAAAGGTCTCGAGTCAGGCCTCTGGGCATGGAGTCGGGGTACCCCGGTACCAGGTAGGCCGCCGGATCGGTGACCGATAGGCGCAGGTACTCCTCTGCGCCCATGCCGGCGACCCTTTTGCCGGCCACCAGGCCGGCGCGTTCGAGGGGCGGGCCGACCGGACGGAACAGGTTGGAGATGCCGGCTTCGTGGCAGGTCGCGCAGCCCAGGGTGCCGTATACCTGCCGCCCGCGCGCCACCGGCTCGGTCGCAGCCGGCTCGGGCGCGCAGGCGACCATGACCACGACGACGGCCAGGCTGCAGAGCCATAGCAGCCGCCCCATCATGCGGCGCGTGACGGTGAACGTATCCCGCGAAGCGAATGCATCGCTCAACGATGTCACGGTCGTGCTCGACGACCGCACGATCCTTCGGGGGATCTCGCTCGAGCTCCCGCCGGGCCTCACGCTCCTGCGGGGTACGAACGGCGCCGGCAAGACGACGCTGCTGCGCGCCCTCGCCGGCCTCGTGCCGCTCGCACGCGGTCGTCGCAGCATCCCTGGGGGTCCGCCGCTGTACATCGGCCATCGCCCGATGCTCCTGCGCGGCCTCACGGCGCGAGAGAACCTCTCCTTCCTCGCCGCCTTTCGCGGCCTCGTCTCGAGCGACGTCGCTGGGGCGCTGCGGAAGTGGGGCCTTGGCGACGCGATGGACCGGCCGATCGAGCGCCTCTCGGCGGGGCAGCGACGTCGCGCGTCGCTCGCTCGCATCGAGACCGAGCAGGTCCCGCTCGTCCTCCTCGATGAGCCGTTCGCGGATCTCGATTCGGACGCGCTCGTCCGTCTGCGCGCTGCCCTGAATACAGCGCTCGTCCGAGGGCAGGCCGTTCTCATGGCCACGCACATGCACCACGAGCTCGACCAGGACGCCACGGCCCACTACGTCCTCGACGACGGCGCCCTGCGCGTCCTGTGAGCGCCCTCGACCGCGCGCTGCTCGTTGCGGCGCGTGACCTCGCAGCCGAGCGTCGACACCCGGACGGCTTCGTCGCGGCGCTGACCTTCACCGGGCTGCTGGTGCTTATCGAGAGCCTCGCGTTCGGACCGGGACAGGCGCGCCAGCCCGGCGTCGCGAGCGCCCTCTTCTGGATCGCTGTGCTATTCGCGGCGACGCTCGTCGCCACTCGCTCATTCGACCGCGAGCTCGAGGACGACGCGATCGACGCGATCCTCGTGCTCGACGGAGGGCGCGAGGCGATCTACGCGGGCAAGCTCATTGCGATCGCGGTCGTGCTCGGGATCGTCGCACTCGCGGCGGCGGTCCTGTCGCTCGTTCTGCTCGATCTCGAGGTCGCGCTCGCCGGACATCTCGCGCTCGTCGGCATCCTTGGGATCCTCGCGCTGCCACCGGTCATCGTGCTGACGACACTTCTCGCGCTGCGCGTGCGCGCGCGTGCTGCGCTCGTGCCGATCCTCTCATTCCCGATCCTGGTCCCGCAGCTCGTCGCATGCACGCAGGGCGCGGCGGCGGCGCTGACCGGTGATGCTTCAGCCGCTGTCGGATGGGCCGGCATCCTCGCGGCGTTCGCGCTCGTGTACGGGGTGCTTGGCCTTACCATCGTTCCTGCGGCCATCGAATGATCGAAACGACTGCAGCACCCTTCCCCACCATCCGCGTACGGCCGTGGCTGGGCGTCCTAGCGACCGTGAGCTCGCTGATAGCGACCTTCATGGCGCTGGTGTGGGCGCCGACCGACGCCGTCCAGGGCGACGTGTACCGGATCCTCTACGTGCACGTCCCGCTCGCCTGGCTCGCGTACCTGGCCTTTGTCGTCGTCTTTATCGCGAGCCTGGGCTGGCTCCTCGCGAAGCGCCCGTGGTTCGATGCACTCGCCCTCGCGTCGGCCGAGATCGGCGTCCTCTTCACCGGCATGTTCATCGTCGCGGGATCGATCTGGGCCAAACCCACGTGGGGCGTGTGGTGGACGTGGGATCCGCGTCTCGTGACGACGGCGGTCATGTTCATGATGTACGTCGGCTATCTGCTGCTGCGGTCGCTCTCGACCGATTTCTCGCAGCGCGCCACGCGCGCGGCCGTGCTCGGCGTCATCGCCGTCATCGACATCCCGATCGTTCACCTGTCGGTGCTCTGGATGAACTCGCTGCACCAGCTGCCCACGGTGATGCGTGCCGGGGGTAGCCCGTCGCTCGACGCGGCCATGGGCGTGACGCTCCTCGTGAACGTCGTCGCCTTCACCCTCGTGTACTTCGCGTTCCTCGCGGAGCGCATGTCGATCGAGCTCGACAGCCAGCGACGGATGCTCGAGGCGCGCGCGTGATCGAGAACCTCGGCTTCATCGTCGCCGCGTACGTCCTGGTCTGGGGCGGCATAGCGCTGTACCTGATCTCACTTCGTCGGCGCCGTGACAGTTGAGTCCATGGGAGCGCGCCGCGTCCTGCTGATCGCGGTGCTCGCCGCCGCCGTTCTCATCGGCTTCGTCGCGGTGCAGAACCTCGCGAGCTCGGCGGTCTACTACCTCACGCCGACCGAGGCCCGCGAGCGCGGGGTCGCCGCGGGCACGGCCGCGCGGCTGGGTGGTCAGGTGGATATAGGAAGCCTGCGCTACGAGCCGCAAACGCGCGAGCTGCGCTTCGTCCTGTCGGACGGCACCACGCGCGTGACCGTCATCGGCGCCGGCGCGCCGCCCGCGCTGCTGCGCGAGGGAGCGGGCGCGGTGGTCGAGGGGACGTTCGCTTCGGACGGGACCTTCCACGCGACGCAAGTCATCGCGAAACACGACGAGCGGTACGCGCCGCCGTCGCCGGGCGCGACCCCGAGCCACCGCCCGCCTTGAACCTCAGCTTCGCGGATCTTGGCTCCGGCGCGCTGCGCGCGGCGCTGCCGCTGGCCATCTGGGGGATCGGCGCCGCGACGTACGCCGCGGCGAACCGCGACGGTCGAGCGCTCGCGAGCGCGCGCTGGTCCGCGGTCATCACGTTCCTGCTGATCGTCCTCGCCGCGCTGGCGATGGTCGGCGCGCTCGTGACGCACGACTTCACGATCGAGTACGTCGCGCGGAACAACGCGCTCGAGACGCCGCTCTTCTTCACCGTCATCTCACTGTGGGCCGCGCTCGAGGGCTCGATCCTCCTGTGGACCGCGATCCTCGCCGGCGCCACGGCGTACGTCGCGTGGCGGGGCACGGCCGCGTTACCGCGTCTTGCGACGACCGCTCTCGCGATCCTGTTCGCCATGGTCACCTTCTTCCTGCTGCTCGTGACCACACCCGCGGCGGACCCCTTCGTGCGGAGCGAGATCGTGCCGCTCAACGGGAACGGTCCGAACCCGCTGCTGCAAAACCATCCGCTCATGGCCCTGCACCCGCCACTCCTTTATCTCGGCTACGTCCTCTTCTCGGTGCCCTTCGCGTACGCGATCGCGTCGCTCATCCTCGGCGAGGGTGGTGACCGTTGGCTCGTCGCGACGCGGAAATACGCGCTCGTGTCGTGGGCGTTGCTCGGCGTCGGCATCGTCGCGGGCGCATGGTGGTCCTACGCCGTGCTCGGCTGGGGCGGCTACTGGGCCTGGGACCCGGTGGAGAAC
>JANNHF010000030.1:0-4377 GCA_031404235.1 Chloroflexota bacterium
CCCGGGGACTGCTTGCATCCGCGCGGTCGCGGCCGCGACGCGCTCTGCCAGCGGCGCGGAACGCGTGAGGAAGTGTGAGAGCACGCCGAAGATCGCCTCGCCCGTATAGAAGGAAGGATTCCCGCGGTGGAAGTGCGTCGATCCGTATTCCCACCGTTGGATCTCGAGAAAGCCCTCCGCGAGAGCGCGGTCGATGGACTGCGCGCTGCCGAGCGGCTGGCTCGGGAGCGCACGGACGCGCCGGAGCAGACCCTCCATCTCACCGAGCGTCTCCTCCACGGCGCGCTCGGAGAGGTCCGGGAGTTTCGCGTCGTGCTCGTGGACGCCGATGAACGTCGCGTTCACGGGCCGCCGCTGGTAGTAGGCGGCGAAAAAGTCGTCGAGCCAGGCGGCGACGGCGGGGTCGTCCAAGGCGGTCGCGCTAGCGCTCGAGCGGAAGCTGGACCCAGCGCTGCTCGTGATGCGAGCGCTCTACAGCGTTGATGACCTCTTGCACCGCGGCGCCGTCGCGGAAGTTCCCCTGGTTGCGCGGACCTCCGCCCTGGATCTCGTCGACGAAGTCGCGGATGAGGTTCGCGTAGAACAGCGACCGCCAGGACTCGCGTGGATCGCCGCCGGGCGGATAGAACCGCTGCGGGATCTCTCGCTCCTTGAACTCGACGTCGTCCGGACGCGCGACCTTGATCGTCTCGGCAACGCCGAACTCCTCGACGAGTCGGCAGATGATCGCGCCCGACTCACCGTAGATGCGCGCCTCGATGCCCGGGTAGTTCCCAACGGTGACAAAGCTCGTTTGCACCGAGCCGATCGCGCCGTTGCCGAATTCGCTGATGTAGATGTCCCCGTCGTCGATGTTCATCCGCATCACTTGCCCGGTCGCGCGGACCATCCGCTCGGGTATGAAGTTCTTCATGACCCCGACCACACGCGCGTAGTCCGCGCCGACCCACCAGCGTCCGATGTCGATGATCGGCGCGCCATAGCCCTCCAGCGACGAGGTCTGGAGCCTCGACTGATCGGCTTTCGGATCGACTTGGCGCAGCGGGGTCTGGGGATCCAGCCACTGCGAGTTCTGCTCGTAGCCGTTGAAGATGAAGGGTCGTCCGACGAACCCATCGTCGATCAGGGATTTGGCGAACTGCACGCCCGGGCTGTAGCGGAAGGTGAATCCCAGCTTCGTCTTGAGGCCTTTGCTGTCCGCGAAATCGGCGGCGCGTGCCGTTTCGCGGAAATCGTACGCGACCGGTTTCTCGCACAGAACGTGCTTTCCCGACTGAAGCGCCGCCCAAGACAGCTCGAAGTGGGTTGCGGACGGTGTGCACGCGTCGATGACGTCCACGTCGCGGCGAGCGACGACGCTCTGCCAGTCGTCGGTCGCCGTCGGGATGTTGAAGTGCGCCGCGAACTCCTCGGCTCGTTCCTTGACGACGTCGCAGATCGCGACGACTTCGACGCGCGGATCGCGCTGCCATCCCGGAATGTGGGCGAACTTCGCCCATGCGCCCGCGCCGAGAACAGCGACACGGAGGCGGTCGTGAGATGCACGCACGAGTGCGGAGTTTATCGCGGGTGACGATCGTGCGAAGTTGCCGGTGTGCCACAACCCCTGACCGCTCCTTGAGAGGGATGAGGTCGAGATAAGCGGCCTAACGAAACGACAGAGGCGGGCAGCAGGCCACCTCCGACCTCTACGATTGCCCGACCTTCAGCTTATTGGAGAACGGCATGGACCGCGTCGTCACGCTCGTGCTCGTGCGGTCCGACGGCACAGTCCTTGGCGCGCTGCCGAGCTTCACCGTGAGCACACCGTGGTGGCCGGACGTGGCCGAGGTCGTTGAAGCGTGCCGCGTCATACACGGCGTCGACATCACGATCCTGCGCCTACTCGATGCCGAGGCCGCCGACCCACACGGCGGCATGGGCGGCAGGGTGACCTACGTCGCTGAGCTCGATGGTGTTCCGCCGGCGGCGACAGGTCCCTGGACTGCTCCACTACCCGACGATCCGCTGCGAGCGCGTTGGGCGCGCCCAGGCGGACCCGCACGTGACGTGGCGTGGGCGGACGAGCAACTGATGGCCGCTGGCCGTCCACGACAATGGCCCGCCGTGCAGATGAAGACGTGGAACCTATCGAGCATCTGGCGGCTGCCGACATCCGACGGCGACGTGTGGCTCAAGGCGGTCCCACCGTTCTTCGCGCATGAAGGAGCCGTGATCCACGCTCTTGCGGCACCGACGCTGCCACCACTCATCGCCTTCGACGATCTCGGCCGCACGCTCCTCGAAGACGTGCGCGGTGTCGATCAGTACCAGGCGCCGACCGAGCGCCATGCCGTGATGATCGATGCCCTCGTCGCGCTCCAGGCCGGGGCGGTCGATCGGATCGCTGAGCTTCTCGCGGCGGGTGCGCCCGACTGGCGCGGCGCACCATTTGCCCTCGCGGCCGCGGACGTGGTGGAGCGTGGGAGCGTTGGACTCGATACGGACCAGCGGCGCATCCTCGACCGACTCGTTGCGGGTCTCGATGATCGTTTCAGCGCGCTCGCCGAGTGCGGCATTCCCGACACGTTCGTCCACGGCGACTTTCACACCGGCAACGTGCGCTGGACCGACGCGGGTCCCGTCATCTTCGACTGGGGCGACTGCGGCATCGGCAACCCGCTGCTCGATCTTCCACCCTTTGACAGGAACCTGTCCCTTGAACACCGGCCGGCCGCGCGGTCGCGCTGGATCGAGCAGTGGACCATCAAAGCTACAGGCAGCGACGCGGCGCGAGCGGTGGCGCTCATTGAGCCGATCGCCGCCCTCAGGTTGGCGGTGATCTATCAGGCCTTCCTCGACGGGATCGAGCAAACCGAACGGCGCTACCACGAAGCCGATGTCCCGCAACAGCTGCGCGAGTCGGCACGGCGCGCGATCGAGGAGCGACCCTCGCGGTAACGCGCTCGCCCAGCTCCCCTTTCTACGGGGACGTGTCGACCTTCGTTTGGAACGCCTTCTCGTCGGCCGTGACGAAGAAGGCGAGGAACTTCGCGGTGGCCGCGCCCTTGTTCCAGATCTGCATCGGCGTATCCGTGGGGATGAACGTCCCTTCGCCCTTCCCGAGCGTTCTCGTCGACGCGCCCTGGACCTGCACCTCGACGCTGCCGTCCAGCACGAGGATCGTCTCGATCCCGCCGTGCTTGTGCGCGACCGTCCGGCCGTTCGGCTGGAGCGTGATGAAGAACAGAGTTTCGGTGTAGGCGCCGTCAGGGAGAGGCGGAAGATCCGGTGTCGCGAACACCTCCTGCTGTCCGGGGAACGGGCCGTTCGGACGGATGCTGATGAAGTACCAGCGATTCGGAGCCGTGCCCGGATTGCTGTGCGCGTGCGCCGCGTCGGCGGGGACGAACGCGGCTTGGCGATCCGCGCGGGGGAAGGCCCCGGCTTCGCTCGGCGTCAAGTCCTTCGTCTCGCCGCTCACGATCTCGAGCCGGTGCGTACCCTCGATCGCGTAGACGAAGCCGGCGATGTGCGTGTGCGCGAGCGAGCCGGAGGCAGGCAGCGGGATCTCAAGATACTGGACGAAGAGCGTGCCCTTCGGAAGCGAGCTGATCCTGCCGTAGCCGAGGCTGCTGCAGTCAAAGCCCTCCGCACGCGCGGTGTTCACGACGCTCGTCGCGCTTGTCGCGGCCGCGCAAGGCGCTGCTCCCTCGCCGCATCCGGAAAACACGATCGCTGCCGTCGCAAGAAAAGCGGTGAAGCGTGTTCTCGTCACATCGAGCTCCTGCGCCGCGCTCTACGGCCGGATGATAGGCATCGCCGGTCACGCGTGGCTGCCGCCAAGACGAGCAGTCCATCGCCCGAGGACGCAGCGCGCCAAGAGGTCGGACCTTTAGCGGGCGAGCTGACGGCGGCGCCGCGCGAACGCGATGGCCGCGGCGGCCCCGCCGCCGAGCGCAAGCACGAGCGCCAGCGCGACGCCAGCCGCAAGTGGGATGGTGCCGTCGCAGTTCGGATCCGGCATGAGCGGCCGTGGTGCACCCGACGCGCACGGCACGTGGACCCGGAAGAGCCCCCACAGGCCGGCGTCCCGGTACGGCAGGCGGTGGTCTCCGTAGAGGAAATCGCCTGACAGCCCGAGGCCATTCCCCGCGCCTCCTTTGAGCCGCAGCGTCACCGCCTCGAGCCCGCCGACCTGCACCGCCGAGAGGAGGTCGCCGCCGGGCCGTCCGGGCTCGAACGGCCAGCGATGCCCCTCGAGGCTGAAGACGTGCGCCTGCTCGGCCCAGGGCAGCAGTACGTGGATACGCACGGCGTCGCCAGCGATCGCCTCCAGGAGCGGCGTCGATGGGACGCCGCGTGAGCGGACGAGCGCGGCGCCGTCACCATCTTCAG
>JANNHF010000031.1:0-10375 GCA_031404235.1 Chloroflexota bacterium
GCCGAAGCGAACTTCCTCGGAAAACGGATCCAGCCACACGTCGACGCGAGCCGCGACATGCCCGAACGCCTGATACGCGACGAAACCGCCGACGATCAGCATCAGGATGCCGATGAGCGTGTAGAACGCCTCACCGGTCGCGAGGTACAGCATCGCCAGGAAGATCCCGAGGAAGAGCAGCGTGGCCCCGAGGTCCTTCTCGAACACCATCACGACCATCGCGATCGCCCACATCGCGACGATCGGGCCGAGGTACGGCAGCGGTGGGACCGGGAAAGGCCCGAACCGCCGCTGGGTCTGCGACAGAACCTCGCGGAACTCCTCGAGATAGGCCGCGAAGAAGATGACCAGCAGGATCTTCACCGCCTCCCACGGCTCGAACGTCACCGTGCCCAGCCCGATCCAGATCCGCGCGCCGTTCACTTCGCGCCCGATCACGGGGAGAAGCGGCGACATCAGCAGGAGTACGCCGAGGAGGGCCCAGGTCCACTTGAAGCGCGAGAGCGCCGTGATATCGCGTGGGATGAGGATCGTCGCCGCGAAGGCGCCGGCGGCGATGAGCGTCCACGAGAGCTGCTGGAGCAGCAGATTCGACGCGAGGCGCTGCACGAGGACCAGGCCGATGGCGGTGAGCGCGGCCGCGATGGGCAGCAGCACCTGGTCACCACGGATGCCGCGCGCCGCGAGGAAGACGTGGAGCACGAACGCGACGACGACGAAGGTGAGGGGGACAACGAGCTGTTGCGGGCGGAAGCCCGCCGCCTCCGCCGCTGCGACCGCGACCGAGCCGGTGATGCCCAGGGCGGCGACCCAGAAGAGCAGACCGAGCTCGGGCCGGCGGCGCGCGATCAGGGTCATCCCGCGCCCTTCTCCAAGCGCAGCGCGATGCGGCCGATGGCCAGCTCGTCCCCGAATCGCACGCGCTCGGCGCGCTCGATGCGGGTCCCGTTGACGAGCGTGCCGTTGGTGCTGCCCAGGTCCTGGATCCACCACTCGCCGTCCCGCAGCTCGAGGACGGCGTGGCGCGCCGACGCGGCCTCATCCGAGAGCGGGACGTCATTGCCGGCGTCGCGTCCGATCGAGGTGGATGCGCGCAGCGAGAACCGCTCCCCTACGCGCGGAGCGTGGCCCGCGTTGCGCTCCACGATGAGCACGCCGAGTGCGCGCGTGGCGCCGTCGGCGGCGCGCTCCGCCGCGAGGGCACGATGCAGAACGCCGAACGCGCGCATGAGGAAGACGTAGAGGAGCAGCAGGAAAGCGATGCGCACGCCCCAGAGCAGGACGGCGAACGTGATCTCCACCTATTCCGCCGAGTGGAAGATGAGATCGAGTCCGGCGACCGAGATCCGATCTCCGTCGTTCAGCACGACCTCGGCGACGCGGCGGCCATTGACATAGGTGCCGTTGGTGCTCTGCAGATCGTACAGCGTGTACCGCCCGAGCCGGAGGCGGATCTCGGCATGCTTTCGTGAGACACGGGTGTCGTCGAGCACGACGTCGTTCTGCTGGTCGCGGCCGATGAGCAGCGGCTCGGGGCCGAGCTGCACCGACGACCGGTCGCCGCCTTTGACCTCGACGGTGGCTTTGGGCGCACGCGGCTTCTCGCGCAGCAGCTTCTCGCGGTCGAGGACCATGGTGTGCCCTGCCTCGACCGCGCCGAGCGATCTCGGATCGCTTTCGACCTCATCGCCGGACGCGTCGACGAGCGCGCACGAAACGCGGATGTCACCCGGCGCGACGTCCTCATCGCGCTCGATCACCACCGACGGGAAGTCCAGCAGCGTGAAGTTGCGCTCGCGCGACGCAGACAACACCGCCTCCGCAAGGTCGCGCTCGAGACTGCGGCGGTATTGCTCGAATTGCGCGAAGTCCGTCGCGGCCAAAGACACGACGTACGAGTTCGGGACGAACGTCTTGGAGAGCGAGATGGTCTGGTGAGCCTCCATCGTCCGGATCAGGCGCTTGGCGACCTGAACGGGCTGCAGCTTCGCGCCGAAGAGGCGCGCGCTCCAGCCCTCGATCATCCGGCTCACGAAGGCTTCAAGGCGTTCCATGCTCAGTCCTCTTCAGCTTTATCAGCTCCGCACCGACGAGGATGATCGCGGCGGTCACGTAGATCCACGTGAGCATGGCCGCTCCGAACGCGATCGGCCCGTAGACGCTGAAGATACCGAGGCCGCGCGTGACGAACCCGAACGCGATCTTCGCCAGCTCCCACAGCACGGCTGATACCAGCGCGGCCAGCCGCAGCGTGCGGCCGCGGATGTGGAAACGCGGGATGACGCGGTAGATCAGGAAGAACGGGACGTAGCCGACCGCGAGCCCGAGGAGCGGCGCGAAAGCGCCGGCCGTGAACGAGACAGCGAGGGAGATGATCGCGAGCCCGACGAGCGCGCCGGCGAAGGCGAAGGCCTCGACATTCCCGCGGACGAACCCGCGCTTCCGGCCGGCCCCGAGGACGATGGCGAGTGCCTTGTCGATCGACCCGTGGATGGCGCCGGTGGCCAGGATCGTCCCAACGACACCGACCCCGAGCGAGACACCGCGGCCTTCCACGAGCTGGTTCACGATCCGGGTCTCCTGAGCCGTCGCCGCGGGATAGAGCGTACGGATAAGCAGCCCGAGCTCTTGCTGCGCGCGCTCCGATCCAAAGACGAATCCGAGGATCCCGACGACGAGCGCGAGGATCGGGATGATTGCGAAGAACAGCTGGAACGCCACCGCCCCCGCGAGGAACGGGCACTCGTCTTCGAAGAACGAGATGGCGACGGCGCGCGCGTCGCGGACGAACGCCCTGGCCGATGTCAGGATGCGGCGTCGCTGTTCGGCGATGGCTTCGGCGGCGCCTTCGTCTCGGATTTGGTGTCGCCCTTCGACTCGCTCTTCGTCTCGCCCTTCGACTCGGACTTCGTGTCGGATTTGGTGTCGCTCTTGGTCCCGGTCTTCGAGTCGGTCTTGCTGTCCCCGCCCGAGCTGCTCGCGTCCGATCCCTTCTCTGCGGGGCGGCTGTCGGTCTTGTACCAGCCCGAGCCCTTGAACACGATCGCCGGCATCGAAATGAGACGCCGCGGCTTCTTCCCGCAGCTCGGACACTTCTCGTGAGCCTCGTCGTTGAACGACTGCACCGCCGAAAAGACGTGCCCGCAGTGATCACAGCGGTAGTCGTAGATCGGCATCGCTCGATATCATCGCCGAAGGTGTCGGAGGAGGCTATCGCCATCACCGAGCGCGCGGCGTCCCGCCGCCGTCGTGGCCTCCTCGAAAACGCGCAGGCCTACCTCTTCCTCATACCCGCGATCGCCTTCCTCGGTCTCTTCAAGATCCTGCCGGCGTTCTATGCCGTCTACATCTCGCTCTTCCGCTGGGACATCGTCCAGGGCGCCTTCCGCGGACTCGACAACTACTTCGACATCCTGTGGCAGAACACCACGCGCTCGCAGGCCTTCTGGCAGTCGCTCTCGACCACATTCACGTACGCGATCATCACCGTGCCGGTCGAGATCGCGCTCGCGCTGGTCGTGGCGTACGTGCTCTTCCAGAAGCTCGCCGGGCGCGACATCTACCGGACGATCTACTACCTGCCGTACGTCACCTCCACCGTCGCCGCGGCAACGGTCTTCTTCTACGTGTTCCACCCGCAGTACGGCCTCGTGAACACGCTTCTCGGCACGATCGGGATCAGCGGGCTCTTATGGTTCCAGGAGCCCGACGGCGTGTTCCAGATGATCGGGAACGCGGCCGGCCTCGCGCTGCCGGACTGGGCGGCCGGACCGAGCCTGGCGCTCGTCGGCGTCGCGATCTTCTCGATCTGGCACTTCCTCGGCTTTCAGATCTTGATCTTCCTCGGAGGCCTCGGGAACATCCCGCTCGAGTACTACGAGGCCGCGAAGCTGGACGGCGCGAACCAGTGGCAGCTGTTCCGCAGGATCACGCTTCCGCTGCTCTCGCCGCAGATCTTCTTCGTCTTCACGATCGCGAGCATCGGGGTGCTGCGCGCGTTCAACGAGATCTTCGTCCTGACGAACGGCGGGCCGCTTGACACGACCAGGACGGTCACGTTGCTCGTCTTCCGCACGTTCTTCCAGCAAGGGCAGATCGGCCTCGGCTCCGCTATGGGCGTGCTGCTGACACTGATCATCCTGGCCTTCACGCTCATCCAGTTCCGCTTCCTCGAGCGGCGGGTGCAGTACACGTGAGCAGGTCACAGGTGCTGCCGTCCGCGCTGTTCAAGCATCTGATCCTCATCGTGGTGGGCCTGGCCGTTGCGTACCCGTTCTACTTCATGGTCACTTCGGCGTTCAAGGACTATGTGGAGGCCACGGCAAACCCGCCAACACTCTGGCCGCTCACCTGGCACCCCGAGAATTACGCGGAGGTCTGGGCGAGGCAGCCCTGGGCCCGCTACTTCGCGAACACGTTCTTCATCGCGGGGACGACCGTCTTCGGCGAGATCGTCATCGCCATCCTCGCGGCGTACGCGTTCGCACAGATGACCTTCCGCGGCAGGAACGTGGTGTTCGCGCTGTTCCTCGCGACGTACATGATGCCGAACGAGGCGACGCTCATCCCGAACTTCGTGATGATGAGCAATGCGCCCGCCGGCGTGAACCCGCTGTTCCCCATCCCGCGCCTCGGCCTCTATGACACGTATGCAGCGCAGATCCTTCCCTTCCTCGCCAGCGCGTTCTCGGTGTTCCTCCTGCGCCAGCAGTTCCTCGCGATACCGAAGGAGCTTCGCGATGCCGCGGTGATCGACGGCGCGGGCCACCTGCGCTTCCTCTGGTCAGTCGTCCTTCCGATATCGGTGCCGGCGCTCGTCACCGTGATGATCCTTTCGTTCTACGCGTCGTGGAACGCCTTCCAGTGGCCGTTCATCGTCACCTCGAGCGAGGCGATCCGGCCGATCCAGGTGGGTCTGAACGCCTTCCGGGCCGAAGCTGGCTCGCAGTACCATCTGCTCATGGCGGCGGCGTCGTTCGTCGTTGCACCGATTGTCCTGCTCTACCTCGTCGGGCAGCGCTTCCTGGTGCAGGGCGTCGCGCGAACGGGCATCCGCGGCTAGCGTTCACGCGTATCTCACCTGAGGGACACCCGGCGCTGCTCGATTGGTGGAGGAGGTAGGAACACACACATGACCACGATGCGGATACCGACCTTGCTCGCGACCTTGGCGCTCCTGCTCGGCGCGTGCGCCGGCGCGGGACCGGCCGCGACGGCTGCGCCGGCGACCGAGGCGGACCTCGACATCACCGGCCCGGTGACACTGACGCTCTGGCACGCGCTCACGAGCGACCCGCAGAAGGGTGCGCTCGAGGCGGCAGTCAAGAAGTTCAACGAGACGAACGGCAAGGGCATCACCATCACGCCGGTCGTCCAGGGGAACTACACCCAGCTCTATCAGAAGACCCTTGGCGCGATCCAGGCCGCCGCGCTGCCCGATCTCGTACACGCGTACGAGAGCCAGGTCGCCGATTACACGAAGGCCGACGTGGTCATCGACCTCGACCCCTATGTGAACAGCAAGAAGAACGGACTCGACAAGGCCAGCCAGGACGACGTCTACAAGCCGTACTTCGACACGAATCGTTTCGCGCAGTACGGCAACAAGCTGTTGTCCTTCCCGTTCACCAAGTCGCTGGCCGTGATGTACACGAATGAGGACGTCCTCAAGGCCGCGGGCGTCACGACCACTCCGAAGACGTGGGCCGATTGGGAGCAGGCGGTCATGAAGGCGACGAAGAAGGACGCCAGCGGGAAGACCACCCAGTACGGGTACGTCGGCACCACTGACGCGTCGTACTTCAACGCGATGGTGCTGTCGCGCGGCGGCAAGATCATGGCCGCGGATAACAAGACGGTCGCGTGGGACGGTAAGGAAGGGCTCGAGACACTGCAGATGCTCGACCGCCTCTACAAGGGCGGCTACGCGTACACACCGACCGGTTTCGACTGGCAGGCGGACTTCGCCAACTCGAAGCTGGCGTACACGTTCTCCTCGACCTCCAGCCGTCCGTTCATCGCGGGCGCGATGAAGACGCCGGTCAACTGGACCGTTGGCCTTCCCCCGCAGGCGGACGCGGCGAACGGGAAGACCGTCATGTTCGGCGCGAACGTCGCCGTGCTGAAGAGCACGCCGCAGAAGCAGCTCGCTTCATGGCTGTTCGTCAAGTGGTTCAGCGAGCAGGGGCAGACCGCGGACTGGGCGACGAAGTCGTACTACATGCCGGTCCGCAAGGCGGCTGCGAACGACGAGGCGCTCAAGTCGTACTGGACGAGCAAGGACCCGCAGGGCAAGCAGGCCTTTGACATCATCAGCGGCTCGATCCCCGAGCCGAACGTGCGGGGCCAGCAGGAGATCCGCGACGTGATCCTCGACATGATCGTCAAGGTCACGACGAACAAGGCGACGCCCGACGTGGCGATCAAGGACGCTGGCGCACGCGCGAACCAGATCCTCAAGGAGAACCAATAGTCGCGTCGTTATCAAACGACATCGAGAGGGCCCCGGGTGACCGGGGCCCTCTTCTTTCAAGGAAGAGCGGTGAGAGCACTGTGGTGAGCATGTGATCACGCGAGAAGTGACAGTACCTTTCGCGCCGAAGCGATGTTCTCCTTGCGCTCGTACAGCGCCAGCGCCTCCCGCAACCGCGTGTTCGCCTCCTCATCTTTGCTTTGAAGGCGCAGGACCTCTGCCAAACTCACGAGGGTGTCGGCGTGCATGCTGGTCAAGTCGCTCTCCTGGGCCAGGGTCAGAGCGTCGCGGCAGGATCGCTCTCCCTGCGCTGGATTACCTAGTCGCGCGAGAGATTTGCCGCGAGCGGCTCGCAAGACGACTTGCGACAGCACATCCTCCGACCACGCCAAAGCCTCACTCGTTCCACTGGCGGCTATTGACTCCTCATGGCGACCGAGCCGGCAAAGGGCTTCCGCGCGCAACGCGGCAACGGTCGAGCGCGAGCCGGTTTCTCCAAGGGCCATCAGAGCCTCTT
Organism: Chloroflexota bacterium; assembly: GCA_031404235.1. Classification (GTDB taxonomy): domain Bacteria; phylum Chloroflexota; class Limnocylindria; order P2-11E; family P2-11E; genus CF-39. The sequence goes on from JANNHF010000031.1 coordinate 6,990, forward strand.
CGCCGATGCGCAGTCCGCTTTCCGCGGACGTCGGATCGTCGGCAAGTAGATCGATCTGTGCCATCGCTTGTGAGCTTGAGGCGATCGACATCGTGAGCCCCAGATCCCGGTAGGTCGCGCGTGCCGCGGCGACTTTGGCCCGAGCTCGAGCGAACTCTCCCCGCATCGCCCGGAGAATCCCCTCCTGTTCGAGGAGCCAACCTCCGACCAATCCCCCCACGAAGCGCGTTGTCTCCACGCCGGCGCGCATCTCCGCGAAGCGAGCGAGGCCCCGCGAGACCGGCGTGGGGCCGTAGGCCACCACTATTGGCAGCCAGCCGAGGCTGTCGCACTCGGTCGGCCGGTCGTTCGCACTGCGGGCACATGCGACCGACCGCCAAAGAGCGTCCTCCCCTTCGGCGGCGTGGCCCATGAAGTGACTGACCACGCCGAACAGGCTCCATGCAACGGCCATGGCCCGCTCGTCGCGAGCCTCCGAAGAGACGGCGATCGCGCGCCGCGCGCGCTCGCGGATGCGCGAAAGATCGCCGATCGGATCGGTGAAGAGATCGTTGAACAGCTTTAGCAACACGGCGCGCTCCTCGAGGCCGCGGTCGCCAGTTGCGCGCGCGCCGTCGATCGCCTCCGTGAGCGAGGCGTTCGCCTGCTCGAGCTTCCCTAGCTCGAAGTAGCCGCGTGCGAGATCGGGAAGGAGCGAAAGTCTGGCGCGATCGTGCTCTTCGCCGAGGCCGGCGGCGCGAGACATGAGGTTCACCGCCGCCGGCATGTCCCCGCGGTCGTACGCCCGTCGTCCGCTTGACTCAAGGTGCGCGGCAGCGCGCCGCGCGACATCCTCGACGGCGTGGCGGGCCCATCCGAGCTCGAGGCGCAACCGACAAGACCGCTCCAGGTGATACCCGACGATCTCGTCGAATTCGCGCGCGCGATCGGCGGCGACGCGCTCGAGCCACGCGGCGAAGCGCTCGTGCAGCTCCGCGCGCGTCTTCTTCGGCATGCTCTCGTACGCCGCGTCGCGGATGAGGATGTGACGGAACCGGAAGGCTTCATCGCCCGCGAAGGACGAGTCGTCCGGTCGGATCAGCTCCTTACGGGTGAGCGTGACCAGGCTCGGACCGATCTCGGAACGCGCCTCGTCGTCGGAAAGCTCCCGAACGGCGTCGCCGTGGAAGACCTGTCCCTCCACCGAGCCGCCCTCGATCGCGACACGTTCGCTCGGCCCAAGGCGATCCAGGCGTGCGGCGAGCAGCGTATGGATGCTCTCGGGTACGGCGACGGTAGAGAGATCCTGTGTTGGCAGCCATTGGCCGTTCGAGTGCCGAAGCAGACCATCGTCGATGAGCATCGCGAGCATCTCCTCGACGAACAGGGGGTTGCCTTCGGCAGCGCTCGTGATACGCGCCTGTGCCTGCGGCGCCAGCTGCGCCGAGCCGAGCAGGTTCGCGATCAGGTGCGTCGCTTCGGTCTCGGTCAGAGCTTCGAGCTGGATGGTCGTGCTCGGGGTCTCCTCGCCACCCCAGCTCGGACGATGCTCGAGGAGCTCAGCACGGGCAACGCCGAGCAGCAGGATCGGGGCATGGCTCTGCCGCGCGATGTACTCGACAAGATCGAGGAAGGTGGTCTCGGCCCACTGCAGGTCGTCGAAGTGCAGGACCACCGGCCGTACGCGTGCGACGGCTTCGAACAGCCGGCGGATCGCCCAGAAGGTCTCTTCCTTGACCGCCACCCCCTGCTCCAGACCGAGCAGCTGGCAAAGCCGGGTGGTCACACGGGGCGCATCTGGGTCACCTTCGAGCACCGCAGCGATCTTCCGTCGCTGCACGGCCGGCGGGTCCACGTCGGCGATCCCCGCGGCGGTGCGCACGGCCTCGAGCACCGGCCAGTACGTGATGCCCTCGCCGTAGTGAAGGCAGCGGCCCTGGAGCACCGTCGCCGATCTCGCGACCGCGCCGATGAATTCGGCGACGAGACGCGACTTTCCTACGCCGGCTGCGCCGAGGATCGTGACGAGGCGGCTCGATCGTTCGGACGCGACGCGCGCGAAGTTCTCGTCGAGCGCCTTGCGTTCGCGGCCCCGGCCGATCATCGGAGAGTCGAGCCGCCGCGCGCGTCCGGGCGCTCCATGGATGACGCGTAAGAGGCGGTGTGCCTTCACCGTCGCCGACTTGCCCTTCAGGACGAGGGGCGAGACAGGCTCGGCCTCGACCGCGTCGCGCACCAGACGGAACGTGCCTTCACCCAAGAGGATCTCGCCCGCTGCCGCCGACTGCTCGAGGCGTGCCGCGACGTTCACGGTGTCTCCCGTGACGAGTCGCTGGCCGGCCGAAGGATCGCCCGCGACCACCTCACCGGTGTTGACCCCGGTGCGCACGGCGAGCGTCACAGCCCAGTCGCGTTCGAGCTCGGCATTCAAGACCGCGAGCCGTTCGCGCATCTCGCTCGCCGCGCGCACCGCGCGGACGGCGTCGTCCTCATGCAGCTGCGGGATCCCGAAGACGGCCATGATCGCGTCGCCGATGAACTTCTCGACGGTCCCGCCATGTCGTGCCAGCACCGCGCTCATCTCGTCGAAGTAACGGGACATGATGTCGCGCAGCGTCTCTGGATCCAGGCGCTCGCCGAGCGCGGTGGAACCGCTGAGGTCGCTGAAGACGATCGTGACGGTCTTGCGCACTTCGCGGGCTGCGCTCGGACCGACGAGCGGAGTGGCACATGACGAGCAGAAGCGCGCTCTATCGGCGTTCGTCTCGCCGCACGCCGGACATTGGCGCACGGCGCGAGTCTAGGCGGGCTTGGCCCCGCCTCGGCGCACCTCCTCTTCGATCAGCCGCACACGCTCTTCACGCTCCGCGAGCTTCGCCCTCTCGCCGGCGACCACGTTCTGCGGCGCCTTCTCCGCGAAGCCGGGTCGCGCCAGCAGCTCGCGCGAGCGGCGCAGCGTCTCCTTCGCCTCGGTGAGCTCCTTCTCGACCCGCGCGCGATACTCGGCCGGGTCGCGCTCGACCGCGACACGCACCTCGATGGCGCGTACGACGGCGGCCTGTCCGCTGCCGGATCCGAACGTGACCTCGGTCTGCGCGAGATGCGAGATCAGGTCGGCGAGGTCATGGATGGCCGTCGTGTCGCCACCGAGGGTCGTCTTCACGCGCTCGCCCGGCTTGGTGCCAGCCTCCTGACGGAGATTCCTGACCGCACGCACCAGCTCGAGCACGATCTCCATGCGCTCTTCTAGCGCGACGGACCGCGTTCCGGGCTTCGGCCACTTCGCGATCACGAGCGACGGCGAGCGGTCTGTGTTCGGAAGCCGCTGCCACAGCTGCAGCGCGATGGTGTCGCTGATGAATGGAGCGATCGGGTGCGCGAGCCGGACGATGCGGTCGAGGACGTAC